>DASXYE010000213.1:0-8630 GCA_036502695.1 Jatrophihabitantaceae bacterium
CCGGCGAACGGGTCGACGGTGGCGGTCACGTCGGTCTCGTAGGCGATGACCTGCTGGGTACGCAGGGCCAACCGAGCTGCCTTCTCGGTGGGCAGCGCGATCGCCTCGTCGAACGAGTTGGTGTGCAGCGACTGCGTACCCCCCAGTACGGCGGCCAGCGCCTGCACCGACACCCGGACCAGGTTCACCTCGGGCTGCTGGGCGGTGAGCTGCACGCCGGCGGTCTGGGTGTGGAAGCGCAGCATCTGCGACTTGGGGTTCTGCGCCCGGAACCGGTCGCGCATGACTCGGGCCCAGATGCGCCGGGCCGCCCGGAACTTGGCGACCTCCTCGAGGAACGTCGTCCGGGACACGAAGAAGAACGACAGCCGCGGGGCGAAGTCGTCGACCGACAGGCCCGCCGCAACAGCTGCTTCCACGTAGGCGATGCCGTCGGCGAGGGTGAACGCCACCTCCTGCGCGGGCGTCGCCCCGGCCTCGGCCATGTGGTAGCCGCTGATAGAGATGGTGTTCCACTTGGGGATCTCGGCCCGGCAGTACGCGAACATGTCGGCGATCAGCCGCAGCGACGGCTCGGGCGGATAGATGTAGGTGCCCCGGGCGATGTACTCCTTGAGCACGTCGTTCTGGACGGTGCCGTTCAGCGCGGCGCCGTCCACCCCCTGCTCCTCGGCAACGAGTTGATACAGCAGCAGGAGCACCGACGCCGGCGCGTTGATCGTCATGGACGTCGACACCTCGCCGAGCGGGATGCCGTCGAACAGCAGGCGCATGTCGTCGATCGAGTCGATGGCCACGCCGACCTTGCCGACCTCGCCGGAGGCCAGGGCCGCGTCGGAGTCCATGCCCATCTGCGTGGGCAGATCGAATGCCACGGACAGGCCCATCGTGCCGGCCTTCAACAGCTGGTGGTAGCGCGCGTTCGATTCGCGGGCGGTGCCGAACCCGGCGTACTGGCGCATCGTCCACGGCCGCTGCGTGTACATCGTCGGGTAGACGCCACGGGTGTACGGGAACTGCCCGGGCTCGCCCAGCCGCTCGGCCAACCCGTCGGCGACATCGTCCGGCCGGTATACCGGGTCGATCTCGAAGCCGGATTCCGAACTCCTCATTCCGTCAGGGTGCCACCCGGACCCCCGGCCGCGCCTGCGTTGTGAGCAATTCGGCTGAGCATCGTCTGAGAGTCGGCCCGGCACCGGCAACACTCTCAGCGAGCCGTGCGTTCATAGAGGCATGGACGTCAGGCGCCGCCGGCAACTGCGCTCCGGCGTGTGTTTCGGCATCTCGGCGCTGGCGCTCGCGTTATGTACGGCTCTGGGCCTCAGTGCCACGGCTGCGGCGCACGCCGCGTCCGCTACGTCCGGCAAGACCGGCCACGCGGCCCTGGCGCCGGCCCCGCATCGTCCGCTCGCGGCAATCAGCCGGATGCAGGACCCGATCGGGTTCGACGTAGTCGTCGCCGAACACACCGTCCTGGCGTCGCACACCGCCGATGCCGCGACGGCGTCGGCGCCCGTACCGGCGGCTCGGATCGAGCAGCTGGCCGAACACAACCGGGGCCCCCCGGGTGGGAAGCAGGTTTAGCTTTCATCCCATCCAGGGCAGGAGACCCGACATGATCCACACCCCCGCCGCCCCGATCACCCTGAGCGGCGACCAACTTGAGATGTTGCACGACATGCTGGAAGAGCAGCGCCGGTTCCGCATCGACCAGCTGACCGAACCCGCGCCCGAGCCGTGGACGATGACCGAGGTCGAGCTGGAGATCCGCGAGACGATCCTGCGCGGCGCCCAGCTCGCCCTCGCCGACGTCGAGTCCGCCCTGGACCGGATGCGCCTGGGCACCTACGGCACCTGCGTGCACTGCGGCACGCGGCTGCCGAGCGAGCGGCTCGAGGTCGTACCGCAGGCCGCACTGTGCATGGCGTGCCAGCAGCGGGCCGACGCACACCGGTGACGACGGCCCGGCCGAGTTGTCCGCGCTTCGCGACGTCCTAGCACCGCGACGCGCGGACAACTCGCCGGGGGACGGGACCGCGTAGGCTGCCCGGTCGTGACAGCCGTGACCGACCCGATGCAGGCCGCGCGCGAAGCGGCCACCACGCTCGCCGAGCGAACCGCCACCGACCACCACGACGTCGCGATCGTCCTCGGATCGGGCTGGGTGCCCGCCGTCGAGGCGCTCGGCGGGGCCACGCACGAGTTCCCGGTGACCGACCTGCCGGGGTTCGCCCCGCCGGCCGTCGAGGGACACGCCGGGCGGGTGCGCTCGCTCGAGGTGGCCAGCAAGCGGGTGCTCGCCTTCCTCGGCCGCACCCATCTGTACGAGGGCCGCGGCGTCGAGGCCGTGGTGCACGGCGTGCGGACCGCCGCGGCAGCCGGCTGCAAGACGATCGTGCTGACCAACGCGTGCGGCGGCCTGCGGCCCGGGCTCGCGGTCGGCGATCCGGTGCTGATCAGCGACCACCTGAACCTGACGTTCACCTCGCCCCTGGTGGGGGCTCGGTTCGTCGACCTCACCGACCTTTACTCAGCCCGGCTGCGCAAACTGGTGCGCGAGATCGATCCGTCCATCACCGAGGGCGTTTACGCCGCAATGCCCGGGCCGCAGTACGAGACGCCGGCCGAGATCCGGATGCTGGCCACGCTCGGCGCCGACCTGGTCGGCATGTCCACCGTGCTGGAGGCCATCGCGGCGCACGCCGAGGGCTGCGAGGTGCTCGGCATCTCGCTGGTCACGAACCTGGCGGCCGGGCTGGGCGATCCGCTCGACCACGAGGAAGTGCTCGAGGCCGGACGAGCCGCCGCCACCCGGATGGGTCAACTGCTCGGTCAGGTCATCGAACGGCTATGAACGTCCTGCTGACCGGGGCGGCCGGCAAGATCGGGGCGATGCTGCGCGAACGGTTGCCGGGCTACGGCGTGCAGCTGCGCTTGTTCGACCGGGAACCGCTCGACGGCGGGCTGGTGGGCGACGTGGCCGACCCGGCCGCGCTCGACACCGCGCTCGGCGAGCCCACGGACGCGATCGTGCACCTGGCCGGCCAGCCGACCGAGGCGCCGTGGCCGGTCATCCGCGACGTCAACATCGAAGGCACCTTCCAGGTGTTCGAGGCGGCCCGCCGGCACGGTGTGCGGCGCATCGTCTACGCCTCGACGAACCACGTCACGGGCTACACCGAGCGCGGCATCGAGGATCTGCCGGCCGATGCGCCGTTACGGCCGGACACCTTGTACGGGGTCAGCAAGGCATTCGGCGAAGCCCTGGCCCGGTACTACGCCGACCGGTACGACCTGCAGATCGCCTGCCTGCGCATCGGCACCTGCGAGACGACTCCGGTCGACTACCGGGCCCGCGCCACGTGGCTGTCGCCCGACGACTGCGCCCGGCTCGTCCAGGCCGCACTGACCGCCCCGGACCTGACGTACGCCACGGTATGGGGAATCTCGGCGAACACCCGACGGTGGTGGACGCTCGATGCCGGGCAGGCGATCGGGTACGAACCCCTCGACGACGCCGAGACGTTCACCTCGCGGCTGCCCAGCGACGACTTCGAGCCGCTGCCGAGCGACGATCTGGTCGGCGGCGGATTCGCCACCCCCGAGTACGGCATCGACGAGGTGGCGCGGCGATGGACGACCTGACCCGGCTCGTCCGGGCCTGGATCGCCGACGACGTGGACGACGCGGCGGGCGCCGAGCTGCAGGCCCTGCTCGATGCCGGCTCCGAAGCCGCCGACACTGAGCTGGCCGACCGGTTCGGCGGGTCGCTGGCGTTCGGCACGGCCGGGCTGCGCGGGCCGCTGCGCGCCGGGCCGAACGGCATGAACCGCACGGTGGTGCGCCGGACCGCCGCCGGCCTGGCCGCCTGGCTGAACGCGCGAACCCCCGGCGCGATCGTGGTGATCGGCTACGACGGGCGCCACGGCTCGTACGACTTCGCGCACGACTCGGCGGCGATCTTCGCTGCGGCCGGCTTCGACGCCCGGGTCCTGCCCCGGCTGCTGCCCACGCCGGTGCTGGCCTTCGCCGTGCAGCACCTGGGTGCGGCCGCCGGCGTCATGGTCACCGCGTCGCACAACCCGCCGCAGGACAACGGGTACAAGGTGTACGCCGGCGACGGCGCGCAGATCGTCCCGCCGATGGACGTCGAGATCGAAGCCGCCATCCGCGCGGTGGGTCCCACTCGCGAGATTCCCCTGTCGCAGCAGTACACAACGCTGGGCGAGGAGATCGTCCAGGCCTACGTGGTCGCGATCGCCGGGCTGATCGACGACGGCCCTCGCGACGTCCGCATCGTCCATACCGCGATGCACGGCGTCGGCACCGAGGTAGTCACCCGCGTCTTCCAGGCCGCCGGGTTCACGCCGCTGCTCGAGGTGCCGCAGCAGGCCGCCCCCGATCCGGACTTCCCGACCGTGTCGTTCCCCAACCCGGAAGAGCCCGGCGCGCTCGACCTGGCCTTGGCCCTCGCCCGTGACAACGACGCCGACGTCGTCATCGCCAACGACCCGGACGCCGACCGTTGCGCCGTCGCCGTTCCGGAGTCAACCGCCGCTCCGGACGCCGGCGTATGGCGGACGCTACGGGGCGACGAGGTCGGCGTACTGCTCGCCGATGCCCTGCTACACAAGGGGATTCGCGGCACCTACGCCACGACGATCGTGTCGTCGACGATGCTGCGAGCCCTGTCGGCCGAGCACGGGGTGGGCTACGCCGAGACGCTGACCGGATTCAAGTGGATCTCGCGGGCCGCGCCCGACCTGGTGTTCGGGTACGAGGAGGCGCTGGGCTACGCGGTCGCGCCGGAGCTGGTGCGCGACAAGGACGGCATCAGCGCCGCACTGCTCATCGCCGAGCTGGCGGCCGCGCTGAAGGCAGCGAACTCGTCATTGCCGCGCCGGTTGGACGAGCTGGCCGCGCAGTACGGGCGCTACGCCACCGACCAGGTGTCCATCCGGGTCGACGACCTGACGATCATCGCCGACACCATGGGCCGGCTGCGGGCCATGCCGCCGTCGACGCTGCTGGACGAGCCGGTCACCGTCACCGACCGGTTGCCCGACGCCGACGTGCTGACGCTGACCTGGCCGGGTGGACGCGTCGTGGTCCGACCGTCCGGCACCGAGCCGAAGCTCAAGGCGTACCTCGAGGTGGTCGTCGCCGACGGGTCACGCGACGAGGCGACCCGCCGGCTGGCCCGGCTGCGCACCGAGGTCGAGTCGCTGATTCAGCCGCCCGGAACGGCCAACCCGGGCTCGTAGGCCAGCCCGCGGATGGGGAACTTGTGCCCGAGTTCCGCACAGCGCGGGGTTTACCGCGGTGTGCGGAACTCGCAGGCAAGCCATCCGCCGGTGGCAGGTCCGCGCAACTCTCCCCCGAGAACGGTGCCCCACGGCCGCAGCGCTGATCAGTTCTTGAGGAGGTTGCCGGCCTGCCATTGGCTCCAGGAGACGTTCCAGTCGCCGTAGCCGTCCCAGGACGGCATGGTGTTGTTGGTGCCGGTATTCGTGTACTGCACGACGTCGCCGATGACGGAGAAGTTGTAGAACCACTGCGCGTCGGCCACGGTGAGGTTGGTGCAGCCGTGCGACGTGCTGCGCGAGCCGATGTTGCCGGTGTTCCACGCGGCGGCGTGCACGAACTCCCCGGAGTTGGTCAGCCGGACCGACCAGGGCACGTCCAGCGCGTAGGGGTTGGCCTCGCCCGGCGCACTGACCATGTGCTGCGGGTTCTTCTTGGCCATCACGACCTTGGTACCCAGATAGGTCGGCGTACTGGCCTGGCCCAGCGAGACCGGCATCGTCTTGACCGGCTGCCCGTCGGAGGTCACCGTCATGCTCTCGCTGGTGCCGTTGACGGTGGATACGTGCGCGGCGCCGATGTTGATCTGCAACGTCAGGCTGTCGTCGAAGGCCAGGCCCTTGCCGGCCGTGATGCCCTTGAGCGGCATGGTCATCTCGATCTTCGAGTGCGCCGGCCAGTACGACTGTGGGCGGTAGTGCGCCTCCATCGCGTACCCGGCACTGGACGGCACCCAGAACCAGGCACCACCGGCCGGCTTCCCGTTCACCGTCACCGTCACCGCTTTGTTGAAGGCGTGCGCGTCGGTGATCTTCTTGGAGAACTGGGCGATGATCGGCATCCCGATCCCGTACGTCTGCCCGTCCCCCTGGAACAGGCTCACGTGCACCGGCTTGGCCGGCACCACCGGCCGCTTCGACTTGGACGTGGTCGGATGCGTGGGCTTCGATCCGTGGCTCGCGCTGGTGCTGTGCTGCGGCCCGGCGGCGTCGTGGTCGCTGCGGTCCTGCTTGAACACCCGCACCGCGGAGACTCCGGCCAGCGCGACGAGCACTACCGCGGCGGCCGCGAGCAGCGGAGCCACCCAGCCGCGCCGGCGTTGCGGCGGCGGTTCCGGGTGGCGACGAAAGGGGTCGAACGGCGGGGGCCGGCGGGCGTCGTCGACGGCGGCCCGGGCGGCGGCGTCCAGCGCCTGGTGCAGGCGATCGGCGTCGTTCATCGGCGGACACCTCCCAACATGTTCGAAAGCTTGGCCATCCCGCGGCTGGCCGAGGACTTCACCGATCCGGTCGAGATGCCCAGCGCCTCGGCGATCTCGAGCTCGGACAGTCCGGACCAGAACCGCAGCACCAGCACCTCCTGCTGGCGGCGGGGCAGCTGGCGCAGGGCGGCCAGCACCTCGCGATGCTCGGCGGACAGCAGCACGTGGAAGTCGGCGCCGTCGACGTGATCGGGCTCGGCCACCCGCAGGTGCTTGCGCACCACCTGCCGGTGCCGCACGACCGACCGGGACAGGTTCACCACCGCCGAGCGGACGTAGGCCACCGCCGCGGCCGGGTCGCGCAATGCGGCGCTGCGCCGGTGTAGCGCCACGAACGCGTCCTGCACGACGTCCTCGGCGGTGGGGACGTCGTCGACGAGCAGCACGGCGAGGCGCACCATCGCCCGCCAGTGCGCCGCATAAAGGGTCGGCACGTCCACGTCGGCAGCGTGCACCGGACCTTGCACCGGACCCTGCACCGGTATGCCGCCGTAGGTCACTTGACCACCCGTCCCCTCGACCACCCTCGTCTCTTGTAGACGCGTCAGCGGCCCGGTCGGTTGCCGACATGGTGTCAAGGTCACGACAGATAGTCGCGCGGTACCCCGGTCAGGTTGCTCGCGGGCGCGTGATTGACACCACTGCGCCACGCGAGTACGGCTAAATCCATGCGTCCCCCAGCCATCGCAGTCGTCGCCGCCGTCGGCGTGTGCCTCGCCGCCCTGGGCACCCCGTCGGCCACCGCGCACCCCGCCCCGCCGGTCAAGCAACCGGTCGCCACCGGCACCGGCGGCGCCGTCGCCAGCTCGGAGTTCAACGCCAGCCAGGCCGGCCTGCGCGTGCTCAAGTCCGGCGGCAACGCCATCGACGCCGCGGTAGCCACCGCCTCGACGCTGGGCGTCACCGAACCGTTCGTCGCCGGTCCGGGCGGCGGCGGCTTCATGGTGATCGACCTGGCCAAGACGCATCAGGTGGTGACCATCGACGGCCGCGAGATGTGCCCGGCCGCGTGCACTCCCTCGCTGTTCATCGACCCTGCAACCGGCCAGCCGCTGCCGTTCGAGGAGGCCCGCCACTCGGGGCTGTCGGTGGGCGTCCCGGGCATGGTGGCCACCTGGGCGAAGGCGGTCGGCCAGTACGGTCGGCGCGGCCTCGGGGCCGACCTGCAGCCGGCCATCGACGTGGCCCGGCGCGGGTTCACGATCACCCCGGACTTCGTCCAGCAGGAGCAGACGTCGCTGACCGACCTGCAGGCGTTCACCAGCAGCCGGGCGCTGTTCCTGACACCGGACGGCCAGCCGCTGCCGGTCGGTTCGACGCTGCGCAACCCGGATCTGGCGCGCACCTACCAGGACCTGGCCCGGTACGGCCCGGACTACCTGTACCGCGGGCCGCTGGCCACCGACATCGCGCACACCGTGCAGCACCCGCCGGTCTGGTCGGGTACACCGCTCACCGTCCGCCCCGGCATCATGACCGCCGCCGACCTGCGCGGATATACAGCCAAGCTGCGGGCCCCGACGCACGTCAACTATCGCGGGCTGGACATCTACGGCATGGCCCCGCCGTCCAGCGGCGGTCTCACCGTCGGCGAGGCGCTGAACATCCTGTCCGGATGGAATCTCGGGGCCGAGCCGCGGACCCAGGCGCTGTTCCACTACCTGGAGGCCAGCCGGCTGGCCTACGCCGACCGCAACGCCTACATCGGCGACTCCGACTATGAGGCCGTGCCGCCCGGCCTGCTCGACCCGAAGTTCGCCGCCACCCGGCGCTGCCTGGTGCACGACACGGCGCTGACCTCGCCCGTGGCGCCGGGCAACCCGTACCCGCCGTACGCGCCGTGCTCGACGGCCGCGGCCGGTGGCTCCAGCGACGAGGGGCTGCACACCAACCACCTCGTCGTCGCCGACAAGTGGGGCAACGTCGTCAGCTACACGAACACCATCGAGCAGATCGCCGGCAACGGCATGACCGTGCCGGGGCGCGGCTTCCTGCTCAACAACGAGATGACCGACTTCGACTTCGCGCCTGCGGTGGCCGGCACGCACGACCCGAACCTGCCCGC
>DASXYE010000214.1:0-14209 GCA_036502695.1 Jatrophihabitantaceae bacterium
GCAGCCACCCGTGGACGACCATCGCCGCCCACCAGACGAGCACGAGGATCTCGGCCCACGTCTGCGCCGACGTGACCATCACGATGACGAGCGCGAGGGTAACTAGCTCGGTGACGACGGCCAGCGCCCGTTGGCGCAGCAGCCAGTAGCCGAGGCTGAGCAGCGAGGCGTTGCCGACGACGACGGCCAGCGGGTCCTGACGCCGCGGCGGGGCCGGCGCGGGCACGAACACTGGCTCGCCTGGATAGGGCTCGCCTGAATAGGGCTCGCCTGGATAGGGCTCGCCTGGATAGGGATATGGGCCGTACATTCCCCTACTTTCACGACGGATCGGCAGCAACTCCGAGATTATCGGGGTATCCCGCCCCGGGCCGGTGCACATCGGCATCAAGCGGCCACGGATCGCGCGCCAGGCGCACCGAACGGGATGTAACCCGGGGCCGTATCTGTCAGTGAGGGCGGGCCTGCCCTGCTAAACCTTCCTGGCCGAGAGATGGTGACCGGTGCCGCAGCGGTGGGCGTCCAGGCGACGGGTGCGCGACGCGCTGCCGCCAGACGGAGGCGCGGGCGGATCCGCCGACCCGCCCGCGCACCACCTGCACGTCGTCGGCGCGGATGCCTACCCGGACTGGGAGGCGATCTACCGCGACAACGTCGGCCGCATCTACGGGCTGATGTTCGCCAAGGTGGGTAACCGCCCGGACGCCGAGGACCTCACCGCCGAGGTGTTCGTCACCGCGCTGCGGCCGCTGCGCGTGTCGGCCAGCGTCGGCGAGGTGCGGGCCTACCTGCTGGCCACCGCCCGGACCGTGCTCGCGTCGTACTGGCGCCGCACCCTGGGCCGCGAGATGACCACCCTGGACGACGACGTGGCCGACGTCTTCGCCGAGGCGTCGATCAACGAGCAGGCCATGGCCCGGGCCCGGGCGATACTCGACAGCCTGCCCGACCGCTACCGGCGCATCCTCGAGCTGCGCTTCCTGGGTGCATGCTCGCTGCGCGAGGCCGCCGACGAGCTCGGCGTGACCGTGGGAAATGCGAAGGTGTTGCAACACCGCGCACTGCGACTGGCCGCCGAAAGGGGGATGTGACCATGCGGGGGTTGGCGCGCTACCTGCACGATCTGCTCGGCCAGCGGCGGCCGCGCCGGTTCCGGGCCGCCCCGGAGGACGACGCGGTCGTGCGGACGGCCATCGCGTTGCGGGCGGCCCGGCCGGGCAGCGGGCAGCCGCGGGAAGCATTCGTCGAAGAACTGCACGAGCGGCTGGCCACGCAGGCGCGGGCAGTACCGCACGGCCCGGGGTTGAGCGAGCGACGGGGGCGAACCACCCGGCGGCAGTTCGTGCAGGTCGCCTCGGTGGCCGCGACCGCGGCCGCGATCGGCGCCGGGGTGGACCACATCGTGGAAGCCGACGGGTCCGGTCCCGCGCCGACGGCCGGCGCGACGCTGACGCCGAACAGCGGACGCTGGCAGCCGGTGCTGGCCAGTGCCGAGCTCGCCGAGGGTGGGGTAAAGCAATTCGAGCTGGGCAGCGTCGTGGGATTCCTCGCCCGTTCCGGTGGCCAGGTGGCCGCGGTGTCCGGCGTGTGCACCCACCAGGCCTGCCGGCTGGCCTTCGCGGCGCAGACCCGGCGATTGAACTGTCCCTGCCACAACGCGTCGTTCGCGCTGACCGGCGACGTGGTGACGCACCAACTGAAGATCGCGCCGGCTCCCTTGCCGCATCTGCCGGTACGCGAGGTCGACGGCCGGGTCGAGGTGTTCGCTCCGTAACCCGGGTCCCTATCTGACAAGGAGAGCTTCCGATCAGATAGGAGACGCCGATGGCGATCGATCCACATTCCCGGCACCGGGTGCGGCTGCTGGCCACTGCGCCGGTGGCGGCCGGGCTGGCGCTGGTCACCGCGTGCACGTCTGGGCATTCGGCGACGTCGGCACCGCCGGACGACTCGATGTCGGGCATGTCGATGCCGAGTTCGGCCACCGCGCCGGGACCCGCGGTCGGCGCGAACGCCGTTGCCATCCAAGGGTTCGCATTCTCGCCGGCCAGCATCACGGTCAAGGTCGGTACCACCGTCACCTGGACCAACCGCGACACCGACGCGCACACCGTGACCGCGAATCCGGGGCCGTTCAAGTCCAAGACGCTCGGCACCGGCGACACGTTCAGCTACACGTTCACGAAGGCGGGCAGCTTCGACTACCTGTGCACGATCCACCCGTTCATGACGGCCAAGGTCGTGGTGACGGCATGACCGAGGCGGACGAACCGACCGGCCCCGACGGCATGTCGCGCCGGCAACTGCTGCGCCACACCGCCTGGTTCGGCGCAGCCGTCGTGCTGACGGTGACCGGCGGCGAGGTCATCAGCCACGTCACCGACAACCCGGCGGCCGGGCTGCCCGCCGCCGACCCCAACACGCTGCGCTTCGTCCAGGTCAGCGACAGTCACCTCGGCTTCAAGGGCACCGCCAACACCGATGTCGAGGGCTCGTTCGCCCGGGCGATCAAGCAGGTGAACGCGCTGCCCGACCGTCCCGACTTCGTGGTGCACTCCGGCGACCTGACCCACCTGGCCACCGACGCGCAGTTCGACCAGGTCAAGCAGATGCTCGGCGGGCTGCGTACCGGGCAGGTGTTCACCGTGCCGGGCGAGCACGACTCGATCGACGACCACGGGCAGAAGTACCGGCAGCGGTTCGGCGCCGGCACCCGAGGCGAGGGCTGGTTCAGCTTCGACATCAAGGGCGTGCACGTGATCGGCCTGGTGAACACGCTGAGCCTCGAATCGCTCGGCCATCTCGGCACCGAACAGCTCGACTTCGTCCGGCGCGATGTCGCCGGGCTGTCCAGCGACACCCCGATCGTGATCTTCAGCCACATCCCGCTGTTCGCGATGTATCCGAAGTGGGGCTGGGGCACCGACGACGCGGTACGCGCGCTGAGCTACCTGCGGCGGTTCGCGTCGGTCACCTGCCTGAACGGCCACGTGCACCAGCTGTTCAGCAAGACCGAGGGCAACGTGACGTTCCACAGCGCGACCACCACCGCGTACCCGCTGCCGGCGCCGGGCAAAGCCGCGGCGCCGGCCCCGGTCACGCTGCCGGCGGGCCAGCTCGTCGGCGCGCTCGGTATCCGCGACGTCACCTACGTCCGGGGCCAGCACGCGCTGGCCGTCCGCGACCGGAGGCTGGCATGAGGCCGACGCTCGGGCCCGACTTCGTGTCCCGGCTGCTCGCGGCGGTCGGCCTCGCGGTGAGCGGCTACGTCCACACCGACCTCTACGAGAACCACGGCTACCACTTCATCCCCCGTATCGGCCTCGCGTTCCAGTGGCAGGCCGCCGCGAGCTTCGCCGTGGCCCTGCTGCTGCCGCTGACCGGCCTGGTGCTGCTGCGACTGACCGCGGCCGGGCTGGCCGGCGCATCGCTCGTCGCGTTCGCCCTCTCGCGGACGGTCGGCGTGCTCGGCTTCACCGAACACGGCTGGCTACCGGCGCCGCAAGCCCTCATGAGCGTCCTGGCCGAGATTGCCGTACTCGTTGCCCTGGCCGTGCCGTTCGTCCGCTGGCTCGTTCAAGTCGACCTCAAAGCCCTTAAATCGTAAGGAGAATCTGCTATGCGTATCTCTCGGATGGCTGCTGCGATGGCAGCCACGACGACCCTGCTGACGGTTGCGGCCACTGCCGCAGCCACGGCGGCGACGCCGGCATCGGCGCATCGACCACCTCCGCGTCCGAACGTGGTGGTCGAGTGGAACCAGGCCCTGCTCACCATCGCGCAGACGCCCGGTGCCGTCCCGGCCACGATGCAACCCACCCGGGCGTTCGCGATCATGAGCGCCGCGGTGTTCGACGCCGTCGACGCGATCGACCGGGACGGCCCGCAGTACCGCACCCGCCTCGTCGCACCCCGCACCGCTTCACAGCGTGCGGCCGCCGCAACCGCCGCGCACGACGTGCTGCGCGGGCTGTTCCCGTCGTTCGCGGACTCGCTCGACCAGCGCCTGGCCGCCGACCTGGCCGCCGAGCCGGCCGGCCGGTCTCGCGACGCCGGCGCTCGGGTCGGCGCCCGGGCCGCGGCTGCCCTGCTGGCCCTGCGGGCGAACGACGGTTCCACCGCGACGCCGCCGGCCTACGTGACGACCGGGCAGCCGGGCGACTTCCGGCCCACCCCGCCGGCCATGGCCGCACCGGTGTTCACGCACTGGGCCGCCGTCACGCCGTTCCTGCTCAGCCGGGGCGACCGGTTCCGCCCACCGCCGCCGCCGGCCCTGCCCAGCCGCGACTACGCCGACGCGATCGACGAGGTCCGCCGCCTCGGCCAGGACACCAGCACGACCCGCACTCCCGAGCAGACCACGATCGGCCAGTTCTGGGCCGGGCCCATCCAGAACTACTGGAACGCCATCACCGAGACGGTCGTGCTGGCCCATCGCAGCGACACCGCCGTCTCGGCCCGGGTGTTCGCCCTGGTCGATCTGGGCCTGGCCGACGCGACCATCGCCATGTACGACGCCAAGTACACCTACCGGTTGTGGCGCCCGATCACCGCGATCCGGCTCGCCGACACCGACGGCAACCCGCGCACGGCCGGCGACCCGGCCTGGACGCCGCTCGCGACCACGCCTGCGGACCCGTCCTATCCAGGCGCGCACAGCACGCTCAGCGCGACGGCCGCGACCGTGCTCGCCGCGGCGTACGGCGACCGCACCTCGTTCAGCGTCACGTCTCCCCTGACGCCGGGCGTCACCCGGTCGTTCAGCCGGTTCAGCGCCGCCGTGACCGAAGCCGGCCTGAGCCGGATCTACGCCGGCATCCACACCCGAATCGACCACCGCGCCGGCGTCGCGCTGGGCACCCGGGTGGGCGCCGACACGCTCGTCCAGCTGGCTCGCGGCAACAATTGCCGCGACTAGACAAATACACGTCGCAATTATCTCAGCAATGCACACATCGAATCGCGGGGCGATCTACGGTGTAAGTCGAAATTCGCCGGAATTGCAAGGCACACAGCCTGGCAATTAGTGCGCATCGAGATCGTGGAATGTGCTGCCTATAGTCGCTATGTGGAGCGTTGCCCATTAGGGCCGGACATCTATTTTCGGGTTCTCGGCACACTTCAGGTGTGTGTTGACGACGAACCCGTGCGCGTTGGTGGGCCGCGCCATGAACGGGCGCTGGCCGTGCTGCTGCTGGGCGCCAACCGGGTCACCCCGATCCCCCGCCTCATCGAGGCGGTGTGGGGCGAACGCCCGCCCAGCACGGCCACCCACCAGACCCGCAAGATGGTGCTCGACCTGCGGCATCGACTGCCCGGCGGCGACCGGCTCATCCGGACCGACGGGCCGGGCTACCGGCTGGCCATCGACGACGGGCAGCTGGACCTGCGGGTGTTCGACGGCCAGCTCGCGACGGCCCGGGCGGCGCACGCGTCCGGCGACCAGGACGCCGCGATCGCCCACCTCCGGGCCGCCCTCGAGCTGTGGCGCGGACCGGCGCTGGCCGGCCTGGACGGGCCGGTGATCCGACCGGCCGCCACCGCGTTGGACGAACGACGCCTCGCCGCCACCGAGCAGCTGATGGAGCTTCGGCTGGCCGCCGGCGAGGGCCGCGAGCTGGTGGGCGAGCTGCAGGAGCTCGTCGGCGAACATCCGCTGCGCGAAGGACTGCGCGCGCACCTGATGGTCGCGCTGTGCCGCGCCGGTCGGCAGGCCGAAGCCCTGCGCACCTTCGCTGACGGCCGCCGCCTGCTCAGCGACGAGCTCGGCATCGATCCGGGACGCGAGCTGGTGCGCCGCTACGAGCAGATCCTGCACAACGACCCGGAGCTGGAGGCGCCGGCGTCACCGACGCTGCTCGACGCGCGCCATCCGTTCACGCTGCCGTACGACATCTCCGACTTCACCGGCCGGGCGGCCGAGCTCGGCCACCTACTGCATGTCGTGCACACCGCGCCGCCGCACGGGCTCACCATCGTCGCCATCGACGGCATGGCCGGTATCGGCAAGACGACCTTCGCCGTGCACGCAGCGCACAAGGTGGCCTCCGACTACCCGGACGGGCAGCTGTTCATCGACCTGCACGGCTTCACCCCCGGGCACGATCCGGTCGACCCGGCGGCGGCGCTCGACACGCTGCTGCGCGCCGTCGGCGTGCCGGGCGGTCAGATCCCGGACAGCGTCGCCGCCCGCTCGGCCCTGTGGCGCGAGCACGCGGCCGGCCAGCGCATCCTGCTGTTGCTGGACAACGCCGTCGACACCGCGCAGATCCGTCCGCTGCTGCCCGGCGCTCCGGGCTGCCTGGTGCTCATCACCAGCCGGGCCCGGCTGGCGTCCCTGGACGGGGCCGCGGCGATCCTGCTCAACCTGCCGCCGCCCGAGGACGGTTCGGCGATGATCAGCCGGGTACTCGGCGCCGAGCGGGCGGTGGCCGAGCCCGGGGCGGTCGACCAGCTCGTCGAGGCGTGTGGCCGCCTGCCGCTGGCGATGCGCATCGCGGCGGCCCGGCTGAACAACCGACCCGGGTGGACCGTGCACACCCTGCTCGACCGGCTGCGCAACACCGAGCGCGCGCTGGGCGAACTCGCCATCGACGATCGCAGTGTCGCGGCGACGATTCAGCTGTCCTACAAGGGACTCGACGGTCCGCACCAGCGGCTGTTCCGGCTGCTCGGCCTGCATCCGGGCACCGACTTCGACGGGTACGCGGCGGCGGCCCTGGCCGGTCTGCCGTTCGACAAGGCCGAGGTGCTGCTCGAGGATCTGCTCGACGCCCGGCTGCTGCTGCAACGCCGGGTGAACCGGTACACGTTTCACGACCTGCTGCGCAGCTACGCGCAACAGGTCGTCCGCGCCGAGGAGAACGCGGCCGACATCGCCACCGCGTCGCACCGCCTGATCGACTACTACCTGCAGGTGGCGGCCACCGCCGGCGACCTGATCCAGCCGGGCGCGCAACAGCTCGAGATCGACTTCGACCACCCGCCGGCCGACGTCCCGGCCCTGACCGACGACACGGCCTTCGACTGGCTGGACGCCGAGCGCACCAACCTGCTCGCGGTGATTCACAGTGGCACCGGCAACGGGCTCGACCTGCACGCCTGCCACCTCGCGCACAGCATCAGCCGCTACCTGCACATCCGCGGCCACGTCCAGGACCAGGCCGAGCTGCTGCGCGCGGCGGTCGATTCGGCCCGCCGCCTGTCCAATTCCTCAGCCGAGCTGTACAGCCTGGTGAACCTGTTCGTGGCGCTGTGGCACTTCGGTCGCTACCGCGAGGCACATGACTGTGCCCAGCAGGCCCTGGACATCTCGCGCCGGACCGGTGATCGCCGCCGCGAGGGCATCAGCCTCGGCAACCTCGGCACGTGCCACGCGGCCGCGGGGCAATTGGACGTCGCGCTGCGGCACCATACAGCCGCGCTGGCCATTCACCGCGAGCTCGGCAACCGGCTGCACGAGAGCGCCACCCTGGCCAGCCTCAGCGGCGCGCTGGGCACGCTCGGCAACTACGACGAGTCGCTCGAGGTGGCCCGGGCGTCGCTCGCCATCGCCCGCGAGGTGGGCAACGACAGCCGCAACGTCTTCGCGCTGATCAGCGTCGCGACCGCGTACGCGAACCTCGACAACCCCGAGGCCGCCGCCATCGCCCTGTCGGAGGCGCTCGTGCGGGCCCGCCGGATCGAGATGCCGACCGCCGAGGCGATGGTGCTCGCCCGCTACGTGGACATCTACCGCCGGCTGGGCCAGTACGAGGACGCCCGTCAGGCCGCCGCCCGAGCCGGGCTGATCTTCACGACCGTGCAGCGACCGGCCAATGCAGCCATGCTGGAGAACCTGCTCGGGCGGGTGCGCCGCGACCTGTCCGACCACCACGGAGCGCTCGCCCGGCACCGCAAGGCCCTGGAGATCTCGAGCGCCATCGAACAGCGCATCGAAGTCGCCAGGGCCTTGGACGGCATCGGATATGCCTTGCACGGACTGGGGAATCTGCCCGCTGCCACCGACCACTGGCAGCGGGCGATCGGGCTCTACGACGAGATCGGGATGCCGGAGGCGGTGGCGACCCGGGCGGCGCTCGAGTCGATCACGTCCGACGAGCAGGGCAAGGCGGGGTAGGACCCGCTCCGGACGCGGCGGTCAGTCGTGCTCGGGTTCGTCGTTGGTACCGAGGATGCTGTCGACGGTGTCGACGACCTGCTGGACGACGCTGCTGGCGGGGTTGGACTGCGGGGCGGGGTCGGCCGCGGCGGGCGTCGCCGCGTAGGTGATACCGGTGAGGGCGGCCGCGAGGGCGGCGCCGGCGATGAGCTTCTTGAGTGGCTTGTTGGACATCGTCGATCCACTCCGTTCCGGGTCCACGGTCATGATGAGTGATGACGCGAACCTTGCCCAGTCGAAGTACCGGATCGTTCCTATCTCGCTACCGTTCCGGGTGCGCGGACGGGAGCGGAACGGGAGCGAGGCGGTAGCGGCGCCCGGCAGTCTGCTCACGTGGCGACGACCGTGGTGCACCTGGACTACTTCGGCATCCGGGTGCGCGTCATCGGCGCGTCGACCGACCTGGCCGAAGTCGCGTTCCACGCCGGCCCGCACGCGCTGGCGGTCGCTGCTCAGCCCCCGCATCTCGACATCGCCATCGGCGACGCGGCCGGCTGTTCCCGCGAGGCGATCGTGCGCCGCGGCGAGCTCGTCGTGTCGCGGCGCCGGTTCCGTGGCTGGACCAACGTGCCCGCGCCCATCCCGCCGTTCGCCGTGCTGGCGGATCGGCTCGGCCTGCTGCAGGCGACGGTGCTGGCCCGCGGCGGCTCCGTCCTCGCGGTGGTCGGGAGCGCTCTCTCGGCCAAGGGCGCGATCAGCGTGGCCCTCGCCCGGCGGGGCTGGGCGTTCGTGTCCGGGCAGCTGCTCGTCCTCGATCGCCGCTCCGGTCACGTCCTGCCCTACCTCGCGCCGATCGAGCTGCGCGAGACGGCGGCCCGCGAGCTCGCCACCTCCGGGCTGGCCGACGGGACCTGGCGCCGCGTTCCCTCGCGGATCAGCGCGGACGTGCTGTTCGTCCGGCCGGAGAGCCTGGGCCGCATCGTCGCGCCGACCGCCCGGCTGGGCCGCCCGCAGCTGGTCCGGCTGTGCCGCAGTCCCGACGAGCGGCTGCACCTGACGCGCAGCGACCACCCGCCGCAGCTGTGGCCGGCGACGGCGGCACCGCTGCTGTCCACCGCGCCGAGTTACCGGCTCGACCTGCCCGCCGACGAGGTCGCCGACGAGGCGGCCGAGCTGATCTGCAGTTCGCTTGCGCCCCATCCCCCCGGATCCGACGGAGCTGCCCAGGAGCAACCGTGCCTCGACGCACCACGTACGGCGCGGGATCCCCGTGCTGGATTGACTGTGTGACGCCCGACCTGACTGCGGCGTCGGCCTGCTACGCCAACCTGCTCAGGTGGACGTTCGAGCCGCAGCGGCTGGGCTATTCGCTGATCACTCGCGACGGCGAGGTGGTCGGCGGCTTCGGCGCGAGCCCGGCCGGGCACCCGGTCGGGCAGTGGCAGGTGTATCTCGCGACGAAGGACGTCTCGGCGTCCGCCGATCGGGTCAAGGAGCTCGGCGGGTCGATCGTGGCCGGACCGTTCCCGACCGGAAACACCGGCCGGATCGTGCTCGCCATGGACCCGCTCGGTGCGTCGTTCGGGCTGTGGGAAGGCCATCGGGGCGAGGGCGTAGTGCTGATCGACGAGCCCGGCGTGAGTTGCTGGCACGAGTTGCGCACGCCCGACCTTCGGGCCGCCGGGGCGTTCTACGGCGGGCTGTTCCCGGGCCGGTTCGACGCGTCGGCGTTGACGCCGGCCGTCGGGCCGCGGGCCTACACCGGCTGGGTGCCGTACTTCGGCACGCTCGACGCCCCGCGGCTGTACGACCGGGCCATGTCGGCCGGCTGCGCCGTGCAGGGCGCGCTCGTCACCGACCCCTGGGGCGCCACGTTCGGCGTCCGCCAACTCGACTGAAGCTGCCGCCGCTTTCGAAGTTGTCCGCGCTTCGAGGTGCTATGACATCGCGAAGCGCGGACAACTTCGAGAGGCAGCCCGCTCAGTCGGGTAGGGCGTCCAGGGCGGCGGCGAGATCGATCCGGCCACGAATGCCGAGCTTGCGGTAGACCCGGCCGAGGTGGGTGTCGACGGTCCGCTTGGACAGGCACAGTTCCTCGGCGACGGCGTGATTGCTCAGGCCGCGGCGGACGAGCTCGACGACGCGGCGCTCGCCGCTCGTGAGCCGCGGCGACGGCGACCGTTGCGGTACGCCGGCCGCGGCCGGGGCGATGACGGCCGCCGGCAACGCCTCGGCTGGTTGCGCCGCCGGGGTGACCGCGCCGCAGGTGCGGGCCAGCTCCACCCCTCGGCGCTCCGCCGACCGGGCGGCGAGCGCATCGCCGGCATCGCGGTGCGCACTCGCCGAGCACTGCAGCGCGCGGGCCAGCTCGAGCGGCCGTCCAGCGCCTTCGAGCAACGCGACCGCCTCGTCGACGCGCTCGCGGCGCTCGCCGACGTCGGGCGCGCAGGTGCTCATCGCAGCCAGCGCCGCGCCCAGCGCGCCCGGCGCGCCCCACGTCCGGGCCAGGGCGACGTCGGCGGCGGCGATGGTCCGGGCCGCGGACGTCTCACCGGCCGCGGCGTGGGCCAGCACCGCGTGGGTACGCCACGGCACGCAGGCCGGGCCGGCGATGCCCCGCGCGGCGAGCTGGTGCCCGCACTCGAGGAACAGCGCGATCGCATCCTGCGGCCGGCCCGCCGCGAGGGCGGCCAGACCCTGTGTGTCGAGAATCTGCCCACGCAGCAAGGGATGCAGCGTCGCCGGCAGCTCGATGCGGTCCAGCAGAGCGACCGCGTCGGCGAGCTCGCCGCGGTCGAGCAACACCCGTCCTGCCGACGCCACCGCCGCGGCATACAGCCCGGCTGCAGATACCTGCCTGCTCAGCTGCAGGGCCTGGCGTGCGTCGCGCAGGCTGGCCGCGAGCCGGCCGGTGCGGTACTCGATGTCGCCGCGGACGAGCAGCGCCAGCGCCCGCTCGGCCGGACGCGACGCCGCCCGCGCCGCGTCCACCGCGGCGGCGGCCAGCACCGACGCCTCGTCGAACTGCTCGCCCCACGACAGGGCGGCTGCCGCGACCGGTCCACCCGAGCGGCCGGCCAGGCGCAGCGCGCTGCGCCGATGCCGGCCGGTGGCGGCGCCCACGACGGCCAGCGCGCCGAGGAAGTCCCGGGTCGCGGCGTCGTCCGCGTCGCCCCCGGCCACGATCCGCATCGCCCGCCGGACACCGGCCCGGTGCCCGGTCAGCAGCGACTGGGCGGTCAGGCGCAGCAGTAACTCGCGCGGTGCGGACGGCGTCACCGCCAGTTCGGCCGCCACCTCGACGAAGCCGGCCGACGCGTTCAGCGCCAGCACCGGATTGGCGAACGGCACCAGGACCGATGCCCGGTCGACCACGCCGGCCTCGGCCGCGGCAACGGTCACCGCGTAGCGCGCCGCCGCCGCGACGTCGTGGTGCATCTCGACCGCGCCCAGCTCGGCGGTCAGCGCCGCTACCAGCATCGGGTCAGCCGTCTCGGCCAGCGCCTCGCGCAGGTAGCGGGCGGCGGACGACCAGGCGGCCTCGGCCACCGCGTCGCGCGCCGCGCTGCGCAGCACCGGCACCGTCCAGTCCTGATCGGACGGCCCCACCGACATGAGGTGATCGGCCACCTGCCGGGCCGGCGCACCCAGCCGGACGAGCAGGCGGGCCGCGGCGGCGTGCAGGTCGAGCCGGCGTTGCGGGGCGAGCCGGGTGAGGATGGCCGCGCGGATCAGCTCGTCGCGGCACCGGTCAGGGGCATCCGGCGCGAGCAGGCCGACCCGGCGCAGCTCGGCCCGGGCGTGGTCGGCGATCAGCTCGCCCTGGCCGCTCAGCAGGGCGGCGGCCTCCAGGTCGTGCCCGTCGCCGAGCAGCGCCAGGTTCGTCAGCAGCTCGACCGCGATCGGTTCCCGCTGCTGCAACCAGGCCAGGGCGGTGTCGGACAACGTCGACGCGGCGACCTCGATGACGACGTCGAGGTCCGGCGCGCCCGGCGAGACGCCCGCCGCCTGCAGCCGATCGATCAGCTCGTCGAGGATCAGCGGGTTGCCCTGCGACAGCACGTGAGAGGCCGCGGCGAGCTCGGTGTCCACCGGCGCGCCGAACCGGATGGCGGCGTGCTCGGCCACGCAGGTGTCGCACAACGGCGCCGGACGCAACACGGTGGCCGGGCCGTCCACGCCAACCGGCGATGCGTCCGAATCGACGGTGAGCAGCAAGGCGATCGGCAGGCCGTCCAGGCGACGGGCCAGGTAGCCGATGAAGTCGCGCGACGCTTCGTCGGCGTCGGCGAAGTCGTCGATAGCGATGATCAACGGGCGCTCCGCGGCGGCCGCGCGCACGGCGTCGAACGCGCCTCGGGCGTCCTCGGCCGGCGGTCCGGAGGCACCCGGCAGCGCGTCGAGCAGCTGGCCGGCCACGCCGAACACGATGCCCCGCTCGCTGTCGTAGCCCCGCGCCCGCAACACCGTGACGTCGTCGGGTCGCTGGGCGAGGGCGGCATCCAGCAACGCGGTCTTGCCGATGCCCCGCGGACCCTCGATGATCAGCCGGGCGGCCTGCCCGGCGCGCAGCTTCGCGAACGCGTCACAGACGACGCGCAGCTCGTCCTCCCGATGCAACAACCGCCCCGACGGCATCGCTACCTCTCGACGCCCGACCGTTATCGACGCAACCCTACCTCGGCGAATCGCGTCGCTGGCTGACTAGCACGTAGAAGCCGGCCAGCACTATCGCGCCGACGACCGCCACGATGCCGGTGTGTGATCGACTCAGAATTGCCGTTCCGGCGACGAGCAGGCCATAGACCATCGCCGCCAGGACCCGAACGTTCGCCACCATTCCCCGAGCATGACTCGCGATCCCCCATGCGTCCAGGAACCCTTGCCGGACAAGGCAAACATACGTATGGACGTACGTACGCGGGCGGCCCGCACGTACGCATCCGGCGCGGTGCGTACGCCGCGTGAATTCAGTATTTGCAAACGTCCGGGCGTGCTGCAACCTCATGAATGGCCGGCAATTCAAGCACCGTTCGAGATTGAGGTGCGTCCATGGAACGTCCACGTCTCAAGGCGCATTTCCTGACCGAGGTGGTCGACGGCGCGCAGGTTTTCCTGCTGGCCGAGGGCCAGCATTTCCTGGTGCAGGGCGCGGCCGCCGCGGCGGTCCTGCCCTACCTGGACGGGCTGCACACGGTCGGCGAGATCGTCGGGCTGGTCGGTTCGGACATCCCGTTCACCGAGACCGTGCTGGCCCTGCGCAAGTACCAGGCGGCCGGTCACCTGGCCGAGGGACGCCCGCAGCTGCCCGACGGCGCGCTGGCGTTCTGGGAGGCCCGGGGCATCGACCCGGCCGCGGTCGTCGCCGGTAGCGAGACCACCGAGCTGGCCCTCGTAGGTGAGCCCGGCGCGGACGTGATCAAGCCGGTGCTGCGCGACAGCGGTCTGCCGGTGCGGCTCGTGTCGCCCGATGAAGCCGTCGGACTCACCGACCCGGACGGCATCACGGTGGCCCTGGTGGACGACTACCTCGACCCACTCCTCCCCCGGCTCAACACCGCCTACCTGGCGAGTGGACGTCGCTGGCTGCTCGCCCGGCCGACCGGCACCACGGTGTGGCTCGGCCCGCTGCTGCGTCCGAGCCACACCGGCTGCTGGACCTGCCTGGCCCAGCGGCTGAGCGGCAACCGGCAGGTGGCCCGCTACCTGCTCGGCAAGCGGGGCGAGACGACGCCGCGGCAACCGAACCGGGCGGCCGTCCCGGCCACCGCCCATGTCGTCGCGGCCGCGCTGGCCACCGAGCTCGGCGGGCTCGTCGCCGGCCAACCGTCCCGCCTGGACGGGCAGCTCGTGACACTCGACCTGAGCACCCTGCAGACGGCCGAGCACGTGCTGATCCAGCAGCCGCAATGCCCGTCGTGCGGGGACCCGACGCTGATCAGCGCGCGCAGCCCCAAGGTCGCGCTGACGGTTCGACCGGCCCGGCACACCACCGACGGCGGCTACCGCGTGCAGCGGCCGCAGGAGACCTTCGCCCGGCTGCGCAAGCACATCAGCCCGGTCATCGGCGCCGTCACCGCGCTCAACCTGCACGAGGACGACGACAAC
>DASXYE010000215.1:0-4486 GCA_036502695.1 Jatrophihabitantaceae bacterium
CAGTGTGGCGCCCAGCGCCGCCGCGTAACGACGGGCCCGGGCCAGCGCCGCGTGCACCGCCTCGGCCTGCAGTTCACCCAGCGCCGGGTTGTCGCGGTCCAGGTGCCAGCTCGGGCCGTGCAGTTCCAGGTCGTCGACCACGTCGAGCAGCGCGGCGAACGGACCGAGCACGGCACCGGCCCGCTCGACGTCGCGGCTGGTGAGCTCGACCGACCGGCCGGCGATCCACTCGAGACGCTGCCCCTCCCAGGCCACCCGTTGTTGCGAGACGCCGCTGCGCCGGGCCGTGATGCCCACCTCGGCGGGCAGCGCCGCGAGCACGTCCTCGACCTGCGCGAAGCCAGCCGTCAGCCCCTGCGCCGCGGCGCCGGCGTCCGCCTTGCGGCACACCACGCGGACGGTGGCCTCGAACCGATCGGGCGTGACGTCGCGGTGAGCGGTGGCGTGAACGGCGACGTGCGGCGGGGCGGAGGTCATCCAACTATCGTGCCCCGACGCGAATCCGGGCCGCCGAGCCGGTAGCCTGCGCCCGAAACGCCTCTCTCCCAAGGGATTGGTCGGGTTCGTGTTAAAGCGACGCAGGCCGGGCCGGCTCGGATTCTGGTGGCGTACCGACACCGCATCCGAGCCGGTGCGCGAGGCCGTGCGCCTGCACTGCGCGCAAGCGTGGAGCGAATACGCAGCCGTGCTGTATCTCGGACGGCAGGGCGTCAGCTACGACGTTCCGGGCCGGCGCCGTGACGGCACGCGTCGGTGGCGGCACCCGGAGCGCTGGCTGGTGCGGGGCGGTGTCGTCCTGGTCAGCGTCGTGCTGCTGCCGGTGTTGTTGCCGATCCTGCTGGTGGTCGAGGTGTTCGACGGCGTGGGCGGGGTCGACGCCAAGGCCTGGCAGTTCGGCCAACCCCGGCTGAGCATCGCCGGCGACCGCGAGTCGCTGGCCGTGGCGTTGGGCGATCACGTGCGGCCGTACCGGCGGGACCTGTGGCTGGTGTGGTCCAGCACCCGGATCGCCCTCGTGGGCGCCGTCACTGACCAGCCGCCCCGCATCGTCTGGCAACAAGACGGCGCGGCTGACCACGACGTGGATCCCGGATCGGGCGCGATCGACTTCGCCGACGGCTCGACGGTGAGCTTCCTGCCGTCGGACACCGAACTCGCGCGGTTGGGCGAGTACGCCGACCGGCCCTAGTCGCTGCGGCTGAACTCGGCGATCGCCACGCCGAGCAGGGCGAGCCCGATCCCCAGGATGAGCGCTGCCTCGAGCAGGGGCGGCACGTGCCAGCCGTTCCACGTCACACCCGGATCGAGGCGCCGCTGCGCCGTCGCGCTGATGTCCAGGTGGTGGAACACCACGCGGCGCATGGGGTCGACCGCGTAGGTCAGCGGGTCGATGCGGTTCAGCACGGTCAACCAGGTGGGCTGCCCCGTGAGCGGGTACATCGCCCCGGACAGGAAGAACAGCGGCATGATCATGATCTGGGTCAGCGCCATGTAGGTCTGCATCTGGGTGACGCGCGCGGCCACGACGAGCCCGAAGGCGGTGACCATGAACGACAGCAGCACCTGCAGCCCGAAAACGCCGAGGAGCAAGGTCGGCGTGTACGGGACGCCGGCCAGGCCGGCCATCGCGAGCATCAGCAGGCCCTGAGTGGCCGCCACCGTCGTCCCGCCCAGGCACTTGCCGATCGCGATCGAGCCCCGGCGGACCGGCGCGACGAGCATCTCGCGCAGGAATCCGAACTCGCGGTCCCACACCACCGAGGCGGCCGAGAAGACCGCGGTGAACTGCACCGCCATGGCCAGGATGCCGGGGTAGAAGAACGTCCGCAGGTTCAGGCCGTCGGTGCCGGCCGAGGCCAGCTGGGACAGCCCGGTGCCGAGCACGAACAAGAACAGCGCGGGCTGCAGCAGCGAGGTGAAGATGCGCACCCGATCGCTGAAGTACCGGATCAGCTCGCGTTCCCAGACGATCTTTATCGCGCGCAGCTCACTGGACGCCGACCGAGCCGGTACGCGCACCTGGGCCAGCGTGATCGCACTCACCGGCGGGCTCCCCGTCCGAAGATGGTCGAGCCGGCCCGGACCGGATCGGCCTGGCTGGTCTCGGCGTCGCGGATCGTGGTGCCGGTGTAGGACATGAACACGTCGTCGAGCGAGGGCCGGGCCACGTTCACCGAGCGGATCGCCACCGGGAAGTCGCTGAACAGCTTGGGCACGAACTGCTCGCCTTCCTCTACGCCGAACGTGACGACGCCCTCGGACATTGCCGCAGCGATGCCGAACTGGGTCGCGAGCGCCGAGATGGCGCGCACGTCGTCCTCGGTGTGGATCTTCACCCGGTCCTTGCCGATGCTGGCCTTGAGTGCCTGCGGGGTGTCTATGGCAATGATCCGACCCTGGTCGATGATCGCGATGCGATCGCAGTACTCGGCCTCGTCCATGTAGTGCGTGGTCATGAAGATCGTGATGTGCTCGCGGGCCCGCAGCTCGCGGATGTAGCCCCAGATCGAGGCGCGCGACTGCGGGTCGAGCCCGATCGTCGGCTCGTCCAGGAACAGCACGCGCGGTGAGTGCAGCAGCCCACGCGCGATTTCCAGGCGGCGCTTCATGCCGCCGGAGAAGGTACTGACCTTGCTCGACCGGCGGTCCCACAGCCCCACCATGTCGAGCACCTGGCGCAGCCTGGGGCCGATGGCGCTGCGCGGCATGCCGTACAGCTCGGCGTGCAGCCGCAGGTTGCGCTCGGCGGTCAGGTAGGAGTCCAGGGTCGAGTCCTGGAAGACCAGCCCGATGTTGCGCCGCACGTCGTCGCGCTCGTGCACCACGTCGTAGCCGGCCACCCGGGCCGAGCCCTCGGTGGGCTTGATCAGCGTGCACAAGATGTTGATCGTGGTGGACTTGCCGGCGCCGTTCGGGCCCAGGAATCCGAACGTCTCGTCAGTGTCCACGGATAGGTCGATCCCGCGCACGGCCTCGAGGTCCCCGTAGCGTCGGACCAGGCCGGATACCGAGACCGCTGGTCTCGGCATTCGGTCTCCCGTGGCTTCACTCATGGCAAATGCCAGTATTCAACAAGTAGCTAGCACGGGGTCGGGCCCGTCGGGCGGTACAAGCTGCATGGCACTAGCGTGTCAGTCATGCCGACCCCGCTTGGCGCCGACAGTGTCGTGGACGCCCCGAAGGTCCTGTTGCACGATCATCTCGACGGGGGCCTTCGCCCCCAAACCGTGATCGACCTCGCACAAAGTGCAGATTACCGTGCTTTGCCGGCGACCGAGGCGGGCAAGCTCGGTCAATGGTTCCGGGACAGCGCCGATTCCGGCTCCCTGGAGCGCTATCTCGAGACGTTCGACCACACCGTCGGGGTGATGCAGACCGAGCCGGCGCTGCGTCGGGTGGCCCGGGAGGCCGCCGAGGACCTGGCCGACGACGGTGTGGTGTACGCCGAGATCCGGTGGGCGCCCGAGCAGCACGTCGAGCAGGGCCTGTCGCTCGAGCAGGTTGTCGAGGCGACGCTCGCCGGGTTCCGCGAGGGCGAAGCGGCCGCGGCGAGCCGGGGCCGGCCGATCCGGGTCGGGGCCATCGTGACCGCGATGCGGCACGCGGCCCGATCGTCGGAGATCGCCAAGCTGGCCGTCGCCTACCGCGACAACGGGGTGGTCGGCTTCGACATCGCCGGCGCCGAGGCCGGCTTCCCGCCGACCCGGCACCTGGACGCGTTCGAGTACCTGCGCCGGGAGAACTTCCACTTCACCATCCACGCCGGCGAGGCGTTCGGGTTGCCCTCGATCTGGGAGGCCATCCAGTGGTGCGGCGCCGACCGGCTGGGCCACGGCGTGCGCATCGTCGACGACATCGACACGTCGGGCTCCACCCCGAAGCTCGGCCGACTGGCCCAGTACGTGCGGGACAAGCGCATCCCGCTGGAGATGTGCCCGTCGTCCAACGTGCAGACCGGCGCCGCGGCGTCCATCGCCGAACATCCCATCGGGCTGCTGCGGCGGCTGTACTTCCGGGTCACCGTCAACACCGACAACCGGCTGATGAGCGGCACCTCGATGAGCCGCGAGATGCTGCTGCTCGCCGAGGCGTTCGGCTACGGCTGGGCCGACCTGCAATGGTTCACCGTCAACGCGATGAAGAGCGCGTTCATCCCGTTCGACGAGCGGCTGGCCATCATCAACGACGTCATCAAGCCGGGATATGCCGCGCTCATGGCGTGAGTATCCATCCCGAGCAGATAGCCCGGCGGGAGAGCTCGCGGCCGTCCGCGCCGCCGGCTACCTGTCGATCGGCCAGGTGTTCGGGTCGTGCGTGTTCCAGAAATTGCCCGGGGTGTGGGCCTACTGCGGGTTCTCCCGAGCCCGCACCGCCGGTGACGGATACCAATACTCGCCCGGCGTGGACGCGCCGCGCGTCGTCGGCGCGGCGACCTCGGCTCGCCGCGTTGCGATGCAGCGCCTGCTGACGGCTTGTTCTGACATCG
>DASXYE010000216.1:0-19543 GCA_036502695.1 Jatrophihabitantaceae bacterium
AATGATCTATCACTTGTAATTGCAACAGTCGTCTTATTCTTCGGATTCTGCGTAGAATCCCGGCTGATCATGGTCGCGATATTGCACTTTGCATTTGTGCACACCTTTCGCCGGGAGGAGATACCCCATGACCCCACCCGAACCAAACGAACCGCGCAGGCAGTTCGATCCGCGCACCACACCTGATGTCAACGCCTCGGTCGAGGCCTACCTCGAGAAATGGCGCGAAGAAACGCAGGCCCGGCTGGAGGCCGCACAGGAGAAGAGCGCCGAGCTGCACGCCCGGCTGCGGGATTCGTCGTTCGAGGCGACCAGTCGTGACCAGTTCGCGACCGTGGCCGTAGGCGCTTCGGGGAACCTGTTGCGCGTGTCGATATCCGAACGGGCCCGCAATGTGTCGCCGGTGCAGATATCGCAGGCGGTCATGTCCGCGTACCGGCAGGCGGCGCGTCAGGCCGTCGAAGAGAACACCACCGCGGTCCGCGAGATCGCGGGGGACAAGGCGGCCGAGCAGCTGATCGAACTGATGCCCGATGTCGACGAGGAAGAGGCGTCCGCCCGATGACCGGCGGCTACTTCACCGTCCACCCGGGTGTCGTCCGCCAGCACTCCAACGACGTCGCTGTCGTCGAGAAGGAGTTCAGCACCGGCACGAGCGGCATTCTGACCGAGTCGATCGCGACCGACGTGGCGTTCGGGCTGATGTGGGCGCCGATCGTGGTGCCGCCGCTCACCGCCGCCGAAACCGCGCTCGGGCTGCTGTGCGACAAGGTCGGCAACGGATTGCACGACCTGGCCACCCGCATCGATGCCACCGCGGACGTCTACGACAAGGGCGAAGCGACGAACAAGGCCCTGGTCGAGCGGGCCAAGCCGGATCTCACCGGAACCGGCGACGTGCTGACCAACGACACCCAGCTCAACCTGCTGAAGGACGTGGCCACCGGGAAGCCGATCAAGCCCGAGGACGTCGTGATCGGCGATGCCGGCTTCCTCAACAACGGCTACAACTACGGCGTCACGCTCGGCAAGCTGGCCACCGGCCAGGAAGTCGACCCGATCGACGTGGTCAAGCTGTTCGGCAACATCTTCTTCGACGCGCTGGGCTTCGCGCTGAACCCGCTGGGCAGCCTGGTCGGGCCGTTCGTCGGCCTCATCATCGACGCGATCCCGCCGCTGAAGGAACTGGTGGACATCACCCTGGGCGATCCGGATGCGATCGGCAAGGTCTCCAAGTCGTGGGACACCCTGGCCAAGTGGTTCGTCGACACCGGCGATGACTACCAGGAATCGTTGAAGCAGGTCACCGACGCCATCTGGAGTGGCGAGGCCGCCGACAAGTACCGCGAGACGGCGACGAACTCCATCGCCGCCCTGGGCAACATCGGCCAGGACTGCGAGATCATCTCCGGCGTGGTGCTGTCGGTCGGCAGCATCGTCAGCTACGCGCGCGGCAAGATCATCAGCCTGATCACCGGTTTCGTGATCGAGCAGGCGATCGCGCTGGCCGCCGCATCCGCCACCGCCGGCCCTACGTTCGGCGGGTCGGTCGCGGCCTTCTGGGCCGAGTTCGAGGTCGACGCCGAGATCAAGTCGCTGCAGGCGGGGCTGGCGATCGAGCAGGCGATCATGAATCTCGTGCTCACGATCGAGAAGGCGATCGAGCAACAGATCAAGTTCAGCCAGTACGCAGCCAAGCTGAGTAGTTGATCGGTGGTTGGGAGTTGTCCGCGCTTGGTGGTGCTGGGACGTCGCTGAGCGCGGACAACTTTTGTGCCTCGCGCTGGCCGGTAGGGCGGGTTGCGGTTGCCTCGAACGCCTGTTCGCAGTAGTCTTCGAACAGAGGTTCGAGACAGGGAGTCAGCTCATGGCCATACGGTCGATGCCCGTGACGACAATACGGCCGCCGTCGGGTCGTTCGGCGCCCGCACTGGTCGAGCAGGCGCGGGGGATGCTGCGCGAGGCCGAGCGGCAGGGTGAGTCGGGCGAACGGTTCCGGCTGGCGCATCTGGCCGCGTTGCGCGGTACGGCGGCACTGTTCGCCGAGCGGGCCCGTCCGGCCGGCAAGCGGCGGCTGGTCAGCGCCTGGGTACTGGTTGACGCCGTCGCTCCGGAACTGTCCGAGTGGTCGGCCTACTTCGCCGGTACGGCCGCTAAGCGGGCCGCCGTCGAGGCCGGCGCGCGCGGCGTCGTCTCCGATCGGGACGCGACCGACCAGCTGCGCGCGGCCGATCAGTTCCTGGCGCTGGTCGAGCAGTCGCTCGGCCTGCTGGCGACGCCGCTCGCGTCCTAAGCCGTCCGGAGATCAGCCACGACGGGGCGGGTGTCGGTGCCGGGCACTAGTCTTCGCAGCGTGGACACGGCCCGCCCCCGCGAACGAGCGGCCCCGGTGCGTGGGCGCTTCGTGACCCGGCTGCTCACCGAGTCGATGCGCTCGGTGGCCGGTTCCGGCGCCGAGCCGGCGGTCTTGGATTGCGGCGGGGGCAGCGGCAGCACGGCCGTGCCGCTGGCCCTGGCCGGCGCGCGGGTCACCGTGGTGGATGTCAGCCCCGACGCCCTGGCCACCTTGCGCCGCCGCGCGGCCGAGGCGGGCGTCGACGACCTGGTCGAGGCGGTACAGGGCGATGCCGAGGCACTGGCCGGTCTGGTGCCCGCGGCGTCGTTCGACCTGGCCCTGGCCCACGGCGTGCTCGAAGAGGTCGACCCCGAGGTGGCGCTGGCCGGAATCGCAGCGGCGGTACGTCCGGGCGGGTTGATCAGCCTGCTGATCAGCAATCCGGTGGCGAGCGTGTTGTCGCGGGCGCTGTCCGGCGATGTGGCCAGTGCGCTGCTCGAACTGCGCGCCCTGCCCAGTTCCTTCGACCTGGCCGCGCTGCACGCGGTGTGCGCTCGTCTCGGGCTGGTGGTCGAGCAGGTGCACGGCGTGGGCGTCTTCACCGAATGGGTGCCGGGGACGGATACCGACCCATCGGCCAGCGGCGCCCCGGACGACGAGGCGCTGGCCGAACTGGAAGGGCTGGCCGCCGGGCGTTCGCCGTTTCGGGAGATCGCCAGCCGGGTGCACGTGCTGGCGCGCCGGCCGGGTTGAGGCCGGTGGGACATGGGTCGTAGCGCCGACATTCCCCGCGCGGCCGGGCAGTCCGACGGCGACGACACCGGCTGCGTGATCCTGCACGTCGACATGGACGCCTTCTACGCCAGTGTCGAGGTCCGCCGCCGCCCCGAACTGCGGGGCCGGCCGGTCATCGTCGGCGGAGCCACCCGGGGTGTCGTGGCAGCGGCGTCCTACGAGGCGCGCCGCTTCGGGGTCCGCAGCGCGATGCCGATGGGGCAGGCCTTGCGGTTGTGCCGGCACGCCGTGGTGCTGCCGCCCGATCGGGCCGCGTACAGCGAGGCGTCCCGGCAGGTGATGGCGATCCTGCGCGACGTCACGCCGCTGGTCGAACCGCTGTCGCTGGACGAGGCGTTCCTCGACATCACCGGCGCGCAACGGCTGCTCGGTTCGCCGCTGCAGATCGCCCAGCAGATCCGCGCCCGCGTTGCCGAATCGCTCGAGCTCACCTGCTCGGTCGGCGTGGCGTCCACGAAGTTCGTGGCGAAGCTCGCCTCGGCGCGATGCAAGCCGGACGGGCTGCTGGTGGTGCCCGCGGCCGACACGCTGGCCTTCTTGCATCCGCTGCCGGTCACCGTGTTGTGGGGCGTGGGCGCGCGGACCGCCGAGGCGGTGCACCGGCTCGGGGTGCGGACGGTCGGCGACCTGGCCGGCATCCCGCTCGATGCGCTGCGCCGGGCCGTCGGTGGGGCCGTCGCCGAGCACCTGTACGGCCTCGCCGCCGGCCACGATCCGCGCACCGTCGAGCCGCACGAGGTCGAGAAGTCGATCAGCGCCGATCACACCACCGCCGTCGACCTGATCGACGAAGCCGACGTGTCCCGTGAGCTGCTGCGGTTGTCCGCCCAGGTCGGCCAACGGCTCCGCGAGCGGCAGTGGGTGGCCCGCACCGTCGGGATCAAGATCCGGTTCGCCGACTTTCGCACCGTGACCCGGGCGCGCACGGTCGCCGACTGGGTCGATTCGACCGCCACGCTGCACGAGATCGCGTTCGACCTCTATCGCGGGCTGCGCCTGGATCAGCCGCGGATCCGCTTGGTGGGCGTCAAGGCCGAGCAATTCCGGGACGCGGCCGACACGCCGCGGCAGCTGTCCCTGGACGACGTGCTCGCGCAGCCCGGCGTCGACGAGGTGGCCGACGCCGCGCAGGCCAAGTTCGGCCCGGCCGCCCTGCGTCCGGCCACGTTGCTGGGGGCGCCCGAACGTGGATCTTCTGCCCATCGGCACGCCGGTTGAGGCCGTCTCGAGGCCATCGGAGGGCTTCGAAACCCTGTTGTGACAGGAAACGACGCAGCCGGAGGGCTGGTTAACTTTCGCCGGAGGCAGCGGGCTCGTATGCTCAACAGTGTCAACTCTCAACCGAGAGCTGATCGAACAGTTGGATCGCAGGCCGCCCGGCCGGTGCTCGCAACGGGGCATCGGCGCAAGGACGTAAGGAGGGCACGGTGCCGCTCTCCGAGCACGAGCAACGCTTGCTCGAGCAGATCGAGCAAGCGCTCTACGCGGAAGACCCCAAGTTCGCCTCAGCGGTGCGCACGGGGCGTTCCCGGATGCATACCCGGCGGTGGATCGCCATCGCCACGATCGGAGTCCTGGCTGGGCTCGCGGTCGTCCTGGTCGGCCTCACGGCCAAGCTGATCGTGCTCGGGGTCGTGGGCTTCGTGCTGATCGTCGCCTCGTGCGTGTACGTCGCGACCATGCTCAGCTCCAAGTCCCCCCGGCGCAATGCCGAGACCGAGGGCGGCGGCGCCAAGTCTCGCCGGCCCGGCGTGCGCTCCCGCATGGAAGACCGCCTCCGCAAACGCTTCGACGAGGAATAAACGTCCAGCAGCGCACCGGCGACCAGGGCTAGCTCAGCCACCGACGCGATGAGCGCTCGCGCGAAGAGTCCGCCTACGGCGGATCAACTCAGTGCCTACGGCCCCTCGACCAGCCGAGTGACGGTGGTAGCAACCGGGCCCGTATCCGGTCCCAGCGGGGGCGCGTGGAGCGCAGAGACACCTCGACGCGCCGCAGCTCGCGCACCAGCTCCTGGGTGGACACCCCCGCCTGCGGCGCGGCGTAGCGAGATCGCTCGACCGCGCCGGCCAGGGCCTGCAGCGATCCGTCGGCCGGCCCGCGGACGCCCTCACGCCGCAGCCAGGTGACGACCTGCCGCGGTGTGCGCACGGGTGACCAGACGTAGCCCAGATCGACCGCCGTGTCAGCCAGCTCCTGCCAGAGCGGATCCGGATCTCGGGCGGCGGCGCGGAGCCGTCGACGGCGCCGCCACAGTCGCACGCCGCCGGGTAGCAGCCCGACCAGCAGGATCAGCGCGGCGATGCCCGTGATCAGCCACCCGACCAGCGCGCCGGCGCCGTTGTCACCGCTCGCCTGCGACGCCGCGCCGCCACCCGCGGCGGACGTGCCGCTGTCGGAGGTCTGCGGCCGGTGGCCCACGGAGCTGCTGGTAGCCGGGCCGCTGGACACGGTGAGGGTGGGCTTGGGGGCCCAGGCGATTCTCGCGGCGCGGCCGGCGTCGGCCCCGCTCAGCGGGGTCGGGTCGAACGGCAGCCAACCGATGCCGGAGAAGTAGGCCTCGACCCAGGCGTGCGAGTCGTCGCTCGTGATGCTGAACGAGCCGTCCGGCTTCGGTGCCTGATGGGTGTAGCCGAGCACGACGCGAGCCGGAACGCCGGCCAGGCGCAGCATGATGGCCATCGCCGCGGCGTACTGCTGGCAGAAGCCGGTCTTGTTCTGCAGGAAATCGACCAGGTCGCTACCCGAGTCGCCGAGCTTGGTCGACAGGCTGTAGGTGAAGCCGTTGTCGGGCCCGAAATAGGCCAGGATGGCCCGGGCTCGCTCGTACGGCGAGACCGTCTTGTTCTTGGTGAGCGCGTTGACCAGGCTCACCACGGTCGAGGGCATGGTCGGATGCTGCAGCCAGCGCAGCGTGTCCGGCCCGACGGCCGGCTTGGACTGCAGCAGCTGCTGCTGGCTCGGCTGCGGCTCGGCCACGGCCTCGGTGTAGGACGCGCCCGGGCGCATCGGCCCACCGAGCAGGTCGCCGTTCTGGCGGCTCCAGGACCAGTTGCCGGACACTCCCTGCAGCGTGGTCGGCGACTGGAACAGCGGGACCGCGGTGTCCTTGTAGCCGCGATCGGTGATGGTCGCCGTGTAGTTGACTCGCTGGATCTCGGGGCGAGTGCGATCCGGGTCGGCCGGGAACCTCGTCACCGCCAGTGGCTCGCTGAGCCCGGGCGGTCCCTCTCCCCACCCGGCGTCGCGGCCGGAGTCGACGTAGGTGTCGAGGGTCCGTTCGGCGAGGTACAGCGGGATGTGCTGACCGGGGCCTTTCGTCGTGACGTCGAACAGCTTGCTGTGGTCCTGCCGGTTGAGCTCACCCTTGAGCCGCGCGAACGGGTCGAGGCCGGTGCCGCCGTCCCCGCCGCTGCCGCCGTGGATGGCGTCGGCGAGCAGGTTGCTCTTGCGGATCGGCAGCATCAGCGGGATGGCCAGGGCGACCACGATGGCGATCACCGCGATCCGCCGGCCGGTCAGTGCTTTCACCGCCGCCCGCGACGCACCGGTCGTGTGCGGCATCAGCCGGCCCCACCGCGACACTTCGTCGCGGGCATCCGAGCTGAGCAACAGCAGGTACCCGAACGCGGCCAGGACGAACCAGAGCCACCCGACGGCGTGCCGCGGCATCGCGCCGGCGAGCGTGAACAGCAACAGGAACGGGACGCCGGCCAGCGCCGGGCGACGCGCGACGACGGCGACGAGGTCCACCGAGACGGCCAGCAGCACGAGCAGCGCGGCCAGCACCATCTTCGCGGCGGTGGTCGAGTGCAGTGGCGCGGCGCTGTCCCGGACGGTGTCGTGGAAGTCGCGGTTGAGCGTCGCGACGTCCGACCAGGCGCCGCCCAGCGGCACGATGTGCCCCCAGGCGTGGTCGGGGACGAAGCGCGCGGTCAGGTAGAGCACCGTGATGATCAGGCCGGGCAGCAGGTGGATGCCGCGGGCGGTCCAGCGCATCCGCAGCACGGCGGCCGGCCCGATCGTCAGCAGCATGGCCACCCATACGTCGGGCAGCCAGCCCCAGTCGTTGAAGACCTCGTGCAGGGGCAGCACCGCCAGGGCTGATGCGACCAGCCCGGCGAGCGTGCGGCGGGCGGCGTTCTCCGGACCGGCCAGGCGGTCGAGCACCTGCTCGGTAGGCGTGCTCATCGCAGGGTGCCCAGCCGGGAGTTGGCCAGCGCGGCCGACCCGGGGGAGGCGGCGCGTTGCCGCAGCAGGCGCGTCCAGACCGCCGGGATGCTGTCGGTGGACCGGGCCGGCACCACCCACCAGCCGGCGGCGCGCAACGTCTCGGCGACGCGGCGCCCGTCCTGGGTCCAGATCGGACCGACCGAGTCGCTGCCCGGCTCGGCCGGCGTGGCCCACGAGTCGACGTCGAGCAGGATCGCGAACGCCGGCGTGGCCGACCCGCGCGGATGCGCGTCGGCCAGCGCGTGCACGTTGGCGTCGTCGAGGCGGCCCAGCACGGCGACGACGGTCGAGTCGCGCATCGCGTGGCGCAGCTGCGGCACGATCGGCAACAGGCTGGCCTCGGCGCGGGCGTTGACCTCGGCGAGGTGGTCGACGAACGTCCCCTGGCTACCGAACCGGGCCCGCTCGCGGGCGGTCGGATCGGCGATCAGGCTGACCTCGCGCCCGGTCAGGAACAGCTGGCTGCCGATGCTGGCGATGGCGCTGATCGCCCATTCCAGGCTCCGCTCGCCGCGATCGTCCCCGCCCGGATGGGTCACTTGCTCGGCGGCGCCATGGGCCGACGCGCGCAGGTCGAGCAGCAGCGTGGCGTGGCCCTGCCAGGGCCGTTCCTCGTGCCGGACCATCAGCGCGCCGGTCCGCGCAGTGGACCGCCAGTGGATCTTGCGCAGGTCGTCGCCCTGCCGCCATTCGCGGGTCGACGCGTCGTCGGCGCCCCGGGATCCGATCGAGTGGCTGCCGGCGTTCTCGCCGAGATCCCAGGAGTTCGGCAGGTGCAGGTCGGGCAGCTGCTCGACGATCGGGGTGATGACGAAGCGCGACCGGGCCGTGAACGAGCGCGTGGCGTCGATCAGCCCGAACGGATCGGTGAGGCGCACGCGCAGCGGCCCGGCGTCGTAGTGACCCCGGGGCAGGGCGGGCACGTGGTAGGCGACGCTGCGGGTCTCGCGCCCGTTCAGACCGTCCAGGACGAACCGGGCCCGTCCGGACAGCCGCGCGGGCAGGCGGTCTTCGAGCATGAGCGACCCGGTGGGGATCAGCGAACGGTTGGTCACGGTGATCTGGATGGTCACCTCGGTGCCGGCGTTCGCGCGCGCGTGCGAGACGCCGCGCCGGCTGGCGATCGTCACCTGCGAGCGGTGCACGATGATCGCGGCCACGATCGGGACGGCGACCACCAGGCAGCCGGCTCGGATCAGGTCGACCTCGCCGAACAGCAGGCCGCACAGCGCCGCCGTGACGCCGCCGGCAACCAGGCAGCGCGCCCGGGTGGTGAAGCCGGGCCGCAGGTGAGGCATCGCCGCCGACCTAGCGGTGCGGGCCGGGTGCCGGGATCGGCACCGTCGCGACCACCTTGCCCAGCACGTCCTCGGCGGAGCGCCCACCGATGCTGGCATCGGCCGTGAGCAGCAGCCGGTGCGCCAGCACCGGGCCGGTCAGCGACTGCAGGTCGTCGGGGATGACGTAGTCGCGGCCGTCGAGCGCGGCCCACGCCTTGGCGGAGCGCAGCAGTTGCAGGGTGGCGCGGGGCGACGCGCCCAGCCGGACGTCGCCGGCCCGCCGGGTGGCCTCGGCGATGTCGACCGCGTAGGCCTTGATGCCCTCGGCGACGTGCACGGCGCGAACCCGTTCGATCAGGGCCTTGATCTCGGCAGCGTCCGACACCGGCTGCAAGCCCTCGAGCGGGTCGGTGGCCGAGTGCTCGGACAGCATGGCGATCTCGGCGGTGCGATCGGGGTAGCCCATCGAGATACGGGCGGTGAACCGGTCGCGCTGCGCCTCGGGCAGCGGGTAGGTGCCCTCCATGTCGATGGGGTTCTGCGTGGCGAGCACGAGAAACGGCGTCTCGAGGAAGTACGTGACGCCGTCGACGGTGACCTGGCGTTCCTCCATGCACTCGAGCAGCGCCGCCTGGGTCTTGGGCGAGGCCCGGTTGATCTCGTCGCCCACCACGATGTTCGCGAACACCGGGCCCGGCTTGAACTCGAAGTCGCGGGACTCGGAGTTGTAGACGCTGACCCCGGTGATGTCGCTGGGCAGCAGGTCGGGCGTGAACTGCACCCGCCGCACCGAGCAGTCGATGGATCGCGCGAGCGCCTTGGCGAACTTGGTCTTGCCCACGCCGGGGACGTCCTCGATCAGGAGGTGTCCCTCGGCGAGCAGCACGGCCAGACCCAGCCGGATGGTGGCCGCCTTGCCTTCGATGACCTGCTCGATGTTCGCAACGATCCGCGCGCCCGCCCTACCGACAGCGTTGATGTCCGCGGTGAGCTCTCCAGAATCCGACACAGCTTGCAACCCTGCCCTGGAGTGCCGGGCCGGCGCTACTGCCGACGTGGACCCGCGGTCGTCGCGGTACGGGTAATCGACCTGATCTACCACCTGCAGCCCCCCAAGGCGCGGCTCGTATCGGCGTCTCGTGCGCCGTGTCTTGTGGAGTATCCCCGAGTCGGACTACATCCCCATAACGGCGGGTCATCAGCTCCACCGTTCCCCACCCTGCTCTCAGCCCGCATTCGCGGGCGTTCATCGGGCTCGCGACGCACCGAAACGAGGCGGTTCGCGTTGACGGTGGAGGGAAGTGGGGTACGGTGGGGCACTGTGGGGACCAGGACCGACCGGGTGAGGGGTGGTGCGCGTGTTTCTGGGGACGCACACGCCGCGCCTCGACGACAAGGGACGGCTGGCGCTGCCGGCGAAGTTCCGCTCGGACCTGGACTCCGGCCTGGTGATCACCAAGGGCCAGGAGCGGTGCCTGTTCGTCTTCCCGATCACCGAGTTCAACCGGCTGACCGAATTGCTGCGGACCGCCCCGATGACCGATCGACGGGTGCGCGACTACAGCCGCATCTTCTTCGCGAGCGCCTCGCACGAGGTGCCCGACGGCCAGGGCCGGATCACCGTGCCGCAGCAACTGCGCCAGTACGCCGGGCTGAACAAGGACAGCGTCGTCATCGGGGCGAACACCCGCGTCGAGGTGTGGGACGCCCAGGCCTGGCAGGAGTACCTCGACAACACCGAGCAGTCCTTCGCCGACGCCGAGGAGGAGGTGCTGCCCGGCCTCTTCTGAGCGAGCGCCACGTCGCATCGTGACGTCCGATCCGGCCTCCTCCCGTCGCCGCCCCTTTCTTGGTGCACCTTCCCCGGTGCCAAGCAAGGGTCCGGGCCACGGCGGGCGGGGACCCGACCGGACGTCATCCACCACCAGCGCAACCGGGAGGAGGTAGCCCAGATGACCGAACACGTGCCCGTCCTGCTCGATCGGGTGCTGGCGCTGCTCGCCCCGCCGCTGTCCGGCCGACCGGCCGTCGTGGTGGACGCGACCCTGGGGCTGGGCGGTCACGCCGAGGCGCTGCTGAGCGCCCACCCGCAGCTCACCCTGGTCGGGCTGGACCGCGATCCCGAGGCGCTGGCCCGCAGCGAGCAACGGCTCGCGCCGTTCGCCGAGCGGCTGCACCTCGTCCACGCCGTCTACGACCGGATGCCCGACGTGCTCGCCGAGCTGGGTCACCCCCGCGTCGACGGCGTGCTGTTCGACCTCGGCGTCTCGTCGATGCAGCTCGACCGGGCCGAACGCGGCTTCGCCTACGCCCAGGACGCCCCGCCGGACATGCGCATGGACCAGAACGCCGGGCCCACCGCCGCCGACATCGTCAACACCTACCCGGTCGCCGACCTGGCCCGGGTGCTGCGCGAGTACGGCGAGGAGCGCTTCGCGCGGCGGATCGCGCAGGCGATCGAGCGCGACCGTCCGATCACGTCCACCGCCCGGCTGGCCGAGCTGGTTCGCGGGGCGATCCCGGCCCCGGCCCGGCGTACCGGCGGCCACCCGGCCAAGCGCACCTTCCAGGCGCTGCGCATCGAGGTCAACGGCGAGCTGGACGCCCTCCGCGCGGCGCTGCCCGCCGCGGTCGACGCGCTGCGGGTGGGCGGCCGGATCGTCGTGTTGTCCTACCAGTCGCTGGAGGACCGGCTCGTCAAGCGTGCGCTCGCCGGCCCGAGCACCGACACGACGCCGCCGGGGCTGCCGGTACCGATCGCCGAGCACGGACCGCAGCTGCGGTTGCTGGCCCGCGGCGAAGGCCCTTCGGCAGCCGAGCTCGCGGCGAACTCGCGGGCGGCGTCGGTGCGGCTGCGCGCCGCCGAACGGATCCGGGAGGCCTCATGACCACGACGTTGCCGACTCGGGGCATCGGGCGCGCCCGAGCCACCGGCTGGTCGCAGACCCGACTCGTGACGGCCCGGCCGACGGCGGCATCCGCATCCGCAACACGTACCGGGCCGCGGCGGATGCCGTTCGTGCTGCTGATCGCCGGCCTGCTGATCGGCGGGCTGTGCGCGCTGCTCGCCCTGAACACCGCCGCGGCGGCCGCGGAGTTGCGCCGCCAGTCGCTGACCCAGTCGAACGCCGCCTCGGCCGACGACGTGCAGCAGCTCAAGGCCGAGCTCGCCGCCAAGCAGGCTCCCGGGGCGCTGGCCAGCGCGGCCGCGGGTCTGGGCATGGTGCCGGCGGATCATCCGGCCTTCCTGCGCATCCTGCCGAACGGCACGGTCAAGGTGATGCGCTCGCCGCAAGCCGCGACGGCGCCGCCGCTGCCACCGGACCCGACTCCCACGCCGACCCCGAAGCCGACGCACAAGCCGGTCAAGAAGGTCGCCAAGAAGGTCGCCAAGACCGGCACCACGGCGACGAAGCCGCCGGCGCACTCGACGGGTGCGCACCGGTGACCCGGCCACCCGACGACCCACGCCGCGGCCGCCCGCCCGCATCGCGCGGTGGCGTACCCCGCGGCGGTCCGCCTCGCGCGGGCGCACCCCGCCCGGGCCCGCCCCGGCGCGAGCCGGCTAGCGGTGCGACCCCGCCCCGCTCGGTGCCGCCCCGCCAAGCGATGCCGCCGCGGTCCTCGGCGCCACGGCCGGCGACGCCGCGCTCGGCGACCCCGCGCTCAGAGACGCCGCGCTCGGCGACCCCGCCACGATCGCGCAGCTCTTCGCCGCCGCCCGCATCGACGCGTCGAGCCACGCCGCCGTCGCCCGCGAAGCCGCGGTCGAAGGCCCAGTCGGCACCCACGACGCGGGTCAACCCCAAGCCGCAGCCCAAGCCCAAGGCACCGCCGAAGGCGAAGCCGCAGGCCCGGCGCCGGCCGCCCCGCCGGCGTCCACCCCGCAAGCCGCGCCGCTCGCTGGTGCTCGGTGCGCTGGACAGCCGGCTGCGTGTGGGTCTCGCGGCGGTGTGCACGCTGCTCGTGATCATCGGCGGCCGGCTCGTCCAGTTGCAGGGCGTCGATCACGCGAACTACGCGGACGCCGCCGCCGCCCAGCGGCTGGACCGGATCCCGCTGCACGCGCTGCGCGGGCAGATCGTCGACCGCTTCGGCACGGTGCTGGCCTACACGACGAGCGCGCAGGACATCACGGCTGATCCGCAGCAGATCGCCGCGAGCGACCGGGCCACGTACGCGGTGAAGCTGGCGCCGCTGGTGCACCGCTCGACGCTGGACGTGATGAAACTGCTGGGCGGCTCGGGCCAGTACGCGCTGCTGGCCAGCGCCCAGCCGCCGCAGACTGCCCGCCAGATCGAGCAACTCAACCTGCACGGCATCTACACGCAGGCCACCACCCAGCGGCAGTACCCCGGCCAGACGACGGCGGCGAACCTCGTCGGGTTCGTGCACTCCGACGGCACCGGTGGCGCCGGCATCGAATACCAGTACAACTCGGTGCTGGCCGGCCAGAACGGCCAGCTGACCTACGCCGTCGACGGCACCGGCAACGCCAACCCGGCCGGTCCCAACCAGCGCCGCGACGCGGTGAACGGCGGCACGGTGCGGCTGACCGTCGACCAGGACCTGCAGTACACGGTGCAGAAGTACCTGGACAAGGCGGTCAGCCAGTCCGGGTCCAGGGGTGCGCAGGTCGCGGTGCTCGACGCGCACAGCGGCCAGGTACTGGCGCTCGCCGCGAACGGCACGTTCAACTCGGCCGACCCGTCGGCGATCGGGCCGGAGACGCAGCTCAACCCGGCGATCCAGACGGTGTTCGAGCCGGGCTCGGCGAACAAGGTGGTCACGTTCGCCGCCGCGGTCGAGAAGGGGCTGATCAAGCCGCAGTCGAAGCTCAGCGTGCCGGAGAGCGTGCAGGTCAGTGACGTCACGGTGCACGACGCGTGGTGGCACCCGACCGAGACGTTCACCGCCACGGGTGTCCTGGCCGAGTCGTCCAACGTCGGGACGTTGAAGATCGCGAACAAGGTCGGGCCGCAGGCCTGGTACGACTACGAGCGCAGGTTCGGTATCGGCACCGTCACCGGGATCGAGCTGCCGGGCGAGAGCGCCGGCATCCTGCCGCCGATGGACACCTGGTCCGGGTCGTCGTTCGCGAACCTGCCGATCGGGCAGGGCGAGGCCATGACGGTGCTGCAGCTCGCGTCGATGTACCAGACGATCGCGAACAACGGGGTGCGCGTGCCGCCGCGCATCACCGCCTCGGTGACCGATCCGGACGGCGCCACCCGGGTGACCCGCCAGCCGGCCGGGGTCCGCGTGGTGAGCCCGAAGACGGCCAAGACGGTACGGACGATGCTCGAGTCGGTGACCCTGCCCGGGGGCACCGGCGTCAAGGCCGCCATCGACGGCTACCGCATCGCCGGCAAGACGGGCACGGCCCAGCAACCGGACCCGAACCACGGCGGGCAGTACAGCGACTGGATGAACTGGGACACGTTCGCCGGCATCGCGCCGGCCGACAACCCGCAGTTCGTGGTCGCGATCATGGTCGACAACCCGGCCCACGGGCTGGAGGGTGGCGATGTCGCCGCGCCGCTGTACCACGAGATCGCGACCTACGAGTTGCAGCACGCCCGCATTCCGCCGACCGGGTCGCAGTCCAAGCACGTGCCGCTGCAGGTGTGCGACGCCACGACGCGGATGGATAGTCCCAGTACCGTGTGCTGACGTGTCGTACGCCAGCGCTGTCGAGACGGTGCCCCGTCCTGCCCAGGTCGAGCCGCATCGCCTGAGCGAGCTCGCCCGATCGGTATCCGGGGCGCTCTCCGGCTCAGATCCGTCCGTCACCGGCGTCACGTCCAGCAGTGGACGGACGCAGCGGGGCGACCTGTTCGCGGCCCTGCCCGGCCGGGCCTGCCACGGCGCGCAGTTCGCCCCCGAGGCGCTGGCCGGGGGAGCCGTCGCGGTGCTCACGGACCCGGCCGGCGCCGCGCTGCTGCCGGGCGGCACCGCGGCGATCGTCGTGGACGACGTCCGCGGGCGGCTGGGCGAGGTGGCGGCCGAGGTCTACGGCCGGCCCAGCCGGGCGATGGCGGTGCTGGGCGTCACCGGCACGAGCGGCAAGACGACGACGACGTTCCTGGTCCGGGCTGGGCTGGACGCCGCGGGGCGCTCGTCCGGGCTGATCGGCACGGTGGCCACGATGATCGGTGACACCGCGGTCAAGACCGGGTTCACCACTCCGGAGGCTCCCGACGTCCAGGCGCTGCTGGCGGTCATGCGCGAGCGCGGGGCCGACACCGTGGCGATGGAGGTGTCCAGCCACGCCCTGGCCATGAGCCGGGCCGACGGCATCGACTTCGCGGTCGGGGCGTTCACCAACCTCTCGCAGGACCACCTGGACTTCCACGCGGACATGGACGACTACTTCGCCGCCAAGGCCCGGCTGTTCGACGGCCGGTCACGGCTGCCGGTGGTGGTGATCGACGACGAGTGGGGCCGGCGGCTGGCGGGCCTGGTTGGCCCGAGCGCGGTGACCGTCAGCACGACCGCGGCGCCGGCTACCTGGCGGGCCACCGACGTGCACATCGCCGGTGACGGCAGCACGTCGTTCGAGGTGCACGGTCCGGGTGGCGACTTCGCGGCCGGCTGCCGGGTGCCGGGTGGCTACAACGTGGCCAACGCCGTGCTGGCACTGGCCATCCTGGACGCGGCGGGCGTGCCGGCCGAGGCCGCGGCCCCCGCGATAGCGGCAGCTACCGTACCTGGGCGTATGGAGCGAATCGACCTGGGTCAGCGGTTCCTGGCAATCGTCGATTACAGCCACAAACCGGCGGCCGTCGAGGGTGCGTTGCGCGCGTTGCGGCCACTGACCAAAGGCCGGTTGATCGTGGTCCTGGGCTGTGGCGGCGACCGCGACCGGGCCAAGCGGCCGCTCATGGGCGCGGTCGCCGCCCGCGACGCCGACCTGTTGATCGTCACCGACGACAACCCGCGCTCGGAGGATCCGGCCGCCATCCGGGCCGCCATGATCGCCGGCGTTCCCGCGTCCTCGCGCGACCGCGTCCGCGAGGTCGGCGACCGGGCCGAGGCGGTCGAGGCCGCTGTAGCGACGGCCGGGCCGCACGATACGGTTCTCATCGCGGGTAAGGGGCATGAAGCCGGGCAGGAGGTCGCCGGGGTGGTCCACCCGTTCGACGATCGCGATGTGCTGCGGCGGGCGATCCAGGAGCGCATCGGTTGATCGACATGACACTCGGCGAGGTCGCCGACGTCGTTGGTGGACGCCTGTCCGGAGCTGATCGCGGGGTCCGGGTCAGCGCGCCGGTCGAGTTCGACTCGCGCAAGGCCGGTCCTGGTGGGCTGTTCCTGGCGTTTCCCGGCGAGCACGTCGACGGCCACGACTATGTGGACGCAGCGCGGGCGGCCGGTGCGGTGGCGGTGATCGTCACCCGGCCGGTCGAGGGCCCCAGCATCCTGGTGGACGACGGGCTGGCCGCCCTGGCCGCGCTGGCCACGTTCGTGGCGCGGCGGCTGCCTGACGCCCTGACGATCGGGATCACCGCCTCGTCCGGCAAGACGTCGACCAAGGATCTGGTGGCCCAGCTGCTCGAGCGCCTCGGCCCGACGGTGGCCCCGCCCGAGTCGTTCAACAACGAGCTCGGTCACCCCTACACCGTCCTGCTGTCCACAGTGGACACTCGCTACCTCGTGCTCGAGATGAGTGCCCGCAAGGTCGGCCACATCCGCGAGCTGGCCGAGATCGCCCCGCCACGCATCGGCGTCGTGCTCAATGTCGGCACGGCGCACCTCGGCGAGTTCGGTTCCCGGGCGGCCATCGCCCAGGCGAAGGGCGAGCTCGTCGAGGCACTGCCCCCCGACGGCGTCGCCGTGCTGAACGCCGACGACCCGCTGGTCCTGGCGATGCGCGAACGCACGCCGGCCCGGGTGGTGACGTTCGGCGCCACGGGCGACGTCCGCGCGACCGGGGTCGAGCTGGACGACCTGGGCCGGCCGAGCTTCGGGCTGCACGCCGGTGATGCGTCCGCGCCGGTGGCGATGCGGCTGAGCGGCGGGCACCAGGTGAGCAACGCCCTGGCGGCCGCGGCTGTCGCGCTCGAGTGCGGTATGCCGTTGGCCGATGTGGCGGCGGCCCTGTCGGCGGCGACGCGCCGCTCGAAGTGGCGGATGGCGCTGACCGAGCGCCCGGACGGCGTCCTGGTGGTGAACGACGCGTACAACGCCAACCCCGAGTCGGTCCGGGCCGCGCTCGAGGCGCTGGCCGCGATGGGGCGCAGCCGCGGCGCGCGCACGTGGGCGGTGCTGGGCGAGATGGCCGAGCTGGGTGAGGGCTCGACCGAGGCCCACGCGGCGACGGGGCGGCTCGCGTCCGAGCTGGGCATCTCGCGCATCGTGGCGGTCGGCGAGGGCGCGCGGGCGATCAGCGCAGAGCGGGTGCCCGACGCGGACGCCGCAATCACCCTGCTGCGCAAGGAGATCGAGCCCGGCGACATCGTCCTGGTCAAGGCGTCCCACGCCATCGCTCTGGAGCGCGTCGCCCTGGAGCTCGTCCAATGAGGACAGCGCTGGCGGCCGCGCTGGCCGCCCTGCTCTGCTCGATCCTGTGCACACCGCTGGTAGTGGCGTACTTCCGCCGTCAGGGCTTCGGTCAGGAGATCCGCAACGACGGGCCACCGCAGCACATGGTCAAGCGCGGCACGCCGACCATGGGCGGCGTCGTGATCATCGGCTCGACGGTGGTCGGCTACTTCGTGGCGCACCTCGTGACGGCCTTCCAGGGGGGCCGCGGACCCACCGCGTCCGGGTTGCTGGCCCTGTTCATGATGATCGGGCTGGGCGTCGTCGGGTTCCTCGACGACTTCATCAAGCTGCGTCGTCAGCGCAGCCTGGGCCTGCGGGCTCGCGCGAAGTTCGGCGGCCAACTCGTCGTGGCGGTGACGTTCGCCGTGCTGGCGTTGATGTTCCGCAACAAGCTGGGTGAGACGCCGGCGTCCACGCACGTGTCGTACGTGCGCGACATCGAGGCGTTCGGGATCGGCTCGGTGGGCTTCGTCGTGCTGGCCTACATCATCGTCGCGGCGACCTCCAACGCGGTGAACCTGACCGACGGGCTGGACGGACTGGCCGCCGGGGCCGCCGCCATGGTGTTCGGCGCGTTCACCCTGATCGAGTTCATCCAGTCGCGGCACCTGTGCGGCGCGGACGGATCGGCGCACGGCTGCTACGAGGTGCGCGATCCGCGCGATCTGGCCATCGTCGGCGCCGCCGCGATGAGCGCCTGCTTCGGCTTCCTGTGGTGGAACGCCTCGCCGGCGCAGATCTTCATGGGCGACACCGGATCCATGGCGCTCGGCGGGCTGATGGCCGCGATGGCCATCCTGTCGCGCACCGAGTTGCTGCTGGTCGTGCTGGGCGGGCTGTTCGCGGTGGTCACGCTGTCCGGGCTGATCCAGACCGGCTGCTTCAAGTTCACCCGATGGCGAACCGGCACCGGGCGAAGAGTGTTCCGAATGTCGCCCCTGCATCACCACTTCGAGATGTCGGGGTGGGAGGAAGTAACGATCATCGTCCGGTTCTGGATCATCGCCGGCATCGCGGTCGCCTTCGGCGTGGGCCTGTTCTACGCCGAGTTCGTCAGCCACGGCTGAGCGCGGAGCCGCCGTCCACGGCGGCCGAGGCGTCGGCCGAGCTCGAACGGGCCGAGGCACAAGGCGCCGGAGCGCTGCTGATAGGTCGGCGGACCGACGGCTGATGGAGCACCAGGCGACCGGACTTGGCCGATTAGTGGCCAAGGTTGACCTGTGCCCTGTGGTGGTCGCCCTTCTCGATCAGGTCGACGAATCCGAGTGCGTAGTCCGCGGCGGAGATCGCGCCGCCGTCTTCGGGCCGCACCGTGACCTCGTCGCCGAGCTGATAGCGACCGAGTCGTTCGGCGGGCATGTGTGCGCCGAACCTGAGCGCCGGGCTCACGTAGACCCAGTCGAGTGTGGCGGGCGTGGCCGGGAGGTCCTCGATGACGAACGCCGCTCCGTCGCGGATCTCGTCGTGGAGCTCCGCGGGGATGAGACTGAGGTGGCTGGGGTCGGTGACGAAGCGATCCGCCCTGGGCGCGGGGCGCAGTGACGAGGCGCCGCCGACGATGAACAGGCGCCCGACCGCGGCATCGGCCAGCCGCGCGATGGTGCGGTGGACGTCGCGGGCGTGGCCGGCCGCGCCGCGTGGGGCGATGGCGTCCGCGACGATGTCGGACCCCTCGATGGCCGAGGACAGCGTTGCTTCGTCGGTGGCGTCGCCTTGGACGTAGTTGACGTCCCGGACGGGCGAATCGGGGAGCGAGCGGCTCAGCGCGGTGACCTGGTGACCGCGGGCTGCGGCCTCCGCGACGATGGCTGAGCCCGCGTAGCCGGTGCCGCCGATGACGGTAATGCGAGACACGAGGTGTGCCCTTCTGCGAGAGGGGTGGCGTCGGATGACGCGCTGCAATTACCGTATGAGTGCAGCTCTCCAACGGGAAGAAGGCACCTTGTGGTAACCACTCAGGCCGAGTCGGTGCTCTTCGGCAGCCCCTACCGCGCGGACTGTCCGACTCGCCACATCCTGGATCGCATTGGCGACCGTTGGACGGTGCTCATAGTGGGCGCCCTCTGGGACGGCAACGTCCGTTTCTCGGAACTGCGTCGACGTATTGAAGGCGTCTCGCAGAAGATGCTCACCCAGACTCTCCGCGGGCTCGAACGGGACGGGCTCGTGCGCCGCACCGTCCACCCCGAGGTTCCGGTCCGCGTCGAGTACACGCTTACCGAGGCGGGCCGCACCCTGCGCGAGCCGCTGCGGGCGCTGGAGGAATGGTCGATCGCGCACCTCGGCGACGTGTCCGCGTCACAGGAAGCCTACGACCGCGCGGATTGACCTCCTGCTGACTCCACGGATCGCG
>DASXYE010000217.1:0-5181 GCA_036502695.1 Jatrophihabitantaceae bacterium
CACGAACTGATGAACCAGCTCGCCGCCAACGGCAGCGCGCTGATCGTCGTGTCGTCCGAGCTGCCCGAGCTGCTCGCCATGTGCGACCGCATCCTCGTCCTGTGCGAGGGACGCCTCACGGGCGAGTTCAGCCGGGCCGACGCAACCCAGGAACGCATCCTCGATGCGGCGATGGCCCGCAACGGAGGGGCTGAATGAGTACCGACGTGCAGACCCCGGCCCCGGACAGCGCGGACAGCGTGGACGGCGCGCCGGTCGACGAGGTCGCGGTGGGTAGCCGGCTGCGGCGCTCGCTGTCCCTGCTCGGTTCGCTGCAGGGCTATGTCGGGCTGGTGCTGATCATCCTGATCGGCATCATCACCAAGGGCCAGACGTTCTGGAACCAGGAGAATCTCACCAACGCGATCGGTGGGTACGCCGCGCCCGGGATCCTGGCCGTCGGCGAGACGCTGGTGATCCTCACCGCCGGCATCGACCTGTCGGTGGGCTCGATGCTGGGCCTGGGCTCGATGGTCTCGGCCATGCTGCTCGCCCGGCACGGCATGTCGCCGATCGAGATCCTGCCGATCTCGATGGGCGTCGGCGCCCTGTGCGGGTTCGCCAACGGCATCGGTACAGCCTGGCTGCGGATCCAGTCGTTCGTCGTCACGCTGGCCATGCTGAACGTCATCCGCGGCATCGACCGGCAACTGTCCGACAACGTCAGCGTCGGCACCCAGATCGTGCAGTCCAACGGCTCGTTGACGGCGAACTCCAAGGCGTTCCAGGCCTACGGCACGCCCGGGCACAAGCTCTTCAGCGGGATCAACTTCCCGATCTTCGGGCACGGCATCTACTACCCGGTGCTGGCCCTGATCGTGGTCGTGATCGTCTTCCAGTTGCTGCTGTCGAAGTCCAAGCTGGGCCGGCACATCTACGCGGTCGGCGGCAACCCCACGGCCGCCCGCTTGTCGGGCATCAACGTCATGGCCGTCACGATCACGGTGTTCACCCTGGCGGGCCTGCTGGCCGGGTTCGCCGGCCCCATCGACGCGGCGTACAACGCGTCGGCCGATCCACTGGCCGGCACGTCCTACGAGCTGGACGCCATCGCTGCGGTCGTGATCGGCGGGGCCAGCCTGTCCGGTGGCCGGGGGACCGTGGTCGGCACGTTCGTCGGCGTGCTGATCCTGACGTTCCTGGACAACGTCCTCGGCCTCAACTCGATCAGCGACAACGCCCAGCTGATCATCAAGGGCCTGATCGTGATCGCCGCGGTGGTCATCCAGCGGCCCGATTTCTTCCGCAGCATCGTGTCGGCGCTGCGGCGGATACGCATCCCCACCCGAGCCCGGCAGTCCACATCCACCCCGGAGGAGTCATGAACCGGCATCGCATAATCGTCGCGTGTGCACTTACGGCCGTCGCGTTCGTCGCGACCGCGTGCGCGTCGAGTGCTCCGAAGAAGAAGGACACGAACAGCAACGGTGACAAGGTCTTCACCATCGGCTATTCGCAGTCGAACAACGCCGAGCCGTACCGTGCGCAGCTCAACAAGCAGCTGGCGTTCTTCGTCAAGAAGTACAAGAACCTGAAGCTGCTGTCGATCACGGACGCCCACCAGAGCAGCGCGACCCAGGTCAGCCAGGTGCAGAACTTCATCCAGCAGAACGTGGACGTGCTGATCGTGTCGCCGAACGAGCCGGACCCGTTGACCGCCCCGGTCGAGGCGGCGTGCGCCAAGAAGATCCCGGTGATCATCCTGGATCGATCCGTCAACACCGACTGCTACACGTCCTTCATCGGTGGCGACAACGTGGCGGCGGGCAAGAAGGCCGGCGAGCTGGCCGTGCAGTCACTGCCGAACGGTGGCAACGTCGTCGAGTTGCAGGGCATCCTCTCCGACCAGCCGCAAATCGACCGGGACAAGGGCTTCCGCGAGGCGATCGCCGCCAACCCGAAGATCAAGATCATTCAGCACCGTGAGGCCAAGTGGCTCAAGCCGAATGCCACGACGATCATGCAGCAGTGGTTGCAGCAGGGCCAGAAGATCGACCTCGTGTACGCCGAGAACGACCCGATGGCGCTGGGTGCCTACCTCGCCGCTGCCGGAGTGAACAAGGAGAAGCAGATCAAGTTCATCGGTACGGACGGGCTGGCCATTCCGGACGGTGGCATCCGAGCGGTGCAGCAAGGCCAGATGGCGGGCACGTTCGTCTACCCGACCTGCGCGCAGGAAGCGGCCGACACGGCGGAGGCGATCGTGACCGGCAAGAGCGTGCAGAAGAAGCAGACGCTCGACATCACCGCGGTGACGCCGCAGAACGCAGCCGAGCTGTACGCCAAGTACAGCAGCGAGGCGTCTGGCTGAGTCGTGCTTCTCGGCATCGACATCGGGACGTCCAGTTCGAAGGGCGTGCTGGTCCGTCCCGACGGCTCGGTCGCGGCGAGTGCGACGCGGGATCACACCGTGTCGACGCCGCGGCCGGGCTGGGTCGAGCACGATGCCCTCGCTGTGTGGTGGGCCGACTTCGTTTCCCTGGCGGGTGAGCTGGGCACGGCCGCTCCTGTCGATGCCGTAGCGGTAAGCGGTATCGGGCCGTGCCTGCTCCCTACCGCCGCGGACGGCACACCGCTGCGGCCGGCCATCCTGTACGGCGTCGACACCCGGGCGACCCGGCAGATCGCCGCCCAGAACGAGGCGTTCGGTGCCGACGCGGTACTGGCGCGTTGCCACTCGCCGCTGACCACGCAGGCCGTCGGTCCGAAGCTGGCCTGGCTGCGCGAGCAGGAACCCGAGGTCTACGCGCGAACGCGACGCTGGTTCATGGCCAGCTCGTACCTGGGATTCCGGCTCACCGGCGAGTACGTGCTCGACCACCACTCGGCCAGCCAGTCGGTGCCGCTGTACGACCCCGTGGCGCACGAGTGGATCTCCGACTGGTGCGAGCAGATCGCGCCTGGATTGGAGTGGCCGCGCCTGGTCTGGCCGGCCGACGTGATCGGCTCGGTGACTCCGGACGCGGCCGCCGCCACGGGCTTGCCCGCCGGGATCCCCGTAGTGGCCGGCACGATCGACGCCTGGGCCGAAGCGACGAGCGTCGGCGTGGCCGATCCGGGCGATCTCATGCTGATGTACGGCACCACGATGTTCCTGGTCAACGTCACCGAGCAGCCCCATCCGTCGCCGGTGCTCTGGAGCACGGTCGGCGCCTTCCCGGATACCTACAGCCTGGCTGGCGGAATGGCCACGTCCGGGGCGGTGACGGCCTGGCTGGCCGAGCTGACCGGCGCCGGGTTCGAGGCGCTGACCACCGAGGCCGCGGCGATCGCACCGGGCGCGGACGGGCTGGTGATGCTGCCGTACTTCGCCGGCGAGCGGACGCCGTTGTTCGATCCGGACGCCCGCGGAGTGGTCGCCGGGCTGACGCTGCAACACACGCGCGGCCACCTGTACCGGGCCGCGCTCGAGGCGACGGCGTTCGGGGTCCGGCACAACCTCGAGGCGATGCGCAATGTCGGTGCGCCGCAGACCCGGCTGGTGGCCGTCGGTGGTGGAACTACAGGCGGGCTGTGGACTCGGATCGTCACGGATGTGATCGGTCGGTCGCAGGAATTGCCGGCCTACACCGTCGGCGCTGCCTACGGAGACGCGTTCCTGGCCGCGCTCGCGACCGGGCGCGCCACACCGCCCGACATCCGGACCTGGAACCCGATCGCGACCGTGATCGAACCGGACCCGCCGGCCACCGCGATCTACGCCGAGCGCTACGCGCAGTACCGCGAGCTCTATCCGGCGACGGCGGACATCGTGCACGCCCTGGCCCGATAACGCGCGCAGATCGGGGTTCATCTGCCACCGTATGCGGAGCAGATGAACCTCGATCTTGTCGGGAGCGAGCGATGTCGCAGAAGCTGGTGCTCCGGAGCCTCGTGCACGATCCCAAGCACGGGGCGCTGCCGGTGTTGCTGCTCGGGCTGACGGTGCTGACCGGCGTGATCGACGCCGTGAGCATCCTCAGCCTGGGGCGGGTGTTCGTCGCGAACATGACGGGCAACGTGGTCTTCGTCGGCTTCGCGCTGGTGGGCATTCCGGGGTTCTCGCTGAGCGCCTCGCTGTTCGCGCTCGGCGGCTTCCTGGTGGGCGCGCTGGTAACCGGTGCGGTGCTCGCCCGGATCCGGATCACCCGCGGCGAGTTGCTGCGCGCGACGGTGGCCGTCGAGCTGGTGTTCGTGACGGTCGCGCTGATCGTGGCGCTCGCCGCCGGACGGCACGCCCACGGCGCGGCGGTCGACGCGATGGCCGCGATCTGCGCGACGGCGATGGGCGGGCAGAACACGGCGGTCCGGCGCGTGGCGGTCCCGGATCTCACCACCACGGTGCTGACCATGACGCTGACCGGTCTGGCCGCCGATGCCCGCGCGGGGGCCGAGGCGCCGGTGATCGCGCGCCGGCTGCTGGCGGTCGTGACGATGCTGGTCGGCGCGATCGTCGGCGCGGTGCTCGTGCGTGACCACGGTGCGCAGGGCGGGCTGATCCTGGCCGTCGCGATCCTGGCCGCGGTCGGGCTGGCCATCGTTCTGCTCGGACGGCGGGTCACTCGGCTCACCTGATATAGTCAGCGTGTGCGTACTAGTGCCGAACTGCTGAAGGCGGCCAAGGCGGTGCGACGGGGCGCGACCGGATTCGCCGCCCGGGCCCGAGCCGAACGACGCGGCGTGCTCACCCTGAATCAGACCGCCGTACTTGGCTTGCTGGTCAAGCAGGAAACCATCACTCCGGGCGAAGTCGGTCATCGTCTGCGGATGCAGCCGCAAGCCCTCACCCGGACGTTCGCCGCGCTGGAGGACGAAGGCTGGTTACGTCGCCTGCCCGATCCGTCCGACGGTCGTCAGTGTTTGCTTACCATTACGGCGGCCGGGCGTGAGGTTCTGGCCGACGAGATGCGGCCCCGGGACGAGTGGGTGGCTACCGCCATGGAACGGGAACTGACCACCGCCGAACGCGACCTGCTCGTCGTCGCCGCCCGACTGCTCGAGCGGCTGGCCGAGGTGGACGCCGCGGTCGCGCCGACCGAGACGGCGCCGAGCGACGCAGCCGCAGCGGCAGCGGCGGCGGCGTCGGCCGACGTGCGGCCGCGCCTCCGGGTATGACCGCCGCCCGGCTCAGTTCGGCCGCCGGCTCGGTCGTCCGACCCAATG
>DASXYE010000218.1:0-5650 GCA_036502695.1 Jatrophihabitantaceae bacterium
CGTGCGGGTACTGGGAAAGGGGCTAGGTCGTCGCCGTGGGAGGGGCGCGGACGCCGGGCAATCCGACGCGGGCCACCGCCGACGCGTCGTAGCGCAGTGGTCCGATCGCAACCGGCCGGACGGGCGGTGCGCCCGCATCGATCGCGGCGGCTACGTCGAATGCCGGCGCGTCGTGCGGCCGCGCCACCGAGGAGTCACCCCGCGAGGCCACCATCGCCGCATCGACGTGGTGGACCGCCAGACTGGCGATCGCCGGCGCGACGGCCACCGCGTCCCGCCCGGGAACGGCCGGGAATGCCGCCAGCACCGCGCACACCAGCGCGAGCAGGGCAGACGGCACCGCTCGTGCCGAGCGCCGCCGCAGGCCCGTCATACATCGCCAACGCACAGCCGGCCCGGCTGGTTTCCGGTTGCTGTCTAGGATCCGGTGGTGCTCGAGCCTGCCGCGTGGGAAAGCTTCGCCGTCATGACCGGAGGAGCCAGCGCCGCGCTCACCGGTCTGCTGTTCGTCGCCGTATCCCTCAACCGCGACCTGATCGCACGCAACGCGATGCTGCGGAACAGCGCCGCGCAAACCCTGGTGCTGCTGGTTGTTCCGGTGGTGTTGTGTGCCTTGCTGCTCATCCCGGATCAGCGCCCGGCGGCGCTCAGCATCGAGCTGCTCGTCGCGGGGTTGCTCATCGGAGTGGCGTTGCTCCGCTTCCGGCCGCAGCCGCGGCGGGCCGAACGCTCGGCGGTCGCCGAGCTGTTCGATCGCCGCGAGACCATGGTGGTCATCGCCGCGTTGGTACTCACCGGGGCGATCTCGTACTGGTGCGGAGGCGGCGGGGGGCTGTACTGGCTGGCACCGGCCGTCCTGCTGGCCTTCATGTTCGGCGTCTTCAACGCGTGGCAGTTCCTCATCACCGACACCGACCTGGCGGACAAGCACCAGACGTAGCGGGTCAGGCGATGAAGATCGCGATCGCGATGTACTGGCACGTCGCGGCGGCGCAGACGTAGGCGTGGAACACCTCGTGGTAACCGAACGAGGCCGGGTACGGGTCGGGTCGGCGCCGGTGGTAGGACACCGCGCCGACCACGTAGAGCCCGCCGCCGACCAGCATCAGCACCGCGGCGGCCAGGCCGGCGTTGATCCACACCGCCGGAATGGCCAGGCCGGCCACCAGGCCCAGCCCGATGAACGCCGCGCCCATGACCTTCTCCGGTGCGCTCATCCAGGCGAGGTGGATCACGATCGCGCCGACCGCCAGCGTCCACATGACGCCGAGGCCGATCACGCCGTAGCGGCCGGGCACGGCGATCAGGAACGCCGGCGTGGCCGTCCCGGCGATGAGCAAGAAGATCATCGCGTGGTCGAGTCGCTGCAGGCGTCGCATCCACTCGGCCGACCAGTTGCCCCGGTGATAGACGGCGCTGGTGCCGAACAACGTGCTGACGCTGACCACGTAGACGCTGACCGCGGCGATGCGGGTCGAGCCGGTGGTCAGCGCAATCGTCAGCGGCCCGATAACGAGGGACAGCGCGAACCAGATCAGATGCAGCCAACCCCGCCACAGCGGTTTGCAATAGTGCAGTTCGCGTCTCGAGTCATACAGCTGCGCTGTAGTTTGGGCGAACTCGACGGGCGCCGCGGACTCGACCGGGCGGATGCTGGTCATGGTGAACGGCCCTGTCAGGGGTGGCGGTGACACGACTCCCCCCGAGCCGCGAAGCCGTGCCACCACCCCGAAACCCGGCGCGTCGCTGCTGAGCGTCGGGCGTGGTCAGCTGGGCCCGGACCACGCAGGGCTCGAGCACGGCGGCTCGAGGCCAACGGGCTCGTTTCGGCTACGGGCGCTGTCGTCATGGGTGATCCCTATCGCGGTAATCACCTGCGTGTGCGGCTATGGGCAAATGCCCTCAAGGCCAACGGCGGACGGCCGGCCTCAGCCCGAACTGGCTGACAGTCTCAGCACTAGAGACCTTACACCCGGGCCGGCGTCTGAGCACCGCTGTCGCACAGATCAGAGCGCGTCCGGGACGGCATCATCCGTGCCGGTGAGGAGCTGCCGCGCGGCGATGTGGCGATGCACGCCATCACGAACGGCGCCGGCGTCCAGTTCACGTTCGGCTTGCTCGGGGGTGTGGCCGCGGGCGATCAGCATCCCGATCGCCTGGTTGATCAGCGAGCGCGCGAACAGGCCGTCGACCTCGTCCGACGCCGCAACCACGAGGTGCTCATCCAGCGCGAACTCGGTCAGCTTCCGGCCGGTCAGCCAGGCGAGGTCGGCGGCCAGGTCCGTGAACGCCCCGGGGGTGCTCGCGTACAGCACCAGGTCGGTGCCCACCCCGTCGCCGGCGGCGGGTAGCGGAAGCAGCAGCGAGGCTCGGACGTCGGCGGACGCGGACCCGGCCTCGAACGCGCTGAGATTGCTCGATTCGCCGTCGACGGTGAGCCGCACCGTCAGTCCGACGAAGGTGCTTACCGCGAACTTCGCGTCAGCCGCCAGCTGATGCAAGAGCACCGAGAGATCGGCGCCGGGTTCGTCGAGTGCTTCGGACAGCGCGGCCAGATCGGCAGCTACTGCCGGGGTGATCTCCACCAGGGATGTGCTCCGATGCCGCCCCCGAGCGCGGTCAGCCTGCCAGGAACCGAACATGCAATCCGCGATGCTCGGCGGGAGGTCCGGAACGCGGGTCAGGGCCCGTATCGGTCAGGTTCCCCGGCACGAACGCTACGCCCATAGCCACGTGCCGGCATGAACTCATGACGTGTTGTGCCGGGCCCGGGCCCGGCGGACCGCCTCGTCGACGATCCGCTGGGCCACCACGCCGACTCGGGTGTGCTCGTTCTGGCTGATCTCGCGCAGCCGCTCGAAGGCTTCGTCGCTGGTGCCACCGGTGCGAGCGCGCAGGATCCCGATCGCCTGGTCGATCACCGGACGACGCGACAGTGCGACTTGCAATTGATCGGTCAGGGCCTGAGCCCGAGACAGGACGTGCGCGTTGTGCACGGCCACGGCCGCCGGGGTGGCGAACAATTCGGCCAGCTCGGCCGCATGGTCATCGAAGACATCCTTGCCGCGGGCGTAGACGTTGATCGCGCCGACTACCCGATCGGGCAACGGCAGCGGCAACGACAGCACGCTGTGCACCCCCAGCCGACCGACCCGTGGCCCGAACCGCGGCCACTGCTTCTCCCCGCCCAGGGAGCCGGACCGCACGGTGCGCCGCTCGAGGGCCGCGGTGATGCACGGACCTTCGCCGAGCACCACGTACTGGATCTCGTCGATCTCGGCGACGAACGGATCGCTGGCGGCCAGCGCCTCGACCCGGTTGCCGGGCCGGTCGACCTCGAGCAGCGTCACCCCCGCTCCGTCCGCCCCGGGAATCGCCCGCGCGGCGAAGCCCGCCACCCGGGCCAGCAGATCCTGCAGCCCCATGCTCGCGGACACCAGACCGGCCAGATCAGCCAGGCTGGATCGCAGGTCGGCCGCATCGAGTGCGGCCTGCTCGGGCGTCAGCGCCGCCGCCGGCTCGGCGCCGCCCTGATCGAACTCGCTCATCGCTGGTCCCCAACATCATCGGCACGGCCTCGCGGCCCATCATCGCACCGTGGCCGGAGATACGTCCTAAGAAAGCGCCTCTGCGACGGTGTGGCGCCCGGTGCCGAACCGCAGGTGCAGCGCGATGGCCACGCTGGTGAGCGCGGCCAGCCCACACCACAAGGATGCGAACCCGTCGATCGTGAGGCGCGCCAGGGCCGCCACCGCGATCAGGTTGACGACGCCGAAGATGGCGATGTGGCGGTAGCCGGAGAAGATCGCCGCACCGCAGGTGGCAGCCACGTAGGCGGTGACGATGACCAGCCCGGCGTGCAGGTGGATGCTGTAGCTGACGTGGTAATCGCCCAGGTGAGCTTTCACCGGGCCACGCAGCATCGCCGCCAACAACAGCACCGACACCACCACGCCGAGCCCGGCGAACCCGGTCATCACCGAGCGGCGGCGTCCGGGCGGTTCCAGCGCGCGGATCGCGAGCGGGACGTAGGTCGGCAACACGACGAACGCGAACAGCAGGTAGAGCCAGGTCGCGACGTGCCCGACCCCGGCGTTGATGTGCCCCTGCAGCCCCCACCAGACGAACGCCTCGTCGAGCTGGTGCGCCGCGAGCATCAACGGCAGCGCGGCGAAGGCCAGGTGATCATGCTGTCGACGCACCTGCCGCAGCGCGTCGAACCCGATCCCGGCGACAACCACACCGCCGATCAGGTCGGCCTGCGGGGAGAAGCACACGCGCTGACCGTACTGGGCCGCGGAGCCGATCATCGGCACATCGCGTCAGGCGCCTGATTGGGGCTAGGCTGCGCGCGCGGGGCGATCGCCGCATTCACGTCGATACGTGGTGCGGCCGGGCACCGAGGAGCACGAATGAACATTTCCGACTCACCCGTCAGCCGGCGCAGCGTGCTCGCCGCCGGAGCAGCCGTCGTCGGCGGCCTCGGCCTCGCCGGTGGCATCGACGTCGCCGGTGGCATCAGGCCGGCGCGGGCCGCGGCGCGTCCGGCCGCGCTGACCCTGACCCAGCAGGCCGGTCAGCGGGTGATCTTCTCCTACCCGGGGCTGACTCCCCCGAGCAGTCTGCTCAACCAGATCAGCGCCGGGCAGGTCGGCGGCGTGATCTTCTTCGGCGAGAACATCCAGAGCCTGGACCAGATCGCCGGAGTCGTCGACCAGTTGGTCGCCGCGCAGCGCAGCAGCCCGATCAGTTCGCCGCTGCTGCTGATGACCGACCAGGAGGGCGGCCAGGTGCGCCGCCTGCCCGGCGCGCCGACCATGTCCGAGAAGCAGGTCGGCGCCTCGGCCGATCCGGTCGCCGCGGCCACCGCGGCCGGCACCGGCGCCGCGCAGAACCTCAACGGCGTCGGGATGAACTGCAATCTCGCCCCGGTGCTGGACGTCTACCGCACGGCCGGCGACTTCGACGACCAGTACGGCCGCTCGTACAGCTCCGACCCGAACGTCGCCGCGGAGTGCGGCGCGGCGTGCGTGACCGCGCACCTGCAGCAGCGCGTGGCTCCGACCGGCAAGCACTTTCCCGGACTCGGCTCGGCGACGAAGAACCAGAACACCGACGCGACGACGGTGACCCTCACCGTGTCGCTGTCGAACCTCCGCAACATCGACGAGGTGCCGTTCCGGTCGGCCATCTCGGCCGGGGTGCCGCTGATCATGACGTCCTGGGCGATCTACCCGGCGCTGGACAGCACCCGCCCGGCCGGGCTGTCGTCCACGATCGTCGGCAGCGAGCTGCGGCAACGGCTGGGGTTCACCGGGGTCACGATCACCGACGCGTTGGAGGCCGGCGCGCTGAACGCCTACGGCACCTCGTCCCAGCGCGGCGTGCTGGCCGCCCAGGCCGGCATGGACCTGTTGCTGTGCTCGGCCCGCGACGTCAGCCAGGGCCAGAGCACGGTGACCGCCCTGGTTAACGCCGTCAACCAAGGCCAGCTCGACTCGGCGACGTTCACCAGCGCGGTCAACCGGGTACTCATGCTGCGCAACACCGTGAGCTAGGCGCCATCACGAGCGAGGAGGGGTGCTCGCGAGTTCCGCGAGCACCCCTCCTCGACGAGACCGTGGAGGTGGCGGGAATCGAACCCGCGTCC
>DASXYE010000219.1:0-5506 GCA_036502695.1 Jatrophihabitantaceae bacterium
CGAGTTCGACCAGCCGGGCCAAGCCCAGCGGCAGCCCGAGCACGGGGCGGTGCTGGATCTCGGTGAGGTTGAGCCCGTCGATGATCTGATCGACCCGCGCGGCCTCGGCCTTGGGCACCCGGCGGAAACCGCCGCCGGTGACCAGGTCGGTCCAGATCCGCCGCGGCGTGCGGGCGATCCGGTAAGCCAGGGTCACGTGATCGCGCACCGTCAGCCCGTGGAACAGCTCGGGATGCTGGAAGGTGCGCGCCATGCCCCGCTCCGCGCGGGCCTGCGGGCTGGCCTTGGTCACGTCCTCGCCGTCGATGAGGACGTGGCCGGTGCGCGGCTGCAGCAGTCCGGACAGCACGCTGAACAAGGTGCTCTTGCCCGCGCCGTTCGGCCCGATGAGCCCGACCACCTTGCCGGGCGGCACGGCCAGATCCACGTTGCTCACCGCGGTCAGGCCGCCGAAGGCGACGGTGACGCCCCGCGCCTCGAGCACCCGGGTCGTCTCGGATGTCGTCGCAGCCATCATCGACCGTCCGTTCCGGCCGCGGCCGTTGCAACCTGCGGGCCGGCGCTGTCGTAGCCGGGCCGCAGCACGTCCTCGACGTCGACGTCGGCGAGCGGGGCCGCGACCGCGGGCGTGCCTCGGGTGAACCGGCCGAGGATCCTGCCGAAGACGAGGTCCTGCAACTGGCGGGCGTACATGGCGACGACTCCCTCCGGATGGGTGGCCAGCCCGATCGCACCCAGACCGAACAGCACCGACGGGACCTGCAGCCAGGTCGCGCCGGTGAGGTAGGTGGAGAACAGCGCAGGCACGAGCATGAAGGACAGGCCGGCCAGCAGCGCGGCGGTCAGGGAGCGCACGCCGACGGTGACCAGAACCGCCAGCCAGATCAGGCCGTTGAACGTCCCGTACGTGACCGGGTCGGTGCTGAGGTCATACATCGACAGCAGCGCCCCGCCCAGGCCGGCGACCAGGGCGGCCAGCCCGGACAGCACGAGCTTGACCCGGACGACCTTCAGGCCGAGGGTGCGCGCCGCCGGCTCGCTCCACCGGATCGCGCTGATCGCCATGCCCGAACTGGACCGGCGCAGGTTCACGATGAACGCCCCGACCACGAGGAATACGGCCAGCGCGAAGTAGGCGAAGGCCCGGTCGTCGACGGCGAATCCCGGCCGGGCCATCTGCACCCCACCCTGCCCGGGCAGGAACTCGGTGCGAGAGAAGATGACCTTGTCGACGAGCAGCCCGAACGACAGGGTGACCAGCGCGACGTACAGCTCGCCCAGGCGGATCGTCAACGCACCGATCAGCACGCCGATGGGCACCATGATCACGGCGCCGATCAGCGCCGCCACGATCGGGTCCATGCCCTGGTCCAGCCAGAGCTTGGCCGCGATGAGCGCTCCCCCGCCGGCGAAGGTGATCTGACAGAGCCAGATCATGCCGCCGTCGCCCGTCACCAGGCTGAACGACAGCAAGATGACGGCCAGTGCGATACCGCGGGCGGTCAACCCCAGCCAGTAACCGTCGAAGATCAGCGGCAGGAACAGCAGGAACGCCAGCGGGGCCAGGCTGGCCACCGATCGCGGCGAGTACCACCGCAGCCGTTGCGCGAGTGCGCCGAGCTTCGCGGCGGCGACGGCGCCCTCGCCACCCTCGGGTTTGATGGCGGCGTCCAGCGCGCTGCCGCCGGACATCTCCTGGCCGAGCGCACCGCCGCGGACGAGGTAGTACAGCAGGAACAGCAAGATGATGACGAACGGAACGCTCTGCACGATGTCCGTGCTCGTCGTGGAGTTGTCCGGCAGCCAGTACTGCAGCAGGTCCGTGATGACGCCCATCAGCAGCGCGATCACGACGGCCGCGCCGACATTGCGCAGCCGGGCCGCCACCACCGCGGCGAACGCGCTGGCCATCAGCAACGTCATCGAGTCGATGCTGACGCTGATCGTCGGGCCGGCCATGACTCCCGCCGCGCCGGCCAGCAGACCGCTCACCGCCCACACGCCGAGCGCCACCCGGTTCGGGTTCACGCCGGACAGCGACGTCAGCGCCTCGCTGTTGACGACGGCGCGGACCTTCAACCCCGCGTCGGTGAAGCGCAGGATCAGCGTCCCGGCCACCACGACGACCGCGAGGAAGGCGTAGATGATCACCTGGTCGAGCGTCAGCGTCGCGCCGAACACGTGCCAGAACTTGACCGGGATCGGGGCCAGCCCCGGCGCCTGGGTGATCGCCTGGTTGCCGAACAGCATGATCGCCACGGCCGGCAGGGCCACCGAGACACCGATGCTCGACACGAGCTTGATCAGCGTCGACCGGGTTCGGAGGAAGCGGAACACGATGAGGTACAGCGCGACGCCCAGCGCCGGCGCCACCACGCCGAGCGTGACCACCGCCGCCACGCCGAGATTCCAGCGGTGGGTCTGATTGGCCCAGTAGAAGAACTTGGCCACGAAGAAGGCCATCGAGCCGAACGCGAAGTTCAGGATTCCCGCGGACTCGTAGGTGATTACGAGGCTCGCGGCGGCCAGGGCGTAGATCGAGCCCAGCGCCAACCCGATGAAGATGTAGGTCAGCATTCAGCCAGCTTTCTCGTCATGGCACGAAGGCCGGGCCGAACAGCGTTGGTCAGACGTCCCACACCAAGGGCAGGTTGGACAGGCCGATCTGGCCGCCGTGCTCGCGGATCGGGATCGACTCGTCGACTCGGTAGTCGGGGACGCGCTTGTGCCATTCCTCGAGCGCGATGTTCAACTCGGTGCGGGCCAGGTGCGAGCCGAGGCACCGGTGCGGACCTGCGCCGAACGCGATGTGGCGGTTCTCCTGGCGATCGATGATCACCTTGTCCGCGTCGGGGAATTCGTCCGGGTCACGGTTGGCGGCGACGAGCGGCAAGAACACCATCTCGCCCGCCTTGATCGGGCAACCGGCCAGCTCGGTGTCCTGCTTGACCTTCCGCCCGGGGGTCACGAAGGCGTAGTAGCGCAGGAACTCCTCCATGGCTGGCGCGATGAGCGCCGGGTCCTCGTTGATCCGCCGCCGGTCGTCAGGATTCGTCGCGAGGTGCAGGAACGAGTACCCGAGCTGCGCGGAGACGGTGTCCAGCCCGGCCATGAACATGAGCAGGCAGAACGCCATCATGTCCTCGTCGCTGATCGGCTCACCGTCGATGGTCCAGCTCAGCGTCTCGCTGATGATGTCCTGCTTCGGCTCCTCACGGCGCGCGGCGATGACCTCGCTGAAGTAGCCGTGAACGCCGCCCATGGCCTCGGCGGCCCGCGCGCTGGTCGACGAGCCCTCGTGCAGGATCGCCGTCTCCCACTCCTGGAACTGCTGGGCATCGGTGACCGGCATGCCCATGATCTCCATGAAGATCTGGTTCGGGAACTTCAGCGCCACGTCCTGGATGAAGTCGCAGCGACCGCGGGGCGCGACGTCGTCGATGATCTGGGCGAAGCGCTCACGCATCTTCGGCTCGAGCGCCTCGACGGTCCCGGGCGAGAAGAACGGCCCGAGGAGTTTGCGCCACTTGTTGTGCAGCGGCGCGTCCAGCATCTCGGGGATCCAGTAGTAGGGCGGCTCGGGCGCGTCGGGTACGACCGCGTTGTTGGAGAAGATCTCCGGGTGCTGGAACGCCTCGCGAATCGGCGCCATCCGGGTCACTGCCCAGAACGGATGCCCGGAGGCGTCCCCGAAGTGGATGGCGTCCGTTTCGCGCAGGGTGTCGATCATGCCGAAGTGCTCGAACGGTCGGCGCGGTACCGGACATTGCATCAAGTCGGCGAAATCGACGACCGGGCCGGCGGCGCGCTTGTCAGCGTGGGTCGAGTCGGAATCGGAGTCCTTGATGGCTGTCATCCGCGTACCCTCTCTTCCTCAGTTGCGTGTGGTGTGGGCATGCGTCGCAGGTCACCTGCCGGCGTGCGAAACACGGTAGAACAGTTAGCTAATTAAGGCAAGGAAACTGAACAGCCCGACTGGCGCCAACCCGATGGTGGAGCTAGCCGCTTATCCGATAACTGATTAAGCTGTTCGGCGAACCGCCATCACCAAGCGGCGGCCCGGCCGGGTACGAGGAGGCAGCTGTGCGTGCGGTAGTCGGTCAGACCTTGGCCAGCGTCACGGACGCCACCACCGTCATCGTGATTCGCGCCCCCGGCGACGACCTCGAGATCACCTGCGGCGGCGTGCCGATGGTCGACCCCAAGACCGGCCCGGCCGCCGAACTCGTCGCGCCGGATCCGGCCTTCGTCCAGGGCACGCAGCTGGGCAAACGCTACGAGGACGACGCGGCCACCGTCGAGGTGCTCTGCACCAAGTCCGGCACCAGCTCGCTGGCCGTCAACGGTCATCCCCTACTCGTCAAGCGGGCCAAGCCGCTGCCCGCCTCGGACTGATCCACTTCGGAGCCGCACGTGAATCTCTCGCTGTTGCTCGACATGGCCCGCGACGGGTTCGCCGACCGGGTCGTCCTCGGGCCGCGGACCGGTGGCATCACCGCCGCGGACCTGCACCGGCGCAGCGTCGGCGGCGCCCGGGCGCTGGCGAAGGCGGGAGCGAAGGCACTGATCTACCTGGGTGTGAACGGGCCGGCCTTCCCGGTCGCGCTGTTCTCGGCCGCGCGCGCCGGCATCCCTCTGGTGCCGCTGAACTACCGGGTCGGCGACGAGCAGCTCGCCGCGCTGCTCGCCCACCATCCCGACGCCTTCGTCGTGACCGATGCCGGGCAGCGCGAGCGGGCCCGCGAACTCGACATCACCACCGTGACGCAGGCCGAGTGGCTCGAGCTCACCGCCGATCTCGCCGGGGCCGAGATCGACCCGCCGACCGCACCGGCCGACGCAGCGGTGATCATCTACACCAGTGGGACGACGTCGGAGCCCAAGGGCGTCGTCATCCGCAACGCCAACCTGCTGGCCTACGTGTTCGGATCGGTCGAGTTCGCCGCCGCGGCCGAGACCGAGGCCGCGCTCATCAGCGTGCCGCCGTACCACATCGCCGCCGTCGCCAACGCGATCACCAACCTCTACGCGGGGCGCCGCAGCGTGGTGCTCGACCAGTTCACGCCCGAGCAGTGGCTCGACGTCGTGCGCACCGAGCAGATCACCAACGCCCTTGTGGTGCCGACGATGCTGGCTCGGATCATGGCCGCGGACGGGGTGGACCAGCACGTGCCGTCGCTGCGCTCGCTCGCCTACGGCGGCGCCAGCATGCCGCTGCCCGTCGTCGAGCGCGCCCTGCAGACGTGGCCGGCCGTCGACTTCGTCAACGCCTACGGGCTCACCGAGACCAGCTCGACGATCGCGGTACTCGGCCCGGACGATCACCGCGCGGCGCTGGCCAGCCCTGATCCGGCGGTGCGGGCCCGGCTCGGTTCGGCCGGCCGCGTGGTACCCGCCGTCGAGGTCGAGATCCGCGACGAGGACGGCCGGCCCCGTACCGACGGCGGCCCGGGCCGGATCTGGGTGCGCGGCGAGCAGGTGTCCGGCGAGTACACCGGATCGGGCT
>DASXYE010000220.1:0-8544 GCA_036502695.1 Jatrophihabitantaceae bacterium
CTGGTGGCGATGAGCGTGTTGGCGGTCATGCTGCTCGCCGCGCTGGCTACGCACCGTGCCCGCGCCGACGCGGCCGGGGACGGGTAGTTTCGTCGCATGCCGAGCCGCCTGACCGTGCTGTCGGGTCCCTCCGGCGTGGGCAAGGGCACCGTGGTGGCCGCGGTCCGCGAGCTGCACCCGCACGTGTGGGTGTCCGTGTCGTGCACGACCCGCCGCCCCCGTCCCGGGGAGGTCGACGGCGTCCAGTACCGGTTCGTCGACCGGCCGACGTTCGAGGCCATGGTCCAGCGCGGCGAGCTGCTCGAACACGCCGAGTTCGCCGGCAACCTGTACGGCACGCCGCGCGCCCCGGTGCACGAGCACCTCGCGGCGGGGACGCCCACGCTGCTGGAGATCGAGCTGCAGGGGGCGCGCCAGGTTCGGCAGTCGATGCCGGACGCGCAATTCGTCTTCCTGACGCCGCCGTCCTGGGACGAGCTCGAGCGCCGGCTCACCGGCCGGGGCACCGAGTCCCGCGACGTGATCGATGCCCGGCTGGCCCGCGCGCGGGTCGAGCTCAAGGCCGAGGGCGAGTTCGACAAGATCATCGTGAACGACGATGTCGGGCGAGCGGCCGGAGAATTGGTAGCATTGATCGAGGCTGTCTGTCCGGATCATGATCGGGCCAGCCCCAACCCATCCGATCAAGAGAGTTGAGACGTGGCCGCAACCACCACCGCCGAGGGCATCACCAACCCGCCGATCGACGAACTGCTCGAGCGCACCCAGTCCAAGTACGCCCTCGTCATCATCGCGGCGAAGCGGGCGCGCCAGATCAACGCCTACTACAGCCAGCTCGGCGAGGGCCTGCTCGAATACGTCGGCCCGCTCGTCGAGACCGCGCCGCAGGAGAAGCCGCTCTCGATCGCGCTGCGCGAGATCAACACCGACCTCATCGAGTTCAAGCCGTCTGACAATCCAACCGCCTGAGCGGATTCCGGCGAAGTCGCCGCTCGTCGGACAGTTCCACGCCTACGCGACCGACGGTCGACCAGGCCTGGCTGCGCGCTGACCGGCGGGGCGCCGTCTGCGCTCCTTGTTGAGTCGGCCGGCAACGCTGGCGCCGTGCCGGAGCGCCTTGATCAACAGCCCTGCAGCTCGCGATATCGCCAGCTGCAGGGCTGTTGATCATGATCCCGGGGTGCGGCCACGGCCCGAGTCACCCGTCTCAGTGTGATGATCTTGGTTGAATAGCGACCAGAATTCCAAGATCATCACCGGGCGCGACGCCCTCCGTGGTTAGCTTTTCTCGTGAGCCGGATCGTGCTGGGCGTGGCCGGGGGAATCGCTGCCTACAAGGCGGCCGACCTGCTGCGCAGGCTGACCGAGTCCGGGCACGACGTCACGGTCGTGCCCACCGAATCCGCCCTGCGCTTCGTCGGCGCGCCGACCTGGGCGGCGCTGTCGCACCACCCGGTCGCCGAGGACGTCTGGACCGACGCCGAGCAGGTGCCGCACGTCCGGCTCGGACGCGATGCCGAGCTCGTCGTGGTGGCCCCGGCCACCGCCGACCTGCTCGCCCGCGCCGCCCACGGCCTGGCCGACGACCTGCTCACCAACACGCTGCTGACCGCTCGCTGTCCGGTGCTGTTCGTGCCGGCGATGCACAGCGAGATGTGGGAGCACCCGGCGACCGCCGAGAACGTGGCCACCCTGCGCCGGCGCGGCGCGACCGTGCTCGAACCGGCGATCGGGCGGCTCACGGGCGCCGATACCGGCAAGGGCCGCCTGCCCGAGCCGGCCGAGGTCGCCCAGCTGGCCGAACTGCTGCTGACCCGTCCGGACGCGCTGCCGGCCGACCTGGTCGGCGCGAACGTGGTGATCAGCGCCGGGGGTACCCGCGAGCCGCTCGACCCGGTGCGCTTCCTCGGCAACGCCTCGTCCGGCCGGCAGGGCTACGCGCTCGCCACGGTGGCCGCGGCCCGGGGCGCCAGCGAGGTCACGCTGGTCGCCGCCAACACCGACCTGCCCGACCCGGCCGGCACCACCGTCGTCAAAGTCAGCACGACGGCCGAGCTGCGCGAGGCCATGCACAAGGCGGCCGCCGACGCCGACGTCGTCGTGATGGCGGCGGCGATCGCCGACTTCCGGCCGTCCGCGCAGGCGGAATACAAGATCAAGAAGTCGGACGCGGCGCCTGCGCCGATCGAGCTGACCAAGAACCCCGACATCCTCGCCGAGTTGGTCGCCGCGCGTCCCCCGGCGCAGGTGCTGGTGGGTTTCGCCGCCGAGACCGGCGACGACACCGGCGACGTGCTCGCCCACGGTCGGACCAAGCTGGCCCGCAAGGGAGTCGACCTGCTGGTCGTCAACGCCGTCGGCAACGGCAAGGCGTTCGGCCAGCCCGACAACGCCGCGGTGATCCTGGGCGCCGACGGCAGCGAGGTATCGGTGCCGCTCGGGCCGAAATCGGCGCTCGCCGCGGCGATCTGGGACGCGGTGAGCTCCCGGTTCGAGCGCACGGACTAGCGATCTCTACCCAGCCGGTAGACTCTGCGGGACCTCATCCCCGAACCACAATCCCCGGAGAATCTGTGAGCCGCCGCCTGTTCACGTCCGAGTCGGTCACCGAAGGCCACCCGGACAAGATCGCTGACCAGATCAGTGACTCGATCCTCGACGCCCTGCTGACGCAGGACCCGTCGAGTCGGGTCGCCGTCGAGACCCTCATCACCACCGGCCAGGTGCACGTCGCCGGTGAGGTCACGACCGAGGCCTATGCCGACATCCCGACCATCGTGCGCGAGCGCATCCTCGAGATCGGCTACGACTCGTCCCGCAAGGGCTTCGACGGCGCATCGTGTGGCGTGAACATCGCGATCGGCGCGCAGTCGCCGGACATCGCACAGGGCGTCGACGACGCGTACGAGGTGCGCGTCGAGGGCGAGGCCGACCCGCTGGACAAGCAGGGCGCCGGCGATCAGGGCCTGATGTTCGGGTTCGCCTGCGACGAGACGCCCGAGTTGATGCCGCTGCCGATCGCGCTGGCCCACCGGCTGGCCGAGCGCCTGTCGGCCGTGCGCAAGGACGGCACGGTGCCCTACCTGCGTCCCGACGGCAAGACCCAGGTCACCATCGAGTACATCGACGGCAAGCCCGCGCGCCTGGACACCGTCGTCGTGTCGAGCCAGCACGCTGCTGACATCGACCTGGACACGCTGCTCAAGCCGGACGTGGCCGAGCACGTGATCACGCCGATCATCGCCGACCTGGCAATCGACACCGAGGGCTACCGGCTGCTGGTCAACCCGACCGGGCGCTTCGAGATCGGCGGCCCGATGGGCGACGCCGGCTTGACCGGTCGCAAGATCATCGTCGACACCTACGGTGGCTACGCCCGGCACGGCGGCGGCGCGTTCTCGGGCAAGGACCCGTCGAAGGTCGACCGCTCGGCGGCCTACGCCATGCGCTGGGTGGCCAAGAACGTCGTCGCGGCCAAGCTGGCCACCAAGGTCGAGGTGCAGGTCGCCTACGCGATCGGCAAGGCCGAGCCGGTGGGCCTGTTCATCGAGACGTTCGGCACCGAGACGGCCGACCCGGCCAAGATCGCCGCCGCGATCAGCGAGACCTTCGACCTGCGGCCGGCCGCGATCATCCGCGACCTGGACCTCAAGCGGCCGATCTACGCGCAGACCGCTGCGTACGGCCACTTCGGCCGGGAGCTGCCGGACTTCACCTGGGAGCGCACGGACAAGGCCGAGCAGCTCGCCAAGCTCGCGCTGGGCTAATCCGCCGGATTCGGATTCCCGGACCACCCACTCGCAAGCTCGGGGTGGATCCGGGGATCCGAGCGTGACTTCGTCCCGCCCGCGCCGCGGCCGGCGGGCTCTTCGCGCGAGCGCTCATCGCGTGGGTGGTTGCTGATATGACTACTAGGTGACCGCGACTCGGCCCCGCCGTACCGGGCGGATGCCGGCTGCCGTCGCGCCGATCGCGCGGCTGATGGTCGACGTGCCGTTGCCCCACCTGGATCGGCCCTTCGACTACCTGGTGCCGGCCGAGCTGGCCGACACGGTGGTGCCCGGCTCCCGGGTGCGGGTGCGCTTCGCCGGGCGGTTGGTCGACGGCTTCGTGCTGGAGCGCATCGAATCCAGCGAGCACGACGGCCGGCTGGCCTACCTCGAGCGGGCGGTCGGCGACGAGCCGGTGCTGACCGCCGAGACGACCCGGCTGTTCCGGGCCGTGGCGGATCGCTACGGCGGCAGCTTCGTGGACGTGGTGCGCCTCGGCGTCCCGGCCCGGCACGCCCGCGCCGAATCGTCCGCCGCCGAGTCCGTGCCGCGGCCGGACGTCCCGGACGCTGCCGCGTGGCAGGCCTACCGGGCCGGGCCGGCGTTCCTGGCCGCCGTCGGCGCGGGCCGCAATGCCCGTGCCGTCTGGGCGGCGCTGCCCGGCGACGACTGGCCCCGGCGCATCGCCGAGACGGCCCAGGCTGCGCTGGCCGCCGGGCGGGGCGCCGTCGTGGTGGTGCCCGACCTGCGTGATCTGGCCCGGCTCGATGGCGCGTTCAGCGCGCAACTCGGTGCGGGCCGCCACGTCGCCCTGTCGGCGGATCTCGGCCCGGCCGAGCGGTACCGGCGCTGGCTGGCCGTGCGGCGCGGCGCCGTCCGCGCGGTGATCGGTACCCGGGTGGCGGCGTACGCGCCGGTGGCCGATCCAGGGCTGCTGGCCATCTGGGACGACGGCGACGACCTGTACTCCGAGCCGCGCGCCCCGTACCCGCACGCCCGCGACGTGCTCGTCCTGCGCTCGTCGCTGACCGGGGCGGCCCTGCTGGTGGGCGGCTACGCGCGCACGGCCGAGTCGGCGCTGCTCGTCGAGTCGCGGTGGGCGCACGAGATCGCCGCCGACCGGGATGCCACCCGGCGCGCCGCCCCCCGGATCGTCGCCGTCGGCGATGACTTCGAGCAGGAGCGCGATCCGGCCGCCCGCGCGGCCCGGCTGCCCAGCGTGGCGCTGCGGGCGGCCCGCGAGGCGCTGGCCGAGGGCCGGCCCGTTCTCGTGCAGGTGCCGCGCCGCGGCTACGTCCCGACCCTGGCCTGCGCCCGGGACCGCACGCCGGCCCGGTGCGTCCACTGCGGCGGACCGCTGGCCGCCACCTCGGGCCACGCGATCGCCACCTGCCGCTGGTGTGGACGCCCCGCCGGCGACTGGGCCTGCCCGGCCTGCGGCGGGCGGCGGCTGCGGGCCGTCGTCGTCGGGTCGACACGCACCGCCGAGGAGCTGGGCCGGGCCTTTCCCGGGGTGCCGGTCCGGACGTCCAGCGGCGACACCGTCCTGGCCGACGTCCCGCCGACCTCGGCGATCGTCGTGGCCACGCCCGGGGCCGAGCCGACCACCGACGGCGGCTACGGCGCCGGGCTGTTGCTCGACGGGTGGGCGTTGCTCGGTCGGGCCGACCTGCGCGCCGGCGAGGAGGCGCTGCGCCGCTGGCTGAACGCCGCCGCGCTGGTCGCCGCCGGGGGTCGGGTCGTGGTGGCCGCCGACGCCGGGGTGCCCCCGGTGCAGGCGCTGGTGCGGTGGGACGCGCGGGGCCACGCGGCCCGCGAGCTGGCCGACCGGCAGCAGCTGGGCTTCCCGCCGGCGGTGCGCATGGCCTCGATCACCGGCCCGGCGCCGGCCGTTGCCGAGACGCTGGCCGCGGCCGACCTGCCCGAGCCGAGCGAGGTGATCGGCCCGGTGCCGGTCAGCGAGGGCATCGAGCGCACGCTGATCCGCGTCCCGCGGGGCCACGGCGCCGAGCTGGCGGCCGCGCTCAAGGTGGCGGCATCGGCCCGCTCGGCCCGCAAGGCCACCGACCCGGTCAAGATCGCCCTCGACCCGTTGGAGCTGTTCTAACGAAACTTGTCCGCGCCTGGCGATGCGGGGGCGTATCGAGGCACGGATAACTCGCGCGGGCTGAGGCGGGGTGGATGGTGGTCGCGGCGTCCACCAAAGTTGTCCGCGCTTCGCGTTGCTGAGGCGCGTCGACGCGCGGACAACTCGTGGAAGTCGAGCTAGCGGGTCACGTGGGCGCCGCCGTTGACGTTGATCAGCTGGGCGGTGATGTGCCGGGCGCCTGGCGAGGCCAGGAAGAACGCGGTCTCGGCGATGTCGTCGACCGTGCCGGCCCGCTTGTCGTGCGTGGCCGCGATCAGGGCGGCCCGCCGCTCGGCCGTCATCCGGTCGGCGAAGAACTCGGTGTCTTCGATGTAGCCGGGCGAGATCACGTTCGAGGTGATGCTGCGCGGACCGAGCTCGGCCGACACACCGACGCTCCAGGCCGCCAGCGCCGCCTTGGCCACACCGTACGAGCCGGCGCCGCGTTCGGCGCCGATCGAGCCGAGGCTGATGACCGAGCCGCCGGCGCGCAGCCGAGCCTGCACCGCCTCGGTGACGAGCACCGCGCTGAGCAGGTTGGTGTCGAGGTTCGCCCGCCACAGGCCGGCCAGCTCCTGCAGGTCGGTGGCCGCGGCGGAGGTGAACTCGCGGATGCCGCCCGCGTTGTTGACCAGGACGTCGAGCTGGTCGGGCAGCTGGTCGCGCAGGGCGGCGACCTGGTCGGGGTCGGCGGCGTCGCAGGGCACGCCGACGGCGCCGATCTTGTCGGCGGCCGCGGCCAGCCGATCGGCGCCGCGAGCGGTGATGACGACCTCGTCGCCGGCCTCGGCGAACCGGGCGGCGATGGCCAGGCCGATGCCGTTGCTGGCTCCGGTCACGAGCACGTGTCGAGGCACGGCGAACTCCTCGGGAAGGGCTATCGTTTAGACCTAAACGTACCGGAGGTGTCCAGTGGATTCCGACCCGCAGCCGGTCCGGACCCCGGCCCGCGAGATCGCCGACGCGTGGCGGCGCGAGCGCCCCGGCACGCCGGTTGAGTCCATCGAGGTCGTGACGCCGCTGTGGCGACTGGCCAAGCTGTTCGCCGACGACCGCCGCCGCGTGCTGGCCGAGGCCGGCGTCGACTCAGCGACGCTCGACCTGCTCAGCGTGCTGCGCCGCAGCGGGTCGCCGTACGAGCTGAGCACCCGAGAGCTGGGCGCGCGCACGCTCGTCACGGCCGGAGCGATCTCGCAGCGGGTCGCCCGGGCCGAGAAGCAGGCGCTGGTGGCCCGGACGCCCGGATCCGGCCGGGCCGTCCTGGTCCGGCTGACCGGCGCGGGGCATGCGCTGGTCGAGCGCACCGTCGATCAGGTGCTGGGCCGCGAAGCCCAGCTGGTGAGCGGCCTGACGGCGCACCAGCGTCAGGGGCTGGTCGACCTGCTGGACGTCCTGCTGGTCGACGTCTCCAGGCGCACCGCGTCCTCGTAGGCGACGTCCGCGCCCGGCGCCGGGTCGAGCGCGGCGCTCTCGCGCACCACGGCCTCGGCGATCGACTCGGGCTCGGGGGCGTCGGCGTGCACGTAGCGCTTGCCTCGCATGAGCGATGCGCCCGCGGCGATGACCAGCATGATCGTCGACACCACGAACGCGATGACCAGCCCGTGCTTGAACGCGTCCGAGATCAGGTGCGGGAAGAACGTCTTGCCGGTCAGCGTGTTGACGTCGACGCCGGAGCCCGGCTGAAGCTGCTGCGGGTCGGTCTGCTTCATCAGCTGCTGGATCGGGTTGTCGCCGAGGAACGCCGCGAACAGGGTTCCCACCGGTGGCGTGTGCGCGATCTCGTGCGCGGCGTCCGGGGTGACGCCGGCGCGAGTCAGGCCCGAGTACATGGCGCCGGGCAGCCGGCTGGCCAGCCCGATCGCCATCAGGGTGAAGAACCCGCCCATCGACAACACCATGCCGGCGTTCATGCCGGTGGCCCGTACTCCCGACGCGGCCCCACGCTGCGACGCCGGCACCGCGTTCATGATCGCCGCGGAGTTGGGCGCGGCCATCAGACCCATGCCGACGCCGTTCAGGGCCAGCAACGCCGCGAACTGGGTGTAGTTGAAGTTGGCCGGGATCAGGATGAGCCCGACGAACGTGGCCGCCGTCAGCAGCAGCCCACCGGTGGCGAACGCGCGGGCGCCGAACCGGTCCGACACCGCGCCGGACGCGGGTCCGGCGATCAGGAACCCGATGGTGAGCGGCAACATGTAGATGCCGGCCCATAGCGGGGTGTCCTTGAAGTCGTAGCCGTGCAGTGGCAGCCAGATGCCCTGCAGCCAGATGATCAGCATGAACTGCAGGCCGCCGCGCGACATCGCGGCGAGCAGGTTCACGGTCTGCCCGGCAGCGAAGGCCCGGATGCGGAACAGCCGCATGTTGATCATCGGGTTCTCGACGTGCGACTCGATGACGCAGAAGGCAACGAGCAGGACGGCGCCGCCGATCAGCCCGGTGAGCACGCGCGGGGCGGTCCACCCCATGGTGTGCCCGCCGTAGGGCTGCAACCCGTAGGTGATCGCGACCAGGATGCCGATCAGACCGAACCCGAACGTCAGGTTGCCCCACCAGTCGATGGTGATCCGCCGGCTGCGGTCACGGGGCTTGTCGTGCAGGGTGCGGTAGCCGACCCAGGTGCCCCACACACCGACCGGGACG
>DASXYE010000221.1:0-20016 GCA_036502695.1 Jatrophihabitantaceae bacterium
AAGTCCGGCCACCCGACACCGCCCACCCACCCCAAGGGAGCGCCCGGCACTGCCCGGTCCGGACCGCCCGGCACGCACCCGGCCGGACCGCAGCACACGCCGAGCCATCCCAGCCCGACACCGCCAGCCACGCACACGCACACGCACACGCACTGAATTCTCGCGCATGTGAACGACCCGGAAAGATCCCCGATCTACTTGATCAACGTCGTCGTGGTGGCCCGCCTATCCGCGCCTCGGACGTGACTTGGACGGCGACCGGACCCGCTGGTGTAACACCTCCCGGCCGGTCGGCGCTGAACACCGTGAGATGAGCGACCGTCACGAACCGCCACCGACGTCCGATGGCGGCGAAGCCCTGCCCTCTGCCGCCGCGGAGGGGCCCGCCGTCGCCGACGATCCGTCGCCACCGGACCAGCCAGCGCGCTGCGACACGTTCCCCGACAGCGTCGACGACCCCGATCCCATCAACGGCATCCCGCACTAGGCGGGCTCACCACGACGCCACCGACACCCACCCATTCCGACCGACGAATCACCCGCAGGAGGGTCTCCTACATGCTCAGACGTACCCGGCTCTATCAGGTAGGCGGGGCCACCGTGGCCGCGCTCGGGGTGGCCGCGTTCGCGGTGGCCACCAGTTCGCCGTCCGGTGCCAGTCCGGCCCTGCAGCTCAACCACTTCGCGATGCAGGCGCCGGAGAGCTACTTCGTCCCGGCGGACCAGGCGCTCGGCCAGGTCGCCTGCCAGCGTCCGGCCCCGAGCCAGAACAGCGTGTCCACCCAGCTGCACTGCCCCACGCCGCAGCAGATGCGCCAGGCCTACGGCGTCGACAAGGTGTCCAATCAGGGCGAGGGCCAGACGATCGTGCTGGTCGACTCGTTCGGCAGCCCGACCGCCGCGCAGGATCTCGACTTCTTCGCCCAGACGTTCGGCCTGCCCAAGCCGACCTTCGAGCAGGTCTTCCCGAACGGCCGGCCCGGCTACCTGGACGGCGACGGCACGGCCAGCGGGAAGGGCTCCGCACAGAACGGCCCCAACTCGGCCGAGGGCTGGGCCGGCGAGGCGAACCTGGACGTGCAGTGGTCCTTCGCCATGGCGCCCAAGGCGCACATCGTGCTGCTGTCGACCAATACCGCCGAGACGCAAGGCGTGCCGGGTCTGCCCGCCGCGATGAGCGCCATCGACTGGGCCATCAACAAGTACCCGTCCGGCACGGTGTTCTCGATGTCGTTCGGCACCGACGAATCCGCCTTCGCCAGCCACGCCGCGGCCCAGGCCCAGTTCGCCAAGTTCGACGAGACGTTCCAGCGCGGCATCGCCAAGGGCGACACGTTCTTCTCGTCCTCGGGTGACAACGGCTCGCAGGGGGTCGAGCGCTCGCACCGGCAATCGACCGTCTCACCGGATCCGCAGGTCAGCTACCCGAACGTCTCGCCGTACGTGACCTCGGTCGGCGGTACCCAGCGGCAGATCGGCTGGACGTGGAACCCCACCGGACCGGACGTCCCGATCGCGGCGGACGGCTCGCGCACCCCGCTGTGGTGGGACTGGACGCAGGGCGGGGACAGCGAGGCCGTCGGCAACGAACCCGGCTTCCAGCTCGTCACCGGCGGTGGCATCTCGACCGTGTACCCGCGCCCGGCCTATCAGGACAGCGTGGCGTCGATCGTCGGCAGCCACCGCGGCACGCCCGATCTGGCCTGGAACATGGCGATCAACGGCGGCGCGCTCGTCTACCGGTCCTACTTCCCGAAGGTCGACGGGCCGCCCAGCTGGGCGCTGTTCGGCGGCACCTCCGCGTCCTCGCCCCAGGTCGCCGGCGTCATGGCCTTGGCCAACCAGGCCCGTAGGGCGGCCGGCAAGGCGCCGATCGGCGATCTGAACAAGGTCATCTACTCCGCGTCGTTCGACAAGGGCGTGGCGTTCCACGACGTGACCGCGCACCAGTACGGCACCGTCGCGTCCGGCAACCTGCACAACAACCAGGAGTCCGACATCACGCCCGGCCAGCCCGTCGCCGCCGACGCGGTGCCGGGCTATGCCACCACCCCGGGTTACGACCTCACCACCGGATTCGGTTCACCGTACGGACCCGGATTCGTGAGCGAGCTCGTCAAACAATGAGCCGTGGGGCCGGCGGTCCACCCCCACCGCCGGCCCCGCACCATCCCCACACTCGATGGAGGGCAGGTGCCAGCGCCCGCCCCGGGCCGGCGTGCCCTTGAGGTTCAGTTGAGTAACTGATCAACTCTTGAATACTTTCCGTGTCTACGATTTGCACGGAAGTAACTTGCGTGTTTACATTCTTGGTAGGCCGATTTCGGGATCGGCCGGGCGAACACCCCGATCAGGCAATGGGGTAGGCGGCAACGCTGACGCCCGTGAGGACCGGGGGGTCACATGTCTGGCATGGGGTTGGCGCATGCGCGCGTCACGACGTCTATCGAGTGGGCACTCGACGATCTCGAGCTGGCGCTGCTGACGCTGCCGGTGCGGGCCGGAGCCGCCCGGGTGGTCGCCGTGATCCCGGCGCACAACGAGGAAGCGTCCATCGCGCTGGCGTTGGATTCGCTGGCCGCCCAGGACCGCCGGCCCGATCTCGTCGTGGTCGTCGGCGACAACTGCACCGACGGCACCGCCGCAGTCGTCGCTGCGCGCGGCGACGCGGTCATGACGGCCAGCGTGGCCAACCAATACAAGAAGGCCGGCGCACTCAATCAGGCACTGGACCGGATCCTGCCTGCGCTCGACGACGACGATGCCGTGCTGGTCATGGACGCCGATTCGGCGCTGGATCCCGGCTTCGTTTCGGCGGCAGCCGACCGGCTGGGCACTCGCTCCGGCCAGGGCCGGCACAGCGCGGTGATCGGCGGCGTCGGGGGAACGTTCCGGGGTGGGCGCGGCGGCGGGTTCGTCGGCCTGTTGCAGCGCAACGAGTACGCCCGCTACGCGCGCGACGTGCGCCGGCTGCACGGCCGCGTCCTCGTGCTCACCGGTACTGCTGCCCTGTTCCGGGTCGGCGTGCTGCGTGCGGTGATCGCCGCCCGGGCCAGTGGCACGCTGCCCGGCGGGTCGGCCCGGGTGTACGACACCCACGTCCTCACCGAAGACAACGAGCTGACCCTGGCCCTGCTGCACCTGGGTTACGCGATCATCAGCCCCCGCGAATGTCTGCTCGAGACCGAGGTCATGACCTCGTGGCGGGCGTTGTGGGCACAACGGCTGCGCTGGAAGCGCGGCGCGCTGGAGAACCTCGTCGACTACGGCTGGACCCGGGTAACCGCCCGGTACTGGGGCCGGCAAGTCGTCACTCACCTCGGCGTGCTCGTCACCGCCGCCTACCTGGCGACGCTCGGATGGTCGCTCGTCGCCACCGGCAGCGTGCACCTGCACCCGATCTGGACGGCCGTCACCGCGATCTTCGTCGTCGAACGCGTCATCACTGTGCGCGAGCGGGGGCCGCTGCAGATGCTGCTGGCCTCGCTGCTCGTCGTCGAGATGGCCTTCGACCTGTTCTTGCAGGCCGTCCAGGCCCGGGCTTTGTGGGACACCATCACACACCGTGAGAGGAGGTGGTAAACGTGTATAGCAACCCTGCTGCCGTAGCCGGCACCGGTGTAGCTGCCGGCTCCGGCCTGGCAATGACCGGACTCAACGTCATGTGGCTGCTGCTCGCCGCGTTCGCGCTCGTCGCGGTCGGCGGCGCGCTACTGCGAATCCTGCCCCGCCGCCGAGCCTAGGCGTAGTGGTGATCGTCATCCGCGCACGGTCAGTGGCATTCCATCGACCGTCTATGCCCAGGTCAGAGACTTCAGCTCGGTGTACTCGGCAATGCCGTGGCTACCCCACTCGCGGCCGATACCACTCTGCTTGAAGCCGCCGAACGCGCCGCCGGCGCCAATCGCCGGTGGGTAGGCTCCCCAGCCAGGGCCTTGACCGTCACCGCGTCCCGCGTCGACGAACTCGGTCGAGCGCTCGCCCTGCGCGGTGATGTATCCGGTACGGATCTGCCGGGCGACGTTGAACGCCCGGTTGGTCTCTCGCGCGACCACTCCGCCGGCCAGGCCGTAGATCGAGTCATTGGCCAGGCGGATCGCTTCCTCGTCGCTTCCGTCATAGGTGATCACGGCGAGGACCGGACCGAAGATTTCCTCCTGCGCGACGCGCATTGCGTTGTCCACGTCCATCAGGACCGTCGGTTCGTAGAAGAAGCCTCGTTCCTGGCCCGGCGGTCGTCGACCACCGACCAGCAGCGTCGCGCCGGCGTCGAGCCCGGCTTGGACCAACTGCTCCACGCGGTCGCGCTGCTGAGCCCGGATCAGCGGTCCGAGCGTGACTGACGGATCGCGCGGATCACCGATCTTGACCTCGGCGTACGCGTTGTGCACGCCCTCGACGTACGCGTCGCGGAGACGCTCGGGCAGCAGCAGCCGGCTTTGCAGCACGCAGCCCTGTCCACAGTGGGCCAAGACGTCGGTGAAGCCGATCGTGGCCGCGTAGTCCTCGCTGACGTCGCCGAGCACGACGCGCGCGCTCTTGCCGCCGAGCTCGAGCTTGAGGCGCTTGATCGTGGTGGCCGCGTTGGCCATGATGATCCGCCCGGTAGCGGTCGATCCGGTGAACGTCACCACGTCAACGCGCGCGTCGCCGGTCAGGGCATCGCCGACCTCGGCGCCGCCGGGAACGACGTTCAGCACTCCGGGTGGGACTCCGGCATCCGTGGCCGCGCGAGCGATCTCGAAGGCGTCGAGCGGCGTCCACGGGTGCGGCTTCAGCACAACGGTGCAGCCGGCCGCCAGCGCGGGAACGACCTTCATCAGGTTCAACTGGAACGGGTAGTTGAACGGGGTAATCGCCGCGACGACGCCGGCCGGCTCCCGAACCACGGCACTTCCGCCGAATCCGGCCGCGCTCTGGGTGGGCAGGCCGAGTTCGATCCAGTCGAGCGCGCTCGCCAGATTCTCGCCGTGCCAGTGGACCATGGCCACGGCTCCCGCGCACTGGATGAAGTCGGCCGTACCGATGCTGTTTCCCCCGACCGTAGCGCCCGTTTCCGCCACGATGAGCTCGTGCAGTTCCGGATGCCGCTCATCGAGGATCTCGGCCATCCGTTTGAGGATGCGACCCCGATCGGCGGGCTTCAGCCACGGCCACGGACCGGCATCGAAAGCTCGGCGAGCTGCGGCAACGGCGCGCAGGGTGTCAGCCAGCGAGGCCTCTGGCACCACGCCGATGATCTCTTCGGTCGCGGGGTCGATGACAGTGATCTCTCGTCCTGAGTCCGAGGCCGACGAGTCGCCATCGATGAACAGGTCGTATTTCCACATCGCGGGCTGAACCTCCTAGCTCCGGCACCGCTGCCGCTCAGAGGACGAGCTCGGCGAGTCGTCGGCGCGAATCGGGCTGGAAATGTCAACCAGCTTGACACAGCGAGGCGACTCGGGGAAGACCAATCTAGTGAACGCACACTTCTAGTTGTCCGCGCACCGGGTGAGACGTGGATCCCTCGATCGATCGCTATCGGCCTATCTGATAGGAGCTACTGTCTCCCTACCTCGACTAACGCTAGTTGAGTACTTACTAGCAATGAATCGCCGCGACAGCTACCGTGAGTCGACGGTGGTCAAGGTTTGATGCCGGCCACGAATCAGCGGGAAGGACGGATGCCAGATGGGCAAGTTGGACGGCAAGGTGGCATTCATTACCGGCGCGGCCCGTGGACAGGGACGTAGTCACGCCGTTCGGTTGGCCGAGGAAGGCGCGAACATCATCGCCGTCGACCTGTGCGGTGCGATCCCGACCGTCAACTACCCCCCGGCAACCCGGGAGGATCTCGAGCAGACCGTCAAGGAGGTCGAGAGCACGGGCGCGAGCATTCTGGCCAGCGTCGCCGACGTCCGACGACGCGACGAACTCGCTCTCGCGCTGAAGCAAGGGGTGACCCGGTTCGGCGGACTTCACGTCGTCGTTGCCAACGCCGGCGTCTACCCGGGGCTGGGCAACGGTGGGCTGTGCGACTCGTTCGTCGACGCCACGGATACCGACCTGATCGGCGTGATGAACACGGTGGCGGTCAGCCTGCCGTACCTCGGCGAAGGTGCTTCCATCGTCGTGACCGGATCGACCGCCGCCATGATCGACGGCGCACTGTCCGGCCTGGGCCCAGGCACCGGCGGTTACGCCTGGGCCAAGAAGAGCCTGATGAGCTACGTCGAGGTTCTCGGCGTGCACCTGGCCCCGCACTCGGTGCGCATCAACGCCGTCCACCCGACGAACGTCGACACCTACCTGCTGCACAACCGCGACGTCTATCGCGCCTTTCGCCCCGACGTCGAGAACCCGACGCGCGAGGACGCGATGCAGGCCTTCCCCGCGATGCATCCGATGCCGGTGCCGTTCATCGCGCCGCGCGACGTGTCGAACCTGATCAGCTTCCTGGCCAGCGACGACGCCAGCTTCGTCACCGGGCAGAACATCCGGGTCGATGCCGGGGCCATGCTGCAGCCACCGCCCGTCTGAGCCGGTGCCTCAGCTCGGTTCCTCCGCCGCCCGCAGTACGGCTTCGGCCTGCCGGATGAGCGGCGAGTCGATCATGTGGCCGTCGACCTCGGCCACGCCGCCGCCGCGCATCGCCGCCAGGACCCGTCGCGCCCGATCCACCTCGTGCGGCATCGGCCGGAAGGTCTCCCGCACGACCGCCGCGTGGTCGGGGTGGATGCACGCCTTGTGAGCGAATCCGCTGGCCACCGCGTCGTCGCACTCGAGCCGCAGGCCGTCGAGGTCACCGATCATCGTGTACACCGAATCGATCGCCGCGACTCCGTGCGCGGCCGCGGCCAGCAGGACCGTTGACCGGGCCTGTCGAGCGACGTCACGGTAGCGGCCATCGGGCCATCGGCTGCTGCGCCCGTTCATCGCGGCGATCAGGTCCTCGGCGCCCCACATCAGCGCGACGACGTTCGGCAACGCGGCCAGACCCGCGGCGTTGACGACGCCGCGTGGCGTCTCGCACAGTGCGACGACCGCGAGTTCCGCCAACGCGCCGACCTGTTCTGGTCCCTCGGACTTGGCCAGCATGACGGTCCGGAACGGCGTCCTGCGCACTGCCGCCAGATCCGCGGCGTGGTCGTCGGTGCCGATCGCGTTGATGCGCACGACGACGCGGTCCGGCTCGAGCGTCGCCGCCGCCAGGGCGTCGCGGGCCGCCGGTCGATGCTGCGGCGCGACCGCGTCCTCGAGATCGAGGATCACCACGTCGGCGCGGTCCGCGGCTTTCCGGTAGCGGTCGGGACGATCCGCCGGGCAGAACAGCCAGGCCGGCCCGGACCGTAGCTGCGTCACTGTTCGACCGGCCGGCAACGCATCAGCGTCGATCGATGGACGACGGCGACGACCGTGCCCCGCTGGTTGCGCGCCGTGTGCCGGAAGGTGGCGACGCCTTGCCCGGGTCGGCTGGCCGAGGGGCGCAGTTCCACGACCTCGGTCTCGCCGTAGAGCGTGTCGCCGTGACGGACCGGCGCGGGAAAGTGGACATCGGTGAAGGCGAGGTTCGCGACGATCGTTCCCTGGGTCAGGTGCGCGACCGAGAGCCCGACCAGCACCGACATCGTCAGCAGGCTGTTCACGAGACGTTCGCCGAACTCAGTCTGCGCGCTCGCAGCCGCGTCGAGATGCAGCGCTTGCGGATTCATGGTCAGCGTGCTGAATCCGGTGTTGTCGGCTTCCCCGATGGTCCGCCCCGGGGTGTGCCGGTACACCACACCGAGTTCGAGCTCGTCGAACCACATCCCACGCTGCTGCACGACCCGCGACTCGTTCGAACCCGCTGGGGGCTCAGCCGAGTCCACGATGTTCAGTCCCCACGAGCATCACTACGAAACGAGCCGGCCGGTCGGTGTGGTTGCGCCAGCCGTGCAACGTGCCGTTCTGGACGAAGCAGTCGCCCGGCCGCAGGTGCACCTCCACCCCGCCGGACAGCAGCATGCAGACCTCGCCCTCGATCACGACACCGAGATCGACCGACGGTGTGGTGTGCATCCCTGGAGCGGCGCCGGGCTGTAGCTGCAACCCGGCGATGCTCTCGGCCTCGTAGTCGACCTCGGCGTCCGGCAAGATCACCGACTCGGCGAACCGGATGCCGCCCACGGCCGGGAACGGCACCAGGTCGGTCGACTCGGCGCCGGTATCGGGATAGCTCGGCGGTTGGTCGGCGCCCCAGAGCAGATGGAAGCGGGTGCCGGCGGCGGCCGTCGCCTCGGGCGGCACCGACTTGTCGGCTGCCACAACGGACTTGCCGTCCGCATCGTGGCCGGTGACGACGACGCGGACCTGACCGGACTCGTTCATGTCAGGACCCCGCACAGGTCGGCTGGCTGCCGTACGGCGCCGTGAACTGGCCGTCCTTGATCCCGTAGTAGAACCAGCACTTGACCGACGTCGGCTTGCCCTTGACGAAGTTCAACGGCGACGACAACCCGCCGAGCGTCTCGTCCTTGAGGGAGTGCAGGCCCTTGAGGATGTCCGCGGCCGTGGGGCTCGCGCCGAGGTGGGCCGCCTTGGCCGCCGCGTCGAAGAGCATTCCCGACGCCCACCCCATCGTGATGCCCGGCCCGAAGTCGTCGCTCTTGACGTAACCCGAGTCGTACCTGTCGATCGCACCGCGCATCGCCTGAACGGCCGGCACAGTGGTGTCGACGGCGGCCAGGTTGGTGAGTTCGCCGACCGAGCCGTCGATGCCAGGGGTGCCGAGCGAGGAATTGGTCAGCGAGGTCTCGCTGGCGATGTAGACCGGCTTGTAGCCCTGGGACGCGCAGCTGCGCGCCACGCCGAGCGTCACGCTCGTGGCGCTCGCGACGAACATGCTGTTCGCGCCCGACTGCTTGGCGGCCAGACAGTGGGCGACGTAGTTCGGTGCCGCGTTGGGCAGCGCGGCCGAGTAGGTCACCTGCACACCTTCGGGCCCGCCCAGGGACTTCAGCGCCGGCGGCAGCTGCGCGCAGATCGGCACGTTCGCGCAATAGACCACTGCAAGCTTGTCGGCATTGACCTTGTGCGCCGCGCCGATGATCCCGTACGGCACGGAGTCGCCGGTCCCACCCTGGGCGAAGAAGTCGGGATTGGTGAGGAACTCACTGCTGGCCAGGTTGCCCCCGACCACCGGCACCCCCGCGTCCTGCACCGTCTTCGCCCACGCCGAGTCCACGTTCGAGTTGTCGAAGACCGCGATGACGTGGTTGTCGTTGATCAGCTTGGTCACGAGGGTGAGTGAGGTGCCCGAGTTCTGGCCGTCGTCCGCTTTGATCAGCTTGATCGGATGGCCGTTGACGCCGCCGTTCGCGTTCTCCCAGGCCGCCCAAGCCTCGTAGACGGGTGTGATCGCGTCGACGCTGGACGCGTCCGGGCCGGTACAGCTGCACACGTACCCGATCGAGAGCGGCGAGCCGGTTGCCGGGGTGCCGGCGCCGGTACCGGCCGCGGTCGAACCTCCCCCGCCCGTCCCACCGCCGGTGCCGGTACCCGTCTTGTCGCTGCTGCTACAGGCGGACAGCGATATGCCTGTTGCCAGCAGACCGACGAGCCCATATCCGATCCGCAGTCTGGTCCTCATCAGAGCACTGCACCCTTCTTGATGTCGGCAAAGCCAGGGGGACGTCCGGATACGACAGCGACCCGACCTTCAGCCCCGGCCGGACATGCCGAGATAGCGGCGCATGATCTCGTCGCCGTCGACGTCCGCGGCGGGTCCTGAGAAGCGGATGTCGCCGCGGTCCATCAGGTAGACGTGGTCGGCCAGCGCCAGCGCCCGCTGCACGAACTGCTCGACCACGAGCAGCGCCGGCCCGGACGCGGCGATGCGCTGGAACGTCTCGAATACCCGGTCGACGAGAAGCGGGGCCAACCCCAGGGACGCCTCGTCGACGAGTACCACCCCGGGATCGCTGATCGCGGCCCGGGCCAGTGCGAGCATCTGCTGCTCACCGCCGCTCAAACTGCCGGCGACCTGGCCGAATCGCCGGCCGAGTTCGGGAAACAGTTCCGCGGTGCGGTCGAGCGCGCCCTGCTCGTCGCCACGGCGCGACATGAGCACCACGTTCTCGCGGACCGTGAGCGACGGGAACACGCCGCGACCTTCGGGCACGAGGCACACGCCGAGGCGCGCTATGCGTTCCGGGGCGAGCCCGGCGACGTTCCGGCCGTCCCCGAGCTGGATCTCACCGGCCATGGGGCGGATGAGGCCGGTGAGCGCCTTGAGCAGGGTCGACTTCCCGGCACCGTTCGGCCCGAGCAGGGCTACCACCGACCCGGGTGGGACATCGAGGTCGACCGAACGCAGCACGATGCTCTGGCCGTACCCGGCCCGCAGGCCGCGCACCCGCAGTGCGCTGGTCGGCTGCTGAGGGTCGGCCGGCCGCGCGGTGCCGGTCGGGTCGATCGATGTCACGCCGGCCATCGCTACCGCCCCACTTCCACGCTGTCGCTGTCCAGGACTGCAGTCGCCGGGGCCGGCTCGGCCCACGGCTCGGCGACCCCGGCCTGTGAAGCCGCCGCGTCGAGCGCCGCGTCGTGCTCGCCCAGGTAGGCGGTCCGCACCACGCTGCTGCGGGTCATCTCCTCGGTCGTGCCCTGGAAGATGATCGATCCGAAGTCGAGGACGAACACGTCCCGGCAGATGCGGGTCACGAGCTCCATGTCGTGTTCGACGAGCAGGAGGCCCAGCCCGCGCTCGGCCACGATCCGGGTGAGCACCTCACCGAATGCCTCGGTCTCGACCGGGTCGAGTCCGGACGACGGTTCGTCGAGCAGCAAGACGTCGAACCCGCCGGCGACGACCCTGGCCAGCTCCACCAGGCGCTTCTGGCCGAGCGACAGCAAGGCCACCGGACGTCCGGCCAGCCCGGCGATCCCCACCGAGTACAAAGCGTCGTCGACGGCGGCCCCGACGCTGAGTCGCTCGGCCCGGCTGCTCGCGATCTGCCGGAACGGGTTGGCTCCGGCCAACCCGGCCTCGCGACCCAACGCGACGTTTTCCATGACGGTGAGCGATTCGAACAGCTGCGGCTTCTGGAAGGTGCGGCCGAGTCCGAGACGGGCCCGGGCCGGAGCGCTGGCTCGGGTCACCGTGCGCCCGTGGAGCTCGATCCGCCCTGAGCTGGCTCGAATCAGTCCGGAGCAGGCGTTGAAGATCGTCGTCTTGCCGGCGCCGTTCGGGCCGACCAGGCCGGTGATCGCGTTCATCGGCGCATGCAGCCCAGCGTCGCGGACGGCCGTGATCCCGCCGAACCGAACGGTCAGCCCGCTGACCCGCAGACCGTCTCCGGCCGGCGAGCGCTCGGCGACCGGGCGGAGGGCGGCGGGGCGAGGCGGTGCAGCGGCCGGCGCAGTTGCGGTAGCTGCCCGCCGACCGCCGAGTCGATCGATGAGTGCCGCCAGCCGCTCGGGGACCCGGGGCACCCGGTCGGGTTGCAGCGCGAAGATAACGGCGGCGGCCCCGGCCGCGATCTCCAGGTAGGTGCTGGCATTCGGCGAGGTCCAGTAGCCGGGCAACACGACCAGGCCGAGGCCCCCGAGGACCGCGTACCAGGGCCCACCGACCGTCGCGATGACCACGACGGCGAGCAGCGTCAGCGAGTTGAACGAGACGTAGTTGCTGCCGACCGAGAAGTGCAGCAACATCGCCAGCAGCGCGCCCGCCAGGCTGGCCAGCACGGCCGACAGGCAGAAGACCACGGCCTTGGTGACGTTCGTGCTGGTGCCGAATGCTTCCAGACCGATCGGCGAATCGGAGAGTGCGCGCAGCAACCGGCCCAACCGGGCGTGCTGAACGAGCACGACCAACACGGTCAGGACGGCGACGATCAGCAGCACCAGGTAGTAGAAGCCCTTGTCGCTCGACAGCTGCCACGAGCCCAGGCTCACGTTCGGCCGGGGCGCCGCGATGCCGTTCGTCAACGAGCCGAACATGAAACTCGTGTTGTAGAGCATCTGCTCGACGAAGATCCCGAACCCGAGCGTGGCGAGTGCGAGAAAGACCCCGGACAGCCGGATGGCCGGAATGCTCACGACTGCGCCGACCGGGATGCTGATCAACGCGGCCAGCAGCAGCGCCAGCGCCCACGGCAGATGCGCCGAGGTCGCGAGATGGCTGAAGGTGCTGGCCCCGATCGCGGCGAACGCGTACTGACACAGCGAGATCTGACCCGACATGCGCACCAGCACGCCGAGTGACAACAACAGCAACGTCTCGATGAGGAAGTTCGACCACACCGACAGGTAGGTCCCGGCTAGCACCGGGACGAGCATCAGCACGCCGACCACGACCAGTCCGAACACGCTGCGCACCCGGACCGGGGCGTGGTACGGCGGGCGGGCCACCCGCTCGGCGACCAGTCGCCGCTGGACCAACCGGGCCCGCGGCGTGAGTACGAGGGCCAGGATCAGCACTGCGAACGGCAGCGACGACGGCAGCCCGGCCAGGGACGGCACCTGCGCGGCGTACTTGGTCGCCAGCGATCCGCCGATGCCGATCACCAGGCCACCGACGAACGTCAGGGGAAGGCTGGAGAAGTACCCGATCGCCGCGGCACCGAACGCCTGCACGACCAGCATCGTGATCATGAAGGCGTCGAGGTTGAGCGACGGAGCCAGCATGAGCCCGGCCAGCGAGGCGAACACCGAGCCGATCAACCAGGCCCACCGCCGAACCCGAGCCGGGCTCTCGCCGGTCAGCGACAGCAAGGACGAGTTGTCCACGACGCCGCGCATGGCGATGCCCATCCGCACGAACCGGAAGAACAGGTACAGGATCACGGTGAGGACGATCGAGACGACCGTGACGATGACCTGATCCCAGCCGACCGAGACTCCGAGCAGCCGGAAGCTCTCGGTCGGCAGGAACTGCGGGACGAGGGCGGTGTTGTTGCGGTACCAGAGCGTGCCGGTGCCGAAGACGATGAGCATGAGGCCCACCGTGGCAACGATGCGGACCTCGGTGCTCGCGGTGTCCAGCGCCCGGGCCAGCCGTTCGAGGAGCAGGCCCTCGATCGGGCCGAGCACACCGACGCACACCAACGCCGCCAGCGGCCACGGCCAACCGTGTTCAACGCGAAGTGAATAGAATACAAATATCGAGATCGTCGCGACCGATCCGTAGGCGAAGTTGAAGATGCCTGATGTCTTGTACGTCAGGACCAGGCCGGTCGCCGCCAGCCCGTAGACCGAGCCGGTCGTTATTCCGATGACGATGAACGGTAAGAAGCTCTCGAGCATCTGCGCGTCCCCAAACTCTCGGCTTCACGGGCGAAAGCGCTCGGCGCGCACGTGCGTCCCGAACCCTGGGCGGCACCAGCGTCAAGCCCGAGGTGTGGGGAGAGGCTACAGCGTCAAAACTGCGAAGGCAAGTAAGCACTATACTTATCAAGGAATGCGAGCAGGGTCCGGAACGTAGCGATCCAGCCATTCGCTGGCTTGCGTCCAAGCGAGCTGCGCCGACGCCCGGTGATAGGAAGCCCGGGCGTCGCAGTGGAAGCCGTGGCCGGCCCCGGGGAAGGTCAGCACCCGCGCCGGAACCGGCGCCGCGTTGACCGCCGCGCGCAGCTGCTCCACTTCGGCCTGCGGGATCCACTCGTCCTGCTCCCCGTACAGGCCCAGCCACGGCGCTCGCAACCGAGGGACCAGCTCGAGCAGCGGCGGGACCCCGAAAGATCCGCCGACGATACCGCCGCCGTAGAAGGTAACGCCGGCGGCGAAGTCGCGTTCGGCATCGGCCAGGAAGGCGATCGACCCGCCTTGACAGAATCCGACCAGCCCGACGGCCTCGGCCGGAACACCGGAGTCGCACAGCGCGGCCACTGCCGAGTCGACATCGTCGAGAATCCCTTGGGTGGTCAGCGCCGCGGCATGCGGCACCATGACCTCGTGGTCGACGTCGTACCCGAAGCTCGGATCGCCGGTGCGGTGATAGAAGTGCGGAACGGCCACGATCCAACCCCGGTCGGCGAACCGGTCAGCCACCGATCGGATGTAGTCGGTAACGCCGAACCCTTCGTGGGCGAGCACGATGCCGCCGCGCAACCGGGCATCGGATCGGGAAACGGACACGGTCATGTCGCTCTTCCTTATCTGGTTCGGGGCGGTGGGGATCAGATCGTCCAGGCGCCGGCGTCGATCGGGAGCACCGCACCGGTGATGTAACGCGCCTGCCTCGACGCCAGAAAGAGCACGGCGTCGCTGACGTCCTGTGGTTCGATCCACGGCACGTCGAGCAGGTGCATCGTTCGGGCCGCAGCCGCGAACTGCTCCCGGGTGGGGTTCGGCTCGTCGGGCACGAAGAAGCTCATCGTCTGCCGGTTCATGATCATGTCGGTGTCGACGTTCGTCGGGCACACGGTGTTCACGCGAATGCGGTACGGGGCCAGTTCGATCGCGAGCGCCTTCATCAACCCGACGATCCCGTGCTTGCTCGCGACGTAGTGGGCTACGTTCGCGCCGGCCTTCGCGCTGCCGACCGAGCCGGTGAGCACGATGCTGCCGCCGTTGCCCAGCTCGATCATCGCGGAGCTGGCCGCGGCGCAGGTCGCCCACGCACCGGTCAGGTTCACCGCGATGAGCTCGGCCCAGGCTTCGGCCGACAGTTCCCAGGACTTGCCGAAACTGACGATGCCGGCATTCGCACTGACCACGTCGAGCCGGCCATAGGTGCCGATCGCCACCGCCACGGCAGCCCGCATCTGATCCAGGTCGCGAACATCGGCCTGCACTCCGACGGCCTCGGCACCGAGTGCCTCGATCCGAGCGACGGTCTCGTTCAAATCGGCCTCACCAGCCTGGTGCATCGCCGCAGTCGGCAAATCGGCGCAGATGTCGACGAGCACGACGGACGCCCCCTCCCGCGCCAGGGCGAGGGCATGCGATCGCCCCTGACCCCGAGCAGCGCCGGTGACCAGCGCCACCTGGCCGGCGAAGCGCCGTGTGGTCGTTGATTCGGAGGTTCCGTCCGACATGGCCGCCGCCTTCGTAAGTAGTTGCTATCCGACCTTTACCGCACTACTCGATCGCCGGCGGACGACCGATGTGCAGGCCGCCGTCGACCAGGAGCGTCTGCCCGGTGATCCATCGCGACTCGTCGCTCGCGAAGAACAGCACGGCGTTGGCGATGTCCCACGCCGTGCCCTCGATCTTCATCAGCGAGCTCTTCCGCCGCCGTTCGCGCAGTTCGGCAATGGCGTCGGGATCGCCGGGAAACGTGTCCGCCACGACTGGCGTCCACACCTGCCCCGGCGCCACGCAGTTGACCCGGATCCGCTCACGGGCGTGCCATCCGGCCATGGCCATCGTGAGCGCATTCACCGCGCCCTTGGACGCGGTGTAGGCCATCCGGTCGCTCTGCCGGAATGCGGCGATCGAGGAGATGTTGACGATCGCGCCACCGCCGCGTTTGCCAAGCTCGGGAATTGCATGCTTGGACATGAGCATGAGGCTGGTCAGGTTGACGTCGAGGACGCGATCCCATTCCTGCTCGGTCACGTCGACGACCGATCCGGCCGCGCCCGGGATGCCGACGTTGTTCACGAGGATGTCCAGGCCGCCGAAAGACTCGACGGCCCGGCGGATGGCGGCCTGGCAGTCCGCAGCCGAGGTGACGTCACCGACCACGGGCGCGGCCCGGCCACCGGCCGAGACGATGGTCTCGACGGTTTCCTGCGCGGAGCGGGCGGAGCGATCCATGACCACGACCGCCGCGCCCTCCTGAGCCAGTCGCAGGCACATCGCGCGACCGTTGCCCACGCCGCCGCCGACACTGCCGCCGCCGGTGACCACGGCGACCTTCTCGTCCAGCCGGCCCAAGTCATGCCCCCGGGAGTCTTGATTCGGACGCTGTCGACGCAGTGTACTAGTAAGCACTAACTATATCTATGAGAGGCGCGGGTATGGGACGAGTGGATGGCAAGGTCGCGGTCATCACCGGAGCGGCCCGGGGGCAGGGCCGCTCGCACGCGGTCCGGCTCGCCGAGGAGGGTGCGAGCGTGGCCCTGATCGACATCTGCGCGCCGATCGCCCAGTCGCCCTATCCGTTGGCCAGCCGGGAGGACCTCGAAGAGACGCGGCGCATGGTTCTGGCGGCCGGCGGGCGAGCGATCACCCGGGTCGCCGACATCCGCGTGCAGGCCGAGCTCGACGGGGCAATCGCCGACACCGTCGCGGAGTTCGGGCGGCTCGACGTGGTCGTGGAGAATGCCGGCATCGTCGACTACCACCCGCTGCACGAGATTCCCGAGGACGTGTTCACCACGGTGGTCGACGTCAATCTCGGTGGAACCTGGCGGACGTTGAAGGCCGTCATCCCGCACCTCGTCGCGCAGGCCCAGGGCGGGTCGATCATCTTGACCAGCTCGGTGGCCGGAATGAAGGGGATGCAACATCTCGGTCACTACTGCGCGACCAAGCACGGCATCGTCGGCCTCATGCGGGTCGCCAGCCTGGAGCTGGCCGCACATGGCATCCGGGTCAACACGGTGAACCCGGGCGGCGTCCTGACTCCCATGATCGACAACGACCTGACGCGGATGACGTTCCGGCCCGACCTGAGCGCACCGACACTTGCCGACATGGGCGAGGTGTCGAAGACCCTGCACTCGATGGGCATCCCCTGGCTCGACCCGATCGACGTGAGCAACGCGATCCTGTTTCTGGCGTCGGACGAGGCGCGCTACGTGACGGGCGTCGTCTTCCCGGTCGACGCCGGGATGTCGTGACTCTGAACGCCGCGTCGCTCGGCGTCCACCACCGTCCCGCGCTCGACGAGCGCATCGACCTCGAGCTCGGACAGGCCCCAGTCGAGCAGCGCGCCGCGTGAGTGCTGACCGGCCACCGGCGCCGCCGTCGGATACTCGGCCGGCGTCCGGTCGAAGCGCGGCGCCGGCGCCGGCTGGTCGAATCCGTCCACCGTCACGAACAGCTGCCGGGCCTGCGCGAGCGAACCGGACGGCGCCTCGCCCAGTGACAGGACCGGCTCGACGCAGGCATCGGTGCCGGCGAAGATCGCCGTCCACTCCGCGCGCGTGCGCGAACGGAACGCCGTCGCGAAGCGCGTACGCAGTATCGGCCAACCCGAGCGATCCATCTGGTGCGGCAGGGCGGCGTCGGCCAGCTCGAGCCCGATCAGCAGCTGCCGGTAGAACCGGTGCTCGAGCGCGCCCACGCTCATCCACTCGCCGTCGAGCGTCTCGTAGGTGTCGTAGAACGGCGCGCCGCCGTCGAGCAGGTTGGTGCCACGCGGAGCGGCCCAATCGCCGTTCGCGAGCAGCCCGTGCAGGAACGCGGTGAGCAGCGCCGAGCCGTCGACCATGGCTGCATCGACGACCTGCCCCTCTCCCGAGGACGCTCGCTCGTAGAGAGCGGCGAGGACTCCGACGGCCAGCAACATGCCGCCGCCACCGAAGTCGGCGACGAGATTGGTCGGCGCGTGCGGCGCCGCGCCGGCGCGGCCCAGGGGATGCAGCGCGCCGGCGGCAGCGAGGTAGTTGATGTCGTGGCCGGCAGCCGAGGCTCGTGGCCCGGACTGGCCCCACCCGGTCAGTCGCCCGTAGACGAGGCGCCGGTTCACCCGGCGACACTCGTCCGGGCCTAACCCGAGTCGCTCCATCACGCCGGGGCGAAACCCCTCCACCAGCACGTCGGCCCGGCCGACCAGCCGAAGCACCAGCGCCGCACCGGCCGAGTCCTTCAGCTCCACGGCCACCGAGCGGCGCGATCGCGACAACGGGTCGCGAGGCCGCACTGCCGGACGACCGACAGCATCCGCCCGGTCGATCCGGACGATCTCGGCACCGAGATCAGCGAGCATCATGCAGGCGAACGGCGCCGGGGCGGCGCTCGCGATCTCGAGTACGCGTAGCCCGGCCAGTGGCCCGGTCGCGGCTGTGCTACTGCGCAGCAATGCAGACGCCGCGGATCTCACCGAACTCGCGATCGGCCAGCTGCCAGCTCGCGCCGGCGTCGGTGGACAACAACGTCTGACCGAACAGCGTCACCGCGGCGACGATCAATGGCTCGTACGGGTGGCCGGTCATCTTCCACACGACCGACCGCAGGATCGGGCTCACCGGTCGCCAGCTCAGGCCGCCGTCGGTACTGCGCTGGACGCCGCCGAGGGTGCCGTGGTCCGGCGGCCGGCGGCCCAGGCCGGCCAGCACCGTCGCCGCGTCTCCCGGCGGGACGTGCAGACTGCGGGTGTAGAACAGCGACGCCTCGAACTGCGCATCGACGGGGTAGCGGCTGCCGCGCCAACCGCGTCCGGCATCCGACGAAGCGAAGAAGCCGATCGGCGTCGCCACGAAGACGCTCGGCCGGCCCTCGGCGTCGCGGCCGGCCACGATGTCGTGGATGTCGAAGTGGCGCTCGTCCTTCCACACCTCGCCCTCCCCGAGCAGCTGCTGCCCGCCGGAGGTGTGCAGCCCCGTCCAGGAGTCGCCCCCGTCCAGGCTGTGATACAGGCCGTCGATCTCGACCGAGGCCCACACCTCGCCGGGCACGTCGGTGTAGCGCACGCTGGTTACCCGCGTGGAGCCGATGCTGCACGACTCGGCCATGCCGGTCGGCAATTCGGCCCACGTCGTGCCGCCGTCGGTACTGCGGAACAGCCCGGCCGGACGCGTTCCGGCCAGGACGGTGTCGGGATCACGCGGATCGACGGCCAGGCACCAGACCTGCCGGCCCGCGGCCGGAACGCCCACGTACCAGTAGGTCTCCCCGCCGTCGTCGCTGCGCGCCACCACGTCGTGCGCCTGTTCGGAGTCCATGGACACCCAGACGGTCGAGGGCGTCTCGGCCGACGCCGCGAGCGCTCGAGCCGACAGCTCGTACGGGTAGCGCGGGTTGTCGCAATGCCCGAGCAGCCAGGTCTTTCCTTCGTCGCGACTGGTCCATACCCCGGCGCCGGTGGTCGCCAGGCAGATCGAATAGGTCATGATCGACGCCTCCACCTCGTCCTCACTGAAGTCGAAGCCTAGGCCCGCGCAAGCCGGAAGACAAGTGACCACTATACAAGCTATTCGCCAGCCGCTACCTGTAGTACAGTAACTACTTACTACAGTGGGACGGGAGTCGTCGGTGAATTTCGCCTTCAGCGCCGAGCAGGAACAGCTCCGCGAATCGGTCCGCCGCTTCCTCGAAGCGAAGTCCGACGAGGCCGAGGTACGGCGTCAGATGGAGACCGCACGCGGGTACGACGCCGACGTGTGGGCCCAGGCCGCCAATCAACTCGGCCTGCAGGGCCTGGGAATCCCCTGCGAATACGGTGGTTCCGGATTCACGGCTGTCGAGCAGGGCATCGTATTCGAGGAGATGGGCCGAGCGTTGTTCTGCGGCCCCTACTTCGCGTCGGTCGCCCTGGCGGCGAACCTGCTGCTGGCCAGCAAGGACGAGGCCGCGATGTCGGCCTACCTTCCGGGTATCGCGGCCGGCACCACGATCGCCACGGTGGCGCTGTGCGAGTCGTCGGGTCGGTGGGACGAAGGCGGCGTATCGCTCACTGCCGTCGCGCACGGTTCGGAGTGGACACTCAACGGCGAGAAGCTGTTCGTGCTGGATGCCCACGTGGCGGAGCTGATCCTCGTCGCGGCGTTGACGCCGACCGGGGTCTCGGTCTTCGCCGTGGACTCCGCGGCATCCGGCCTGACGATCGAGTCGCTGCCGACGATGGACCAGACCCGCAAGCAGTGCCGCGTGCAATTCCACCGGACGCCGGCCCGACTGGTCGGTGCTGACGGTGCCGGCTGGAGCGCGACCTCGGCGATGCTCGATCGCGCGGCGGTCGCGCTCGTCGCCGAGCAGGTCGGCGGCGCCCAGCGGGTGCTCGAGATGGCGGTGGACTACGCCAAGACCCGGGTGCAGTTCGGCCGGCCGATCGGCAGCTTCCAGGCGATCAAGCACAAGTGCGCGACCATGCGCATATGGCTGCAGGCCTCGCAGGCCGCGACCTACTACGCCGCGATGACGCTGGCCGAAGATGCGCCG
>DASXYE010000222.1:0-6886 GCA_036502695.1 Jatrophihabitantaceae bacterium
GGGTTCGCGACATTCGCAGCCTGGCTGTGGACAGAGCACACCGGCGGGCTGACCACCTTGCAGAGCGCGACGAACTCCTACAACGCCCGGCCGGCCACCAGCCAGTTCTGGAACCAGTCGATCGCCGATCCGCAGCGTGACACGATGTTCTCGAGCGCGGTGTACAACCGCGGTGGCATGACCCTGGCCATGCTGCGCAACAAGATCGGCGACACCGCGTTCTTCAAGGTGCTACAGACCTGGACCCGTACGCACCGGTACGGCAACGGCACCACCGCGCAGTTCACCGCCCTGGCCGAGCAGATCTCCGGACAGGACCTGGCGTCGTTCTTCGACGCCTGGTTGTGGCAGAAGACCAAGCCAGCATTGGATTCGTAACGCACTTCCACCCCAGTCGGGAGGCCGCACCATGTCCAAACGCCGGATCGTCGTCCCGATCGCCCTCGCCGCGCTGGCCGTCAGCGCGGTGGCGGCGACGAGCCCGACCAGCACCGCCGGGCCGCCGAAGCCCAGGGCGGTCGCCGTCCAGCTCGCCGCGAGCGACAGCGCCCTGCTACGCCTCGCGGTGCCGAACCGGGCGATCATCGACACGCTCGTCGCCCAGGGCGCCGACCTGACCGCGGCGCGCGCCGACGGCTCGGGCTACCTCGTCGACGGAGTGTTCACCGGCGCCGAGCTGGCCACCCTGCAGCGGCAGGGCGCGACGGTCACGCAGGTGATCGAGCGGCCCGGCGACGGCCAGGCCCGGTACGAGGCGAGCGTCATGGCCGAGCAGGCCCGCTTCGCCGCCGGGATGCGGCCGGCCGCCGGCAAGACAGCCGGCGCCAAGACGGCCGACGCCGACAGCACCGCGACCGCGGCCGCCGCCGACACGTTGCACTTCCTGCAGGCGTACTGGTGGACCAGCGGCGGGCAGACGTTCGTCGGGACGCAGGTGGCCACCACGGCGGCCGCCGACCCCGACGTGCAGATCACGGTGTCGTGGCGCACGGCTGACGGCACCACCGGGTTGTACCAGCTGGAGCGGTTCGTCGACGACGGCGAGTACCAGTACCACTTCGCCAACCCGCAGCCGGTGCCCGCGCAGCCGGTGCAGGTGACCGCGACGTCCAGCCTGGGCGGCACGACGAAGGCGACGCCGTCCAAGTGGCCCGGCACGACGGCCCCGCCGACGCCCAGCGGCTACCAGAAGGACTTCATCAGCGCGTACATGAACCCCGAGGACATCAAGGCGCGTATCAAGCGGCTGGCCAAGCAGTACCCGAGCCTGGTCGACGTGATCAACCTGCCGAACCAGACGCAGGGCTACCGCCGCACGGCTACGGCGTACCTGGGCGATCCGGCCACGGCGGCGGTCATCGTCGAGTCGGTGAAGTTCGGCGACCAGGGCATGAACGGCGTGCAGGTCAAGACCGTCGACCCCGGCGCGGCCAACCGTCCGATGAAGGCGACGTACAAGGACCGCGTGCTCACGGTGTCGCTGGCCACGAACGCCGCCGGCGCGATCATCAGCACCACCGACGACGTGGCCAACTTCATCGCGGCGAAGTACCCGCAGACATTCCACGCGTACGTGCGCAGCGGCCAGTCCGGCAAGGCCATGACGGTGTCCGGCCCGACCCGGATGACCGATGGGCTGAAGGCCACCTCCGACGTGCCGCGCAAGCCGTGGACGGTGCAGGCCCTGCGCATCGGCGTGCACCGCGACGGCTCGCGCATCGGCGTGCTCGCCTACTCGCAGGAGCACGCTCGCGAGTGGGCGGTGCCGCTGGTCACGCTCGAGTTCGCCGAGCGGATGCTGGCCAACTACGCGACCGACCCCGAGACGCACCAGCTGCTGCAGGACGTCGACATCTTCGTCATCCCGAGCGTCAACGTCGACGGGGCGAACTACTCGTTCAACGACTACAACTTCCAGCGCAAGAACATGGACGACTACTGCACCGGCGCGCAGCGCGACCCGGCGAATCGCGACCGGTGGGGCGTCGACGTCAACCGCAACTACGACGTCGGCTCGTACTTCGACGGGTACGTCGGCGGCAGCGGCAACTGCCTGGGCGAGACGGCGTCCGGCAGCGGCGAGCTGTCCGAGCCGGAGAGCCGCAACGTCATCGCGCTGGCCGAGGCGCATCCGAACATCAAGTTCGCGATGAACGTGCACAGCTACGGTGGCTACTTCATGTGGCCGCCCGGGGCGTACCAGGCCGCCGGGCGGATCACCCTGCCGCGCCCGTCCATCGACGAGTCGGCGCAGTTCCTGGCGGCCGCGCGGCAGATCGTCGGGGCGATCGCGTCCGAGCGGGGGACGGTGACCTGGCCGGCCCAGACCGGACCGGTGGCCGACGTCCTCTACTCGGCGGCCGGCAACTCGGCCGACGAGCTGTACTACGAGGACGGCATCTACGCCTGGGACTTCGAGGTCGGCAACGACACCTGGAACGCGCAGACCCAGCAGTGGGAAGGCGTGGGCTTCCAGCCGCCGTATCCGGAGGCGCACGCCGAGGCGATGGAGTACGCGACGGGCCTGGTCCAGCTGGTGCGCGTCGCCCAGCAATACCAGGCGGCGAACGGGTAAAGACGCCGGCGACGCCGGAGCGTGCAGACCGTCGCAGTTGTCATACCTCCGCCGTGCTATCGACCGGCGAAGGTATGACAACTCGCAGTGGCTGGTCGGCGCTACTGGCGAGTAATGTCCGACTCATGAGGCTTGCGTTCGAGCGTGTCGGATCGGGTGAGCCGCTCGTGCTGCTGCACGGGGTGGGCCACCGCCGCCAGGCCTGGTACCCGGTGCTCGACCAGCTCGCCGAGCAGCGCGAGGTGATCCTGCTCGACTTCCCGGGGCACGGCGAGTCCGATCCGCTGGTCACCGAGGGCCGCCCGCTGGTCGACGTCTTGCGCGAGGCCTTCCGGCAGTTCCTGGCCGACCAGCAGCTGGATCGTCCGCATGTCGCCGGCAACTCGCTGGGCGGCCGCGTCGCTCTCGAGGCCGCGGCCGCGGGCGACGCGCGCAGTGCCACCGGCCTGTCGCCGGCCGGGTTCTGGCGCACCGAGCGGTCCTTCGCGTACACGCGGACCCTGTTCAACACGATGAGCCGGCTGTCCCGCTCTCTCGAACCCCAGGTCGAACGCCTGTCGCGGACCACGAGCGGCAAGGCCCTGGCCTACGGCTGGATCACGGCGCATCCGTCCCGGATCACGTCCGAGCAGGCGCTGGCCGACTTCCGCGCCTTCCGCCGCGCCCAGCCGGCGCTGCACGAGATCCTGGCGGCGGCCGTGCCGTTCACCGAGCCCATTCCCGACGACGTGCCGGTGACCATCGCCTGGGGCGCCCGCGATCTCGTGTTCCCGCGCGTCCAGCTGCGGCGGGCCCGGGCGCTGCTGCCCGACGCCGAGTTCGTGCTGCTGCGCGGATGCGGGCACGTCCCGATGACCGACGCGCCCGAGCAGGTGGCCGAGGTGATCCTGCGCGGCAGCGCCCCGCGCACTGCCCGCGGCGCGACCGACGTGGCGGCTTGATGATCTCTGCCGGATCCGCGAGATTTGGCAGCTATGGCGCAGATGGTCAGTCTGGTGATGCTCAACATGGTGTCCGCCGCTGAAACTGCAACGTAACAGGGCTTGACATGACTGTCGTACGACGCTTTGCTCTGAGTGGTTCTGATCGAACGCGTTGAAAAATGTTTCGGTTCCCATCGCAGTACCGGTACCCAGCTCCGCGGGGCGCCACCCCACGGACCGCCCGAGGAGGCGTCATGGCCGACACCGTTCCCGCCGCGCAGGTCAGTCCGGATGGTCCGGACCGCACCGGCGCCCGATCCGGCCCCAGCCGGCGCTCGATGCTCCTGGGCATCGGTGGTGTCGGCGCCGCCGCGACGCTCGCGGCGTGTTCGAGCAGCAAGAAGAAGTCCGGCTCGAGCAGCGGAGCGAGCAGCCCCGCGGGCAGCAGCTCGGGTGGCGGCACGGTCGGCGGCAGCATCTCGTTCGGCTCGAACTACTCCGACGCCGCACCGAAGGGCGCGTTCAAGGCGCTGACCGACCAGGCGACGGCGAAGACCGGAGTGAAGGTCTCGATCAACACGGTCGACCACAACACGTTCCAGAACAACATCACCAGTTACCTGCAGGGCACCCCGAACGATCTGGCGACGTGGTTCGCCGGGTACCGGCTGCAGTTCTTCGCCGCCCAGAACCTGCTCGAGCCGATCGACGACGTCTGGGAGACGATCGGCGGCAACTTCAGCGACGCGGTCAAGAACCTGTCCAAGGGCGTCGACGGCAAGTACTACCTGGTGCCGATCTACAACTACCCCTGGGTCGTCTTCTACAACAAGAGCGTCTTCGCCAACAAGGGCTACAAGGTCCCCACCACGTGGGACGACTTCATCGCGCTGACCAAGCAGATGCAGAAGGACGGCCTGGTGCCGCTGGCCTTCGCCGAGAAGGACGGCTGGCCCGCGCTCGGCACGTTCGACATCTTGAACCTGCGGATCAACGGCTACGACTACCACCTGTCGCTGTTGCAGCACAAGACTCCGTGGACCGACAAGGGCGTCACCGCCGTGTTCGACCACTGGCGCGAGCTCATGCCGTACCTGCAGAAGGGGGCCAACGGCCGGCTCTGGCAGGACGCCGCCAAGGCCCTGGAGAACAAGCAGGCCGGCATGATGTTCCAGGGCTCGAACCAGGTGGCGGCCAACTACAGCAAGGCGCACCTGGCCGACCTGGACTTCTTCCCCTACCCGTCCATCAACGAGCAGTACGGCCAGGACTACATGGACGCCCCGGCCGACGGCTTCATGATGCCGAAGAAGGGCAAGAACAAGGACGCCGCCAAGGCGGTGCTGAAGTACATCGGCACCGGTGACGCCGAGTCGACCTACCTCAAGACCGACCAGTGGGACGTCGGCGTCGCGAACGGGCTGGTGGCCCCGACGTACAACGCCATCCAGAAGAAGTCGGTCACCGAGATCGCCAAGTGCAAGAACGTCTCGCAGTTCATGGACCGCGACACCGTGCCGGACATGGCGAACAACATGATCTCGCACATCCAGTCGTTCATCGACAACCCGAGCGCGTCGAACGTCTCATCCATCCAGAAGAGTGCCGAGGCTCAGGCCAAGTCGATCTTCAGCTAACTACCGATGACTGCAGACACGCTGCCGGCGGCGACCAGACGTAGTCGCCGCCGGCGTCGCGTACGCCGACTCACCACCCGGGACAAGGTTGTCGTCTCGGTGATGCTGGGCATCCCGCTGCTGCTCGATCTCGCCTTCGTCTGGTTCCCCGCGCTCGGCACGGTGTTCTTGTCGTTCACGAAGTGGACGGGCGTCGGCGGCATCCACCTCAAGGGCTGCACGACGGGTACGACGCTGCCCGGCATCCCACAGCGCAGCGGCTGCCTGTACGGCGTGCAGAACTACAAGAACGCGTTCGACTCCGCTGTCACGCCGGAGTTCTGGCCGGCCGTCCGGCACAACCTGACCTGGCTGCTCGTCTTCATCGTGATCGCGACGCCGCTGGGCATGTTGTTCGCGGTGATCCTCGACCGCGGCATCCGGGGCAGCCGCATCTACCAGAGCGTGCTGTTCTTGCCGGTCATGCTGTCGCTGGCGCTGATCGGCATCATCTGGGAGTTCGTGTACGCCCCCGACGTCGGCCTGATCAACACCGTCATCGGGCACAACCACCAGAACAATCTCATCGACTGGCTCGGCAATCCCCGGCTGAATCTCTGGGCGGTGCTGCTGGAAGCGACGTGGCGACAAGCGGGCTACGTCATGGTGCTGTACCTGGCCGGGCTCAAGGCGGTCGACCCGGCGCTGAAGGAAGCGGCCGTGATCGACGGCGCGAATGCGTGGCAGACGTTCTGGCGGGTCGTGTTCCCGGTGCTGCGGCCGATCAACATCGTGATCCTGGTCGTGACCGTGATCGAGTCGCTGCGCGCGTTCGACCTCGTCTACATCACCACCAAGGGCAACGTGTCGAAGGGGCTGGAGATCCTGTCGGTCCTGATCACCCAGAACAGCGTCGGTGAGACGCAGCGGGTCGGCTTCGGCGCGGCGCTGGGCGTGGTGCTGCTGGTCATCTCGCTGGTTCCCATCTCGACGTTCCTGTACCAGCAGTTCCGCAGCGAGGAGAAGCGATGACCACGGTCACCGCGGAGGCGATCGAGCAGGTCACCCGGCCGACGGTGCAACACCGCAAGCGGCGGATGACCCCGGGCAGCGTCCTCGCGCAGATCTTCATGATTGCGATGGCGATCCTGTGGGTCGCGCCGATCGTGTTCGCCATCTACGTGTCGCTGCGCCCGCAGACCGAGACCGACCGCCTGGGCTACGTCTCGATCGCGCACAAGCTGTCGTTCAAGAACTTCACCGACGCCTGGTCGCAGGGCGACATGTGGCGCTTCTTCCTCAACTCGGTGTTCATCACCGTGCCGGCAGTGATCGTCACCTTGGTGCTCGCGTCGGCGGTCGCGTTCGTCGTGTCGCGGCTGGACTTCCGGTTCAACATCCCGCTGCTCATCCTGTTCACCGCCGGGAACCTGCTGCCCCAGCAGGTGATCATCAACCCGCTCTACCAGCTGTACCTGAAGATCCACATCCCGCACCCGCTCAGCGACAGCGGGCTGCTCTACGACTCGCGGCTCGGCCTGATCGTCATCAACGTGTCGTTCCAGCTGGGCTTCTGCGTGTTCGTGCTGAGCAACTACATGAAGACCATCCCGACCGACATCGACGAGGCTGCGCTGGTCGACGGCGCGACACTGTTCACCCGGTTCTGGCGGATCGTGCTGCCGCTGTGCCGCCCGGCGATGGCCGCGCTGGCGACGCTGCTGACCACCTGGATCTACAACGACTTCTTCTGGGCGATCACGCTGATGTCA
>DASXYE010000223.1:0-27191 GCA_036502695.1 Jatrophihabitantaceae bacterium
GGCGGAAACCGTGTGGTGGTCGGTCACGGGCGTGACGGTGCTCGCCACGGTGCGCTCGTGTAAAGCCGTCACTATCCGGGATCGCTCACGCGGTCGAGCGGCCGCGCCCGTAGTGGTAGTGCGCTTCCACCAGGACAAGCCACTGATCCTGCGACCGCTGCACGGTGTGTGGCCCTGGTCAGCCCACCCGGCGACCGGACCGGACGCTGTCCAACTCGCCGCTGTCCTGAGCACGCTCCAGCGCGCGACGCATTAGACGATTAACCCGTTATAGCCGAGTCCTGCATAAACCCACATAAATGTTGGCCAGGCTCTTGCCCTCGGCTCTGCTTACGGGTCGTCCTGCGCGCGGGGGCGCGCTGCGACCAGCTGAATACCTGGAGGTCCCACCGCCGTGTCCATGATTCTCGTGGATCCACTGACCGCCCCCGTGGGCAGCCGACGGCGCCGCTGGGAGGTGTGGCGCTCGCCCGGGGACCAGCCGCCCTGGGCCCGCCCGGCCCTGCTCGGCATCGCCGCCGTGGCGGCGTTCCTGTACGCCTGGAACATCACCGAGGCCGGGCTCGCGCCGTTCTACTCGGTCGCGGTCAAGAGCATGTCCGAGAGCTGGAAGGCGTTCTTCTACGGCGCGCTGGATCCCAAGGCCACGATCACGATCGACAAGCTGGCCGGCTCGTTCTGGCCGCAAGCGCTGAGCGCGCGGATCTTCGGCTTCCATCCGTGGTCGCTCGCGCTGCCGCAGGTGATCGAGGGCGTCGTCTCGGTGCTGGTGATGTACCGAGTGGTGCGGCGCTGGGCCGGAGTGGTGCCGGGGCTGCTCGCGGCGGCCATATTCATGCTCACGCCGATCGCGGCGTCCATGTACGGGCACAGCATGGAGGACGGCGCGCTGACCATGTGCCTGGTGCTCGCTGCCGACGCCTACCAGCGCGCGGTAATGCAGGCGCGGCTGCGCTCGCTGATCTGGGCCGGGGTCTGGGTCGGCCTGGGCTTCCAAACCAAGATGCTGCAGGCCTGGATGATCCTGCCGGCGCTCGCCCTCGGCTACCTGGTCGCCGCGCCCGTCCGGCTGCGCCGCCGGTTCTGGCAGCTCGGCGTCGCCGGGGTAGTGATGCTGGCCGTGTCGCTGTCGTGGGTCGCGTTGTACGCGTTCACCCCGGCCAAGGACCGGCCCTACGTGGATGGCTCGACCAACAACAGTGCGGTGGCCATGGTCTTCGGCTACAACGGCCTGGACCGCTTCGGCATCCACCTCCCCGGCGCGGTCGAGTCCGGGATGAGCGGAGGGCACGCACCGCCCGGCGGAACCAGCACCCCGGGCACACGAGGCGGCAGCCAGACAGGATCACCGGCGGACCTCCCCGGCGCGGGCGGCGCCCCGGCAGGCGGCAACGGAGGGCAGCCGCCGGCGGGTACGCCAACCGGGCCAAGCGCCGGCAACAGCGGTTTCGGCACCGGTTGGACCAAGCTGCTGGGCAGCAACTACGGCCCGGAAATCGGCTGGCTGTACCCGCTGGCGATCCTCGCGCTCAGCTTCGGCCTCATCTGGACCCGCCGCGCCCCGCGCACCGACCGAACCCGGGCCGGACTGGTCATGTGGGGCACCTGGCTGCTCACCGCAGGATTGGTGTTCAGCAAGATGGCCAGGATCCCGCACACCGCGTACATGGCCACGCTGGCCCCGCCAATCGCGGCGCTGTCCGCGGTCGGGATCACCATGTTCTGGCAGGCCCACCGGGCCGGCGGTCGGCGCAGCTGGATCCTGCCGGCCGCGGTGGCAGCCGAAGTGGCCTGGACGCTGTTCGTGTGGCGCGACTACAGCGGCTTCCTACCCTGGGCCCGCACCGCCCTGCTGGCCGCCGGTGCGGTCTCGATCATCGTCATGGTCGCAGCGAAACTGTCCCGCCGGATACCGACCCGGATCGCGGTCGTCGGACTGACCGCAGGTGTTCTGGCGATGCTGGCCGCGCCCGCCACCTGGGCCGCCTCAGTACTCGATACGAAGTACGGCGGCACCTCGTTCAACGCCAGCGCCGGTCCAGCCGGTGGCATGGGCGGCTTCGGCAACAGAAGCGGCCCACCCCGCAGCGAGTCGCCCACCCAGCGATACGGCATCCGCATCCCGCAGGGCCAAGGCGTCTCCGGTGGCGGCCCGGGCAGCGGCGCCGGCGTTGGGATGCTCGCCACCACCACGCTCACCGCCTCGCAGCGGCAGATCTACAACTACGTCACGACCCACCGCGACGGCGCCGGCTATCTCATGGCCGTCCAGTCCTGGTCGCAGGCATCGCCCTACATCCTGGCCACCGGCCAGGAAGTCATGCCCATGGGCGGCTTCAGCGGCACAGTCCCGCAGCCCACCCTGACTCAGGTCAAGAAGCTCGTGACCGACAAGAAGCTCCGCTTCTTCCTGCTCGACAGCGCCGGCCAAGGTCCCGGCGTCGCGAGGGGCGGCCAGACCTCCACCACGGTAGCGGCGATCGAATCGTGGGTGCGCGACGCGTGCACCGAGATCCCGGCCGCAGCGTACGGAGCCGCCTCGTCTGCCGCTCCATCATCCGGCAACGGCAACGGCAACGGCAGCGCCGGCCTCGGCGCCTCGGGCGGCTTCGGCGGCGAGACGGGCACCCTCTACCAGTGTCAGCCAAGCACCTGAAATGACTGAACCCCCCGGGGAAACCGGGGGGTTCAGGGTGGTAGCCCCGAGCGGATTCGAACCGCCGCTACCGCCTTGAGAGGGCGGCGTCCTAGGCCACTAGACGACGGGGCCGTGCCTTTGGTGCGCTGGGGTACCAGGACTCGAACCTAGACTAACTGGGCCAGAACCAGTCGGGCTGCCAATTACCCCATACCCCATTGGCCCACCTGGCGAGACCGACCGGGCCAGGCGGTAATGCTACCGGACGCAGGCGGCCGAGCCGAAATCAGGCCAGCAGCGCGTCGAGATCGGCCAGGCTCGACACCACGGGAACGCGCGCCTCGCCGTCGGCGATGCCGAACCGGTCCAGCCAGACGCCGAGCAGTCCCGCGCCCTGGGCGCCCAGCGCGTCGGTGTCGAGGCGGTCGCCGACGTGCAGCGCCGCGCCCGGATCGACGCCGATCTCCGTGCAGGCGTGGGCAAAGATCGCCGGATCGGGCTTGCCGACCCCGATCTCGCCGGAGATGGCGACCACGTCGAAGGCATCGCTCAGCCCGACCATCGCCAGCTTGCGCCGTTGATGCGGACCGTCGTTGTTCGTGATCACGCCCAACCGGAGCGTTCGCTCGCGCAGGGCCACCAGGCACGAGATCACGTCGTCGAACAGCTCGTACGAGCGATTCATCGCGTCGAACCGCGCCCGCTCGAGGGTCGCGGCGCCGGCGTCGTCTCGTCCGAGCGCACGAAGGAACGCCGCCGTCCGCTCGATGCGCATGGCCTCGAACTCGATCTCGCCACGGGCGTAGCGGGCGAAGTGCGGCACGGAAATGTCCTGCCACAGCTGGTATTCCTCGCCGACGTTCAACACCTCGGCCATCGCCCGCCGGGCCGTCGCACCGTAGTCGACCAGGGTGTCGTCGACGTCGAAGAAGACGGCTTCGATCACGCGAGCGCGGCGTGCAGCCGGGCCAGCGACCGGTCGCGGCCGAGCAGCTCCAACGACTCGAACAGGGGCGGCGACACCGTCCGACCGGTGATCGCCACCCGGATCGGTCCGAAGGCGTTGCGCGGCTTGAGGCCCAGCCCGTCGACGAGCGCCGTGCGCAACGCCGCCTCGATGGCGGCGGTGTCCCAGCTCGGCAACGCCTCCAGCGCCGGGACGGCCGCGGTGATCACGGCCGGATCGAGCTTGGCGGCGTCCACGATCTCGATCTCGTCGTCGACCAGGAAGCGCAGCATGCCGGCCGCCTCGGACAGCGTCTGCACTCGCTCCTGCACGAGCGGCGCGGCCGCCTCGATCAGCTCCGGCGACGCGTCCGGCAGCCAGGGCGCGAGCGCGCGGGCGAACTCGTCGGCCGAGAGCAGCCGGAGGTGCGCGGCGTTGATCACCTCGCACTTCTTCGGGTCGAACCGGGCCGGGTTGGCGTTCACGTCGGCGATGTCGAAGGCGGCCACGAACTCGTCACGGGTGAACACGTCACGATCCGGCCCGATGGACCAGCCCAGCAGCGCCAGGTAGTTCAACAGTCCGTCGGGCAGGTATCCGGCCTCGCGGTAGTGGCTCAGCGATCCCTCGGGAGCCCGCTTGGACAGCTTGCGGTTGCCCTCCCCCATGACGAACGGCAAGTGGCCGAACTGCGGCACGAAGTCGGTGACCCCGATGTCGATCAGCGCGCGGTACAGCACGATCTGCCGGGGCGTGGACGACGTCAGGTCCTCGCCGCGCAGCACGTGCGTGATGCGCATCAGCGCGTCGTCGACCGGATTGGTCAGCGTGTAGAGCGGATCGCCGTTGCCCCGCACCACGACGAAGTCCGGCACGCTGCCAGCCGCGAACGTGATCTCGCCGCGCACCAGGTCGTCCCACGAGACGTCCTCGTCGGGCATACGGATGCGCAGCACGGGGGCGCGACCCTCGGCCTGATAGGCCGCGCGCTGCTCGTCGGTGAGCAACCGGTCGAACCCGTCGTAGCCCAGCTTCGGATCGCGGCCCGCGGCGCGATGCCGGGCCTCGACCTCCTCGGGCGTCGAGTACGACTCGTACGCGTGGCCGGCCTTGAGCAGCCGGGCGGCGACCTCGGCGTAGACGTCGCGGCGCTCGCTCTGCCGGTACGGGCCGTAGGGCCCACCCGTCTCGGGGCCCTCGTCCCAGTCGAGGCCGAGCCAGCGCAGGTCGTCGAGCAGCCTCGCGTAGGACTCGTCCGTGCTGCGGGCGGCGTCGGTGTCCTCGACCCGGAACACGAACGTGCCGTTCGAGTGCCGCGCGTAGGCCCAGTTGAACAGGGCCGTGCGCACGTTGCCCACGTGCAGATCCCCCGACGGGGACGGGGCAAACCTGACCCGGACCGTCATCGTGCGCGCACCGCGTTCGTCAACGTGCCGATCCCTTCGATCTCGACGCTCACCGAGTCGCCGTCCTGCAGCGGGCCGACGCCGGCCGGCGTCCCGGTCAGGATCACGTCGCCGGGCAGCAGCGTCATCACCTGCGACACGAACGCGATCAGCTCCGGGATGCCGTGCACCAGCTGGCTGGTGCGCCCGTCCTGGCGGGTCTCGCCGTTCACCGCGGCGGTGATGCGCAGGTCGGACGGATCGAGCACCGTCTCGATCCACGGACCGAGTGGGCAGAACGAGTCGTAGCCCTTGGCCCGGGTGAACTGGCCGTCGGCGCGCTGCTGGTCGCGGGCGGTGACGTCGTTGGCCGCGGTGTAGCCCAGGACGTGGTCCATGGCCTGCGCGGGCTCGACGTCCTTGGCCGGGACACCGATCACCACAGCCAGTTCGGCCTCGTGCTCGACCTGGTGCGAGCTGGCCGGCAGCCGGATCACGTCGCCGGTGCCGATCACCGATGTCGACGGTTTGAGGAACAGCAACGGGGTCTTCGGCACCTCGTTGCCCATCTCGGCGGCATGGTCGGCGTAGTTGCGGCCGACCGCGACCACCTTGCTCGGCAGGACCGGGGACAGCAGCCGGATGTCGGCCACGGGCCACCGGGCCCCGCCGAACGTGATCTTGGCGAACGGGTGGCCGTCGATGGCGGCGACATCGTCGCCCTCAACAACCCCCCAGCTCAGGCCGCCGGGCGGGGCTACGAAACGGGCGATGCGCACAGGCATGAAGGCTACCGGGCATACTTTGAGCCGTGCCGTCGCAGCTGTCGTCCGTCTCCGCCGAACGCCGTCGTCACGCCGCCGCCATGGTCGGGTTGGTCGCCGCGCTGCTGGTGGCCGTGGGCGTAGTGCCCTGGGCCGCGCCCGCGCCGGGATCGCTGCGGGTGCTCTCGACGGTGGCGCTCGCCCTGGCGATCCTGCTCGGATTGGTCGCCTGGGGGCTGCTGACCAGCATCCGGGCCGACGTGGCTGAATCGCGGGTCGACGCGGCCATCGCCGCCGCCGTGGCCGACTTCGGTTGCGGGCACGACCACGATCCCGACGAGCTGCACGTGTGCCCGTCCGTCGCCGGTTCCTGCACCCACGATTGCGCCTCATGCCTGCGCGGCTGATCTACTCGGCGATCGCGTCGCTGGACGGCTACGTCGCCGACGCCGACGGCCACTTCGACTGGTCGGCACCCGATGAGGAGGTGCACGCGTTCGTCAACGATCTCGAGCGACCGGTCGGCACCTACCTGCTCGGCCGGCGGATGTACGAGGTGCTGACGTACTGGGAAACGGTGCCCACCGACGATGCTGCGCCGGTGATCCGGGACTTCGCCGGCCTGTGGCGAGCGGCCGACAAGATCGTCTACTCGCGGACCTTGGATGCCGTCGCGACCGCGCGCACCCGGATCGAGCGCTCGTTCGACGTCGAGGCGGTGCGCCGACTCAAGGCGTCGTCCGAGCACGACCTGTCGGTCGGGGGGCCGACCCTGGCGGCGGCCGCCTTGCGAGCCGGCCTGGTCGACGAGGTCCAGCTGTTCCTGAACCCCATCGTGGTGGGCGGCGGGCTAGCCGCGCTGCCGTCCGAGTGGCGCGCCGGGCTCGAGCTGCAGGACGAGCACCGATTCACCAAAGGCGTGGTATTCCTGCGCTACTCGTGCAGCAACCCGTAGCGGACGGCGTCGTGCAGGGCCAGCCAGGACGCCTCGATGACGTTGCCGTGCACGCCCACCGTGGTCCACTCGCCGCGGCCGTCCGAGGTCTCGACGAGCACCCGGGTCACCGCGTCCGTGCCGTGCTTGCCGGGCAGGATGCGCACCTTGTAGTCGGTGAGCTCGAGCTGGGCCAGCCGCGGGTAGGCGGTCTCGAGCGCTGACCGCAGTGCGCGGTCCAGGGCATTCACCGGACCGTTGCCCTCGTCGGTCGAGATCACCCGCTGGCCACCCGCGTGCAGCTTCACCGTCGCCTCGCTGACCAGCGCGCCGTCCTCGCGCCGTTCGACGATGACCCGGTACGACTCGACGTGAAACGCCTCGGCGCTCGGCTCGAGCTCGTCGCGCAGCAGCAGCTCGAAGCTTGCGTCGGCCGCCTCGTACGACCAGCCGCCGGCCTCGCGCTGCTTGACCCGCTCGACGACCTTGCCGACAACGTCGGGGCGCGCGGACACGTCCACACCCAGCTCGCGTGATTTCAGCTCGACCGACGCCCGGCCGGCCATCTCGGTGACCAGGATGCGCTGGTTGTTGCCCACCACGGCCGGGTCGAGGTGGTTGTACAGCTCGGGCGAGACCTTGATCGCCGACGCGTGCAGGCCGGCCTTGTGCGCGAACGCCGACGACCCGACGTACGGCGCGTGCGTGTCGGGCGCGAGGTTGGCGATCTCGGCGATGGCGTGCGAGACCCGCACCATCTCTTCCAGACTGCCGGACGGCAGGACGTCGCGACCCATCTTGGTGACCAGTCCGCCGATGACGGCGAAGATGTCGGCGTTGCCGGCGCGCTCGCCGTACCCGTTCGCGGTGCCCTGCACGTGAGTGGCCCCGGCGTCGACGGCGGCCAGCGTGTTGGCGACGGCGCACCCGGTGTCGTCCTGGGTGTGGATGCCGAGGCGGATCCCCGTACGCCGGCGTACGTTCTCGACGACGTCGTGCACGCCCATCGGCAGCATTCCGCCGTTCGTGTCGCACAGCACGCCGACGTCCGCGCCCGCGGACGCCGCGGCGTCGAGAACCCTTACGCCGTAGTCGGGATCGTGCTTGTACCCGTCGAAGAAGTGCTCGCAGTCCAGGAACACGCGGCGGCCCTCCGCGCGCAGGAACGCCACGGTGTCGCGCACCATGGCCAGGTTCTCGTCCAGCGTGGTGCGCAGCGCCCGCTCGACGTGCCACACGTCGGACTTGGCCACGAGCGTGACGACCGACGCGCGCGAGCCGAGCAGAGCCCGCACCTGGGCGTCGTCCGCGACGCGCACGCCGGCCTTGCGGGTGGCCCCGAACGCGACCAGCACGGCGTTCTTCAGGGTCAGCTCACCATCGGCCGCGCGGGCGAAGAACTCGGTGTCCTTGGGCATTGCGCCCGGCCAGCCCCCCTCGATGAACCCCACGCCGAGCTGGTCGAGCAACCGGGCGACCGCGAGCTTGTCAGCCACCGAGTACGTGATGCCCTCGCGCTGGGCCCCGTCGCGCAGCGTCGTGTCGAAGACGTGGAAGTCGTCGGTGAGCATGATGTCCCTTACCTAGTCGGGGTGTTCTGGCCAAACAAAAAACCCCCCGCCGGGTGGCGAAGGGTCTGCGCGTCGGAGTCGAGCCGGGTCCGACGCGCTAACTGATAATGATCACACTGCGGTGCACGTCATCGAGTCTGCCACAGATCGGGGATCGGTCAACTCCGGCCGCGGTAGTACTTGATCTTGCCGCGGATGTGCTCCTGCTGGGCGCGCAGCGTCGCGATCTGCGCCTCGACGGCCCGATCGTGCTGCTCGAGCAGCTCGATGCGTTCGGCGAACGTCTCCTCGCCGGCGCGGCACAGCTCGGCGTAGCGCAGCATCTGGGCGATGGGCATGCCGGTGTCGCGCAGGCAGCGCAGCACGTCGAGCCAGCCGAGGTCGTCGTCGGTGAACGTGCGGCGCCCGCCCGGCGTGCGCGCGATGCCGTCCAGCAGGCCGATCCGTTCGTAGTAGCGCAGCGTGTCGAGGCTGAATCCGGTCTTGTCGGCCACCTGCCCGGGCGAGTACATGCCGCGAGAATAGCTTGACCTGGAGCGCACTCCGGGTTGCACGATCGAAGACATGATGAATCTGGCACTGGGCGCGATGTTCTTCGGGACGCGGTACGACGAGCGGGCTTCCTTCGAGCTGCTCGACCGGTTCGTGGACGGCGGCGGCACGCTGATCGACACGTCGGACAACTACCCGTTCTGGGAGCACCCGTCCGGGCACGGCGGAGCCAGCGAGTCCCTGCTCGGGGCGTGGTTCGCGGCCCGGCCCGGCATGCGCGACCGGGTGTTCCTCAGCACGAAGGTCGGCGCCGAACCACTTGTGCCGGGCGGCTATCCCGATCAGATCGAGGGCCTCTCCGAGTCCGCAATCACCAACGCGATCGAGGGCAGCCTGAAGCGGATGGACGTCGAGCACGTCGACCTGTACTGGGCGCACGTGGAGGACCGGTCGGTGCCCGTCGAGGAGACAGTCGGCGCGTTCGGGGCGCTGGTGGCGCGCGGGGTGGTGCGCCAGCTCGGCGCGTCCAACCACGCGACATACCGGGTCGAGCAGGCCCGGGCGGCGGCGCGGGCGGCGGGAGTGGCCGGCTACACCGCACTGCAGCTGCGCTACTCGTACCTGCAGCCGCGGCCCGGCGTGGTGCTGCACGGCCACGGGTTCGGATCGGTCACCGACGAGACGCTGGACTACGCCTCGTCCGAGGGGCTGGACATCTGGGCGTACACGCCGCTGATCGAGGGCGGCTACGTGCGACCCGACAAGCCGCTACCCGAGGGCTACGACCACCCCGGCACGACCCGGCGGCTGGCCGCGCTCGATGACGTGGCCACCGAACTCGGCGCGACGCGCAATCAGGTCGTGCTGGCCTGGCTGATCGGCGGCACCCCGTCGATCACGCCGGCGGTGGGGGTGAGCAGCGTGGCCCAGGTCGACGAGGCGCTGGCCGGGGCCCGGCTGACGCTCAGCACCGACCAGCGAGCCCACCTCGACGCGGCGAGCTGATCCGGATCGGTTTTGGCCGCGCGGCATCACATACAGGCCTGGGCGGCCAAAACCGAGTCAGGACGGGGTCAGGACGGCGGGCGCCAGCTCGGGTCGCGGCCGAACCAGCCGACCAGCCGCGCGTAGGCCGGCGCATCGGCCGGCACCGGCACCTCCGGGCCGACCGCCTCGCCGCGATACTCGGGCAGCAACTTGTCGCGTGACCAGGCCAGCGCGTGCTCGGCCAGCTCGTCGTCGATCACGTCGCCGTCCCGGCCCAGGGCCATGAGCAGATCCCAGTTGTGGACGGTCAACTCGGTGATCTGCTGGTGCGGGCTGTCCCCCTCGGTCGGCGCCGCCGGCCGTTCCCACGCCGCCCGCAACGAGGCGGCCGCGGCGCTGGCCTGCACCGCCCAGTCGCTGTCCAACGGATCGGGCGGCGCGGCCCAGTCGACCTTCTCGCCCCGGGTCGCCACGACGAAGTTGCGCAGGTCGCTGCCCACCACGTGTTCGACGAGGTCGCGCACCGTCCACTGTGGACACGGCGTCGGCAACTCGACCTGCTCGGGTCGGATCGACTCGATGATCGCCTCGGTCTGACCGATGGCGCGGACGACCAGCGCCCGAATGTCGTCGGTCATGACGCCGCTTTGGCCAGCCGCTCGCCGATCTCGCTGGTGGTACCGGGATTGTGCGGGTCGCGACTCGCGAGGTCGGCGGCGACGGCCGACTCGACCCGGGCGGCGGCCGCGGACTGCCCCAGGTGGTCGAGCAGCATCGACACGGACAGAATGGCCGCGGTCGGGTCGGCCTTGCCCTGCCCGGCGATGTCCGGGGCCGAACCGTGCACCGGCTCGAACATCGACGGATTGCGCCGGGACGGGTCGACGTTGCCCGACGCCGCCAGGCCGATACCGCCCGACACCGCGGCGGCCAGGTCGGTGATGATGTCGCCGAACAGGTTGTCGGTGACGATCACGTCGTAGCGACCGGGGTCGGTGACCAGGTAGATCGTCGCGGCATCCACATGGTGGTACGCGGTTGTCACGTCCGGGTAGTCGGCGGCCACCGCATCGACGGTGCGCTTCCACAGGCTGCCGGCGTACACGAGCACGTTGTTCTTGTGCACCAGGGTCAGGTGCTTGCGTGGCCGCGACCGGGCGCGCTCGAACGCCGCCCGCACGACCCGCTCGACGCCGAACGCCGTGTTGAGGCTGACCTCGGTGGCGACCTCCTGCGGCGTGCCGCGGCGCAGCGCACCACCGTTGCCGACGTAGGGTCCCTCCGTCCCTTCGCGGTACACGACGAAATCGATGGACGGTGACCCGGCCAGCGGCGTGGCCACCCCGTCATACAGCTTGGCTGGACGAAGGTTCACGTAGTGATCGAGCTCGAACCGCAGCCGTAGCAGCAGCCCCCGCTCGAGCACCCCGCTCGGCACGGACGGATCGCCGACCGCCCCGAGCAGGATCGCGTCGTGCCCGCGGATCTCGCCCAGCACCGATTCGGGCAGCGTCTCGCCGGTGCGATGCCAGCGGGCTGCGCCCAGGTCGTAGTGCGACGCGTCGACGTCCGGCACGACCGCCTGCAGCACGCGCAGCGCCTGCTCGGTGACCTCGATGCCGATGCCGTCGCCGGGGATAACAGCCAGTCTCATTGGTTCTCCAGTAAGCGATCGTGCAACTCTCTGCGGCCTGACACCGCAGAGAGTTACACGATCGACAAGTCATCGGGCGGCGGTGCCCTCGGTGTAGTCGTCGTCGCTGGTGGCGACCCAGCTCATCAGCCCGCGAAGGTGGCGGCCGACGTCCTCGATCGGGTGCTGCTCGCCCTTCTCGCGCAGCGCCTTGAACTCGGGGCCACCGGCGTCCTGGTCGGCGATGAACCGGGCCGCGAACGACCCGTCCTTGATCTCGCCGAGGATGGTCTGCATGTTCTGCTTGACGTGCGCGTCGATGATCCGCGGACCCGAGACGTAGTCGCCGTACTCCGCGGTGTCGGACACCGACCAGCGCTGCTTGGCGATGCCGCCCTCGTACATGAGGTCGACGATCAGCTTGAGCTCGTGCAGGCACTCGAAGTAGGCCACCTCAGGGGCGTAGCCCGCCTCGGTGAGCGTCTCGAAGCCGTACATGACCAGCTGGGACACGCCACCGCACAGCACCGCCTGCTCGCCGAACAGGTCGGTCTCGGTCTCCTCGGTGAACGTCGTCTTGATTGCCCCGGCCCGGGCCCCGCCGATCGCCTTGGCGTACGACAGCGCGAGCTCGAAAGCCGAGCCGGACGCGTCCTGCTCGACGGCGACGAGTACCGGCACGCCCTTGCCGTCGACGAACTGCCGCCGCACCAGGTGGCCCGGCCCCTTCGGCGCCACCATGATCACGTCGACGTTGCCCGGCGGCTTGATGTAGCCGAAGCGGATGTTGAAGCCGTGCCCGAACAGGATGGCGTCGCCGTCGTTGAGGTTCGGCTCGATCGCGTCCTTGTACAGCGACCGCTGGGCCGGGTCGGGCGCGAGCACCACGATGAGGTCTGCCTCGGCCGACGCCTCGGCCGGCGTGAGCACCCGCAAGCCCTCGTCCTCGGCCTTCGCCCGCGACTTCGAACCCTCGAGCAGGCCGACCCGGACGTCCACCCCGGAATCCCGCAGCGACAGCGCGTGCGCGTGTCCCTGGCTGCCGTACCCGAGCACGGCGACCTTGCGTCCCTGGACGATCGACAGGTCGGCGTCGTCGTCGTAAAAGATCTCTACTGCCACTGCTTTCCCCTCGTCATGCACTGCGCTCGACGGAGCGCAACGCGGCTTGTGTCATCGATCTTGGCCCACGTTGCAGTGCGACCACACCTGATTGGACCATCTCGCGGACCCCGTACGGCTCGAGCATGCGCAGCATCGCCGCGTTCTTGGCCGGCCGGCCGGTGACCTCGATGGTCACCGCCTCCGGGCCGACGTCGACCACGTTGGCCCGGAACAGCTCCACCGTCTCGAGCACGCCGCGGCGCGTGGTGTCGTCGGCGCGGACCTTCACCAGCAGCAGCTCGCGCTGCACCGCCTGGGCGTCCTCGAGCTCGACGATCTTGATGACGTTGACGAGCTTGTTGAGCTGCTTGGTGACCTGCTCGAGCGCGATGCCCTCGACGCCGACCAGGATGGTGATCCGCGAGATCTCCGGATGCTCGGTCGGCCCGACCGCGAGCGACTCGATGTTGAACCCGCGCCGGCTGAACAGTCCCGACACCCGGGCCAGGACGCCCGGCTTGTTCTCGACCAGCACCGAGAGCGTATGCGTCGTCATGCGATCACTGATCCTTTCTGCTCTTCGCGCAAGCGCTCATCGCGGCGTTCGCTCCGCTCCTCGCTCGCTGGCGCTCGCTGCGATGCTCACTCACTCGTCCTCGTCGAAGACCGGGCGGATGCCCCGGGCGGCCTGGATCTGGTCGTTGCTGGTGCCGGCGGCCACCATCGGCCACACCATCGCGTCCTTGCCGACGGTGAAGTCGACCACCACCGGCGCGTCGTTGATCGACATCGCCTTGTTGATCGTGTCGTCGACGTCGGCCTTGCTCTCGCACCGCAGTCCCACGCAGCCCAGCGCGTCGGCCAGCTTCACGAAGTCCGGGATGCGCTTGTGCGTGCTCAGATCCGTCTGCGAGTACCGCTCCTCGTAGAACAGGGTCTGCCATTGCCGAACCATGCCGAGGTTGCCGTTGTTGATCACCGCGACCTTGATCGGGATGCCCTCGATCGCGCAGGTGGCCAGTTCCTGGTTGGTCATCTGGAAGCACCCGTCGCCGTCGATGGACCACACCAGCTTGTCCGGGCGGCCGACCTTCGCGCCCATGGCGGCCGGCACCGAGTAGCCCATCGTGCCGGCGCCCCCGGAGTTCAGCCAGGTATAGGGATTCTCGTAGCTGATGAACTGCGAGGCCCACATCTGGTGCTGGCCCACCCCGGCGGCGAAGATCGTGTCGGGGCCGGCGATCTGGCCCAGCCGCTGGATCACGTACTGCGGCGAGAGGCTGCCGTCCGGCGGCTCCTCGTAACCCAGCGGGTAGGTGGTGCGCCACTGGTCGAGCTGGCGCCACCAGCCGGTCAGGTCGGTGCGGTGCCCGGCCTCGTACTCGGCGCGCACCGCCGGGATGAGCTCGACCAGCACCTCGCGGGCATCGCCCACGATCGGCACGTCGGCCACCCGGTTCTTGCCGATCTCGGCCGGGTCGATGTCGGCGTGGATCACCGCGGCGCCCGGCGCGAACGAGTCGAGCCGGCCCGTCACCCGGTCGTCGAAGCGGGTGCCCAGCGCGATCAGCAGATCGGACTTCTGCAGCGCGGTCACCGCCGTGACGTTGCCGTGCATGCCGGGCATGCCGAGGTTCTGGCGGTGGCTGTCGGGGAACACGCCGCGGGCCATCAGGGTCGTGATCACCGGGATGCCGGTGAGCTCGGCCAGCTGGCGCAGCTCGGCGACCGCCCGCGCCTTGAGCACCCCGCCGCCGACGTAGAGCACCGGCCGTTTCGCGGTGGCGATCAACTTGGCGGCCTCGCGCACCTGCTTGCCGTGCGGGCGGGTCACCGGACGGTAGCCGGGCAGGTCGATGCGCGGCGGCCAGCTGAACGGTCCGAGCTCGGACAGCACGTCCTTCGGGATGTCGACCAGCACCGGACCGGGACGTCCCGTCGAGGCCAGGTGGAACGCCGACGCGATCGCCTGCGGCACCTCGGCGGGCGACTGCACCAGGAAGTTGTGCTTGGTGATCGGCAGCGTGATCCCGGAGATGTCGGCTTCCTGGAAGGCATCCGTGCCGATGGCCGGGCGCGGCACCTGCCCGGTGATCGCCACGATCGGCACCGAGTCCATGTAGGCGTCGGCAATGGGCGTCACGAGGTTCGTGGCCCCGGGCCCGGACGTCGCCATGCAGACCCCGACCTTGCCGGTGGCCTGCGCGTACCCCTCCGCGGCGTGTCCTGCGCCCTGCTCGTGGCGGACCAGGATGTGACGCACTCTCGTGGAGTCGTAGAGGGGGTCATACGCGGGGAGGATCGCTCCCCCGGGGATGCCGAATACGACGTCGGCGCCAACCTGCTCGAGCGAACGCACGAGGGCCTGCGCGCCCGTGAGGTTCTCTTCACTGGTCGGGTTGCCGTCCATCGCAGTGCCTTTCTTCGGTCGGTGCTCGGTCGTCCTAGCAACAAAAAACCCCTCGTGCTCAGCACGAAGGGTTAGCGCGTCGGTGGCTTTGGGCTCACCTGACGCGCCTGTCGATAAGTACGAGTTGCCGCACGGTCGAAACCCTACACGGGGGCCGCGAGGCAGTTCAACCTGACGGGACGCTCGTCTCACATAGCGAGACCGCGTGGCTGAACGCTGACTTAACCACCTGTTCTGGCAGACTTTGCCCCGAGCGGGGGCTCACGACACGGAGTTTTGGCATGCCTTCGCAGCAGGCGCCCCGTCATCGTTCTGCACCCACCCGCAATCGGCCGCCGTCTCGTCCCACCGTTTCGCGGCGCACCGTCGTGATCGCGGCCGGCGCCGTCTTCTGCGCGGTGTTCGTCGTCGCGCTGACCACCTGGCCCGGGAACCGCTCGTCGAACGGCTCATCGTCTGGCCACGGCGCGGCCGGCGACGACTCGGCCCGGTTCACGCAGGTCGACAACGCCTCGACACTGGCTCCCCCGGCCTCGGTCAGCCGCGATCCGCGGCGGCGTCCGGAGACCATCAGCGCCCTGCCCCAGCTCGGCCAGCAGCCGGGGTCCCACGGCTCGGGGCCCGGATCCGGGCCTGCTCATTCGGGTGGGCCGAGCGGTCCGGGCAGCACGCCGGGTGGTTCCGGTTCGGACTCCGACTCGGGCGGGTCGGCGAGCTCAGGTGGCCCGGCGCCATCCGGGTCCGGCGGGCCGCCGTCCTCGGGGCTACCGGATCCGGCGGGGATGGCCCAGGCGGTGTTCGACGCGATCAACAGCTCGCGCCACGCCGCCGGGCTGAGCGCCCTGCGCTGGGACACCCAGTGGCAGACCAGCGCGCAACGGCACAACCAGGCGATGGCCAATGCCAACACCCTGTCGCATCAGACATCCGGCGAGGCCGACCTGGGCCAGCGCGAGTCCAACGCCGGAGTCTCGTGGTGGTGGGCCGGCGAGAACATCGGCATGAGCAGCGAGCTGACCCAGCAGGCCGCGCTCGGACTCGAGTCGGCCATGGTGAACGAGCAGCCGCCGAACGACGGTCACCGGCAGAACATCCTGTCGCGCAACGCGCAGGCCGTGGGCATCGCCGTCATGCTCGACACGGCCCACCACCGTCTCTGGCTAACGGAGGACTTCGCCCAGACCAGCTTGCTGTAGCTCCGCCCCGTCGAGAAGTTGTCCGCGCTTCGCGACGCGGTAGCGTCTTGAAACGCGGACAACTTGGCGGATGAGTCAGCCGCAGATGGCGCCTTGGGCGGCGGAGCCGACGAGCTTGGCGTACTTGCCGAGCACGCCGTAGTCGAACCGGGCCGGCAGCGGCTTCCAGTCGGCGCGCCGGCGTTCGAGTTCGGCGTCGTCCACGAGCAGGTCCAGCGTGCGGGCCGTCATGTCGAGCCGGATCAGATCGCCGTCGCGGACGAGCGCGATCGGACCGCCGACCGCTGCCTCGGGCGCGACGTGGCCGATGCACAGCCCGGTCGTCCCGCCCGAGAAGCGCCCGTCGGTCAGCAACAGGACGTCCTTGCCCAGGCCGGCGCCCTTGATCGCGCTGGTCACGGCGAGCATCTCCCGCATGCCGGGACCACCGCGCGGGCCCTCCCACCGGATCACCACGACGTCGTTGGGCTGCAGTGACCCGTCGGCCACCGCCGTCATCGCGGCCTGCTCGCCGTCGAACACGCGAGCCGGCCCCTCCCAGACGTCGGAGTCGAAGCCGGCGCTCTTGACGACCGCGCCCTCGGCCGCCAGCGAACCGCGCAGGATCGTCAACCCGCCGGTGCGGTGGATCGGGTCGCTCATCGCGTGGATGATCTTGCCGTCCGGGTCGGGCGGAGCGATGTCGCGCAGGTTCTGGGCGACGGTCTTGCCGGTGACGGTGAGGCAGTCCCCGTGCAGCAGCCCGGCGTCGAGCAGCGCCTTCATCACGACCGGGACGCCGCCGATCTGATCGATGTCGGTCATGACGTAGCGGCCGAACGGCTTGACGTCGGCGAGATGGGGCACCCGATCGCCGATGCGGTTGAAGTCGTCGAGGGTCAGCTCCACGTGCGCCTCGTTGGCGATGGCCAGCAGGTGCAGCACCGCGTTCGTCGAACCGCCCAGCGCCATGACCACGGTGATCGCGTTCTCGAACGCTTCCTTGGTCAGGATCGTGCGCGCGGTGATGCCGGCGTCGACGAGGGCCACTACCGCCTCGCCGGAACGTTCGGCGTACGCGTCGCGGCGCGAGTCAGGAGCCGGCGGGGCCGCAGAACCAGGCAACGACAGGCCCAGCGCCTCGGCGGCGGACGCCATCGTGTTCGCGGTGTACATGCCGCCGCAGGCGCCCTCACCGGGGCAGATTGCCTTCTCGATCTCGGTGAGCTCCTCGCGGGTGATCTTGCCGGCCAGGCACGCGCCGACCCCCTCGAACGCGTCGATGATCGTGACGTCGCGGCCCTGGTAGCGACCGGGCAGCGTCGAGCCGGCGTAGAGGAACACCGCGCTCACGTCGAGCCGGGCCGCCGCCATGAGCATGCCGGGCTCGGACTTGTCGCAGCCGGCCAACAGCACGGCGCCGTCGAGCTGCTCGGCCCGGAACACCGTCTCGACCGAATCGGCGATCACCTCGCGCGACACGAGCGAGTAGTGCATGCCGTCATGGCCCATCGAGATGCCGTCCGAGACGGAGATCGTGCCGAATTCCAAAGGGAATCCGTCCGCGCCGCGGACTCCGATCTTGGCCTTCTGCGCCAGCCGCTGCAGCGACAGGTTGCACGGCGTGATCTCGTTCCACGACGACGCGACGCCGATCTGCGGCTTGCGCCAGTCGTCGTCGCCCATGCCGACCGCCCGCAGCATGCCGCGGGCCGCGGCCCGCTCGATGCCGTCGGTCACGACGCTGCTGTGCGGCTTGCGGTGCTGCTTGGGCTGCTCGGTGCTCACGGTGTGCACCCTACGACGTAGGGTTCTCGCGTGTCGTCGCACGTATTCCGGCTGCCGCGCTCCGCCTACCTGGCGGTGTTCTTCCTCGCCCTGTGCGTGACGCCGCTGGTGCAGCACCCGATCGTGACGATCGCCTATGTGGTGCCCGTCGTCGGCGCGGTGTACATCGCCCGCACCGCGACGATCGTCGACGACGCGGGCATCACCGTGCGCGCGCTGATCGGACGGCGCCGGCTGCCGTGGGCGGACGTGCGGGGCCTGTCCGTCACCGGGCGCAGCGTGTACGCCGTGACTGGCGACGGCGCGGTACGGCTGCCCTGCGTGCGCATCGCCGACCTGGCCGCCGTATCGCGGGCCTCAGGTGGCGCCGTGCCCCCGCTGCGCGAGGCCACCCCCAAATACGCCCCGTCCCGCCGCAGGCGCTAGCCGCTTTTGGCCGCCGAGGCTGGTATTTGATGCCGGGCGGCCAAAACCGCGTCTAGTACCCGTCGGCCACCACGTTGATCAGGGGTTCGCCCTCGACGTAGCGCAGGATCTGCTCGCGCACGAGGCGGTACGCCCGCTGCGGGAAGCCGACCACGCGGCCGCCGACGTGCGGTGTCATCAGCAGGTTGGGCGCCGTCCACAGTGGATGGTCGGCGGGCGGCGGCTCGGGATCGGTCACGTCGAGCGCGGCGCGCAGCCGTCCGGACGCCAGCTCGGCGACGAGCGCCTCGGTCACGACGACCGGCCCCCGCGCCGCGTTGACGAGCAGCGCGCCGTCAGCCATGGCCGCGAGGAACGCCGCGTCGACCAGGCCCGTCGTCTCGGTGGTCAGCGGCACGACGAGCACCACGATGTCGGCGTCCGGCAGCAACTGCGGCAGCTCGGCGACCCCGTGCACCCCGTCCCGAGGGTGCCGCGCGACCGGGGTCGGCGACGCGTCGAACGCCCGCAGCCGCCGGGCCACGTTCTCGCCGAGGTCGCCGGCGCCTACCACCAGCACCCGCTTGCCGGCCAGCTCGTCGGTGGTTCGCGGCTCCCACCGGTGCGCGTCCTGGTCGCGGACGAAACGGGGGAACTCGCGCAGCACCGACAAGATCGCGGTCAGCACCCACTCGGCGGTCGACCCGCCGTGGATGCCGCGCCCGTCGCACAGCTGCACCCCGGGCGGCGCGTGGCCGGCCCACACCTCGGCGCCGGCCGAGACCAGCTGGATGACCCGCAGCTTCGGCATCGCGGCCAGGGCGGCGTCGCGGCGGGCGGTGTCGGCGAACATGTACGCCGGCACCCAGAACTCGACCTCGTCCGGGGCCGGGCCCTGGCCGTTCCAGGCGACGAGCCGGGCGCTGTCCGGCAACTCGCCGACCAGTCGCACGGCCTGGGCGTCGGGCAGGCAGATCACGCTCACCCCGCCGACAGTAGAGCTCGGGCTCGGACGATCTGAGACGCGGTCGCATCCGCACAGGTTCGCAAGGCAAACTGGGGGCTGTGCTTTACCCCGGCCACGCGAATCCGCGTCCCCACCGCTCCCTGGCGCTCGGGTGGATCCGCGACTTCGCACCGCTCCTTCGTCGCGGGCCGCGCTGCGGCGCCGGGGCTCTTCGCGCGAGCGCTCATCGCTCGCCGTCGCGTCGTCACCCGTGGCGGGTCGCCGGGCTCATCGCCGCCGGCGGCCTGCTCGCCGCGTGCGGCTCCGGGGCCGCCGCCGAGCCCACCTGGGTACCGCAACAGTCGATCAGCCTCGAGGGCGGAGCTCGCCCGGGGTCGTCGAGCCAGCAGCCGAGCCCGGGTCCCGGCGGCTCGGGTGGTCCCGGGCAGCCCGGGGGCACCGCGCCCGGTTCCGGCGCGAGTCCCACCGGGGGCAACGGCTCGGGATCCGGAGTGCTGGCCAAGCACCTCACCGCCCCGACCGGGCTGGCCCTGCTGCCCAACGGCAGCGCCCTGGTCGGCGAGCGCACGACCGGCCGGATCCTGCGCGTCCAGCCGCGCGCCGATCAACCGGTCCCGGTGGTGCGCACCCTGCCCGGCCTGGCGACGTCCGGCGACGGTGGGCTGCTCGACCTCGCGCTCTCGCCGACGTACTCGCAGGACGGGCTGATCTACGCCTACATCACGACGCCGACCGACAACCGCGTCATCGACTTCACGATGACCGGGCCGACCGCTCCGGTGCTGACCGGCATCCCCCGAGGCGCGACCGGCAACACCGGCCGGTTGGCGTTCGACGGCCGGGGCCGCCTCTACATCGGGACGGGCGACGCCGGCCAGCCCCAACTCGCCGCCAACCCGACCAGCCTGGCCGGCAAGGTGCTGCGTGTGAACGGCATCGGCCACCCGGCGGCCGGCAACCCCAAGGCCGGATCCGCGGTGTTCGCCAGCGGACAGCACACGGTCAACGGCCTGTGCGCCAACGTGGCGAGCGGGATCGTCTACGAGACCGAGGCCCCCGCCGAGGTCAACGTGATCCGCGCCGGGGCCAACTACGGCTGGCCGACGCCGCACCGCACCTCGCAGGGCCCGGCCAGCACGCTGCCGGCCAAGCGCGCCGGCGCGGCCGGATGTGCCGTGCAGCAGGGCGTGCTCTTCGTGGCCACGACCACCGGCAAGTCGCTGATGGCCGCCCGGATCGGTCAGCAGCAGAAGGTGGGCGCGTTCAGCGTCGTTCCCCTGGACGAGCCGCTCGGCCGGCTGCGCACCGTCGTGGCCGCACCGGACGGAGCGCTCTGGGTGACCACCACGAACAAGGACGGCAACGGCCACCCGACATCGGACGACGAACGCGTCGTGCGGATCATCCCGACCCCGTCCGGTGGCGACGCCCCGCCGGTGTGACCCGGACGTTGGCCACGCGGCGTGCCGCTGTTGCTGGACGGCCGACTGCGGCACACTCGGCGCGTGACGTATCCACATGACCCGAACAACCCGTCGGGCGGGGGCTATCAGGGCTACCCGGCAACTCCCCCGGCGGGTGGCGTTTACCCCGGCTATCCCGCGGCCGAGCCACCCCGGCGGACCCGCGGCACGCGAGCCGTGCAGGTCGGCGCCATCCTCATGGCCGCCGGGATCGTGATCGCCATCATCGGCGGTGTGATCGGGAGCAAGACCTCCGACAGCAAGGTGAACGGCTTCCAGCGGGTCGCGCTGGCCGACAAGACCGGCACGGTCACGTTCAAGAACTCGGGCGGATACGTCGCCTACTACGAGTCCAAGTCGGTGAGCGACAGCACCAACCAGAAGGTCCCGCTGATAGAGGTGACCCTCACCCCGACCGGCGGGCAGCCGCTCCCCTTGACGACTCCCTACGGCAACCGGTCCGACGGCAAGATCAAGTACCTGCACTACGACCACGACGGTCACAAGGGCCTGGCGATGTGGCAGTTCCACATCGACCAGTCCGGCACGTACAAGGTCGATCTGCAGGACCGGTCCGGCGTGGCGGCGTCAGACGCCGGAGTCGCGTTCGGCAAGTCGATCGCCAGCAGCCAGGCCGCCACCGCGATCGTGTTCGGTTTCGGCGGATTGCTGCTGGTCGCCGGACTGATCGTGCTGATCGTGGGATTCGTCAAGCAGCGCCGGCACAAGCGCGAGCTGCGGGCCGGCTACGGCGGCGTCCAGCCGGCCGGTTGGCCGCAGGGTCCGCAGGGTCCGCCGAGCTGGCCGGGCGGGGGGCAGCCGCAGCAGCCGCCGCCGACGCAGCAGTGGCCGGCGCCACCGAGCGACAGCCACACCGGCTGGCCACCGCCGCCGGATCAGCAGCGCTAAGCAGCTACCGGCACGGGCCGGCGTCGGGCGACCAGCACCCGTGCGCCGGCCACTCGGGCCACGACGTAGATCCCGAAGCTGATCGCGGTGATCCAGACGCTGGCCCGCACGGACGGCGTTTCCAGGCTGGCGATCAGCCCGCCGACGCTGGCGGCCAGCGCGAAGACGATGCTCAGTCCGGTCACGACGGCCGGGCGGGCCGAGAGGCGTTGGGCCGCCGCCGCCGGGGTGATCGCCAGGCTCAGCACGAGCAGTGTCCCGACGATCTGCGCCGCGGCCGTGACGGTGAGGGCGAGCACCACCAGGAACGCCAGCCCGACCATACGCACCCGTACGCCGCGGGCCTCGGCGACGTCCGGATCGACCGACGCGAACAGCAATGGCCGGTACAGCAAGGTCATTGCGACGAGGACGGCGCCGGCCACACCGAGCAGCAACCAGATCTGGTCGTTGCTGACGCCGAAGATCTGCCCGAACAAGATGCCGACCGCCGCGTTGGTGTAGCCGTGGTAGTACTGCAGCAGCCACAGTCCCACGCCCAGGCCGAACGCCAGGATCACGCCGATCGCCGAGTCCCGTTCGCGTTCGCGCACGGAGAGCAGCCCGATCGCGGCGGCCACCACGATGCTGCCGATGAACGCCCCGCCCACCGCATCGTTGGCCACGACCAGCCCCGCGGCCGCCCCGGTGAACGACAGCTCGGCCGTGCCGTGCACGGCGAACGCCGCCCGCCGGGTGATCACGAACGGGCTGATCAGCCCGCAGATGATCGCCACCAGCGCGCCGGCGATCAGCGCGTGCTGGACGAAATCCAGCTGCAGGTAGTCGCCTAGACCCATGACCGGCCCGCGCTGTGCTCGTCGTGCTCGTCGTCGACCGGGTGGTGATGGTGCCCGGCGCCGACGTCGCCGTGCGCGGCGTCCGGGGCGCCAACCACGACGATGCGCCCGCGCACCCGCACGACGTCCACGTCGGTGCCGTACAGCGCCGACAGCCGTTCGCTGGTCATGACGTCGTCGGGCGTGCCGATCGCCCAGCGCCCGCCGACCAGGTACAGCACGCGGTCGACAAGCGGCAGCACCGGGTTGATCTCGTGCGTCACGAACAGCACCGACGTGTTCGCCTCGCGGCGCCGCGTGTCGATCAGGGCGCTGGTGGCCTGCTGGTGGGCCAGATCCAGGCTGAGCAACGGCTCGTCGCACAGCAGCACGCGCGGATCACCCAGCAGCGCCTGGGCGATGCGCAGCCGCTGTTGCTCACCTCCGGACAGCGTGCCGAGCGGCGCGTCGGCGAAGGCGGTGGCCCCGACCGACTCGATCGCGCGGTCGACGCGGTCCCGGGCGGCCCGGCTGGGCAGCGGCGCTCCCCAGCGGTGCCCGTCCAGGCCGAGGCGCACCAGATCCCGGCCACGCAACGGGATGTCGCGGTCGAACGCCTTCTGCTGCGGCACGTAGCCGACCAGGTCGCTGCCGCGCCGCGGCGTCCGTCCGGCCACCGTGACCGATCCGGACGTGAGCCGTTGCAACCCGAGCAGCACCTTGAGCAGGCTGGTCTTGCCGCTGCCGTTCGGACCGAGCACCGCGACGAACTCCCCCGGCGCGACGTCCAGATCCAGGCCGCGCCACAGCTCGCGGGCGCCGAACCGCAGCGTCGCGTCGCGCAGCGCCACGGTCGCCGTGGAGCGCGTCGTCGCCGGCTTGGTCACGGTGAGCACGCTAGCCACCCAGGGCAGTCAGCAGCGCACGGGCCTGATCGGCCTGCCAGGTCTGGAAGTCCTTCTCGTTCGGCGGCAGCGTCTCGGTGACGCCGACGACCGGGACCCCGCTGCTCGTCGCGAGGCTCTTGAGCTTCTGCGTCGTCGGGCTCGTCACCTGGGCGTTGTAGAGCAGGGCCTTGACCGTGTGCTTCTTGAGCGCCAGCTGGAACGCGGCGTTGTCGGCCGGACTCGGGTCGCTGCCGTCCTCGATCGACTGCGAGAACGACGCCGGCGTGCCGAGCTGCAGACCCGCCGCCTCGATCAGATAGCCCGGAACCCGTTCCGTGTAGGCGATCTTGTCGCCGGCGTGCTTGGCCTTGATCTGGTCGATCACGTCGGTCACCTGCTGCTCGCCGGTGCCGAACGAGGCCAGGTTCGCCTTGTAGGCGGCGGCGTGCGCCGGATCTTCCTTCTCCAGCTGGGCTTCGATCGCCTGCGCGGCCTGAGTGACATATGCCGGCTTGTACCAGAGGTGCGGGTTGACATCGCCCTTCGCGCCCACGACGTCGGCGACGGTCAGCACCTCACGATCGCTTTTCGGGCTGGCCTTCAGCAGCTTGTCGACGAACGAGTCGTAGCCGGCGCCGTTCTCGATCACGAAGCTGGCGCCGGCGATCGCGGCACCGTCGCGCGCGTTCGTCTCGTACTCGTGCGGATCCGTCTCGGGATTGCTGATGATCGAGGTCACCTGAACCCGGGCGCCGCCGATCTGCTGGGCGATGTTGCCCCAGAAGTTCTCGGCCGCGACGATGCCCAGCTTGCCGGCGGCCGCCGAGCTGGGCTTGACCGGCGTGTTCGGCAGGTTGTTCCCGGCATCCGAGTCCGCGGACGAGGAGCAGGCGCTGAGCACCAGCACGGCGACGGGACCGGCCAGGGCGGCCGTGACGAACATGTGACGCGGCCGCAGCATGGCGCCTCCTCGGCTGATGAATACGGGAACCGTTCCCAATATGAATATCACTCTAGCCCCACGACCAGCAAACGGGAATCAGGGGCCACGATCGGCCCGCGACCCCCCACAGTTCCGCCGAGCGGGCCAACCGAATGGCGGGCGGCCGTCGCCGGCGCCGCAGCCGCGGGGTGGACTCAGCGGGCGGAGCAGGTGGCGCAGACGCCGAAGACCTCGACCGTGTGGTCGACCTCTGTGTAGCCGTACTTCTCGGCCATGCTGGCGGCCCAACGCTCGACGGCGCGACCCTCGATCTCCTCGGCCCGCCCGCACGTGCGGCACACCAGGTGATGGTGATGATCCTGCGCGGACTGCCCGCAGTAGCGGTACGTGCTCTCGCCCTCCGGGGTGTGGATGACGTCGACCACACCATCGTCGGCGAAGGCCTGCAGGTGCCGGTAGATCGTCGACAACCCGACCGGCTCGCCCTGGGAACGTAGCGCCGCGTACACGTCCTGCGCGCTGCGGAAACCGCCCGCCTCGACCAGCGCGGCCTGCACCGCACTGCTCTGCCGGGTGTTGCGATGCCGGGTCGCTGCTGCCACGTCGTCGAGCTTACCGGTAATCGTTCCCGCTGCCAGCTACTCGCCGAACGGTACGGTCGAGGCATGGCGCAGCGGCACACGGTTCTGGTCACTGGTGCGACGGACGGCCTGGGTCGGGCGCTCGCCGAGCGACTGGCCGGGGCCGGCCAAGCCGTGATCGTGCACGGTCGCGACCCGGCCCGCACCGATCGGGCTGTTGCCGAGATCAAGGCGGCGACCGGCAACGACGACGTGCACCCGGCGCTGGCCGACCTGACCGAGCTGCGTCAGGTCCGGGCACTGGCCGAGCAGGTCGCCGGCTTCGATCTGGACGGGCTGGTCAGCAACGCCGGCATCGGCGCCGACGTGCCGGGCGGCCCGCAGCGACAGGTCAGCGCCGACGGGTACGAGCTGCGTTTCGCCGTCAACTACCTGGCCGGATACTTGCTCACCCGGCTGCTGTTGCCGACCCTGCGCAAGGCTCCGGCGGCCCGCATCGTGCAGGTCAGCTCGGCCGGACAGGCCCCGATCGACTTCACCGACGTCATGCTCGAACGCGACTACTCGCCCTGGCAGGCGTACTGCCAGAGCAAGCTGGCGCAGATCATGTTCACGTTCGACCTGGCCGCCGAGCTGGTCGGCACCGACGTCACCGCGAACGCGTTGCACCCGGCGACGTTCATGCCGACCAAGATCGTCCCCCGCCCTACGAGCACGCTCGAAGAGGGCGTCGAAGCCACGTTCCGGCTCGCGGCGGACGAGCGGCTCGACGGGGTCAGCGGCCACTACTACAACGGCACTCGACGCGCGGAGCCACACCCGCAGGCCGACGATCCGGAAGCCCGCCGCCAACTCCGCGAGCTGTCCCAACAGCTCACCGGGGCCTAGTCCACAAACACGCAGAACTCGTTGCCCTCGGGATCGGCGAGGATGCGCCAGCTGATCTCGTCGTCGGCCGGCCGCAGCATCGTGGCGCCGGCATCGAGCAGCGGGGACAGCTCGGCAACGCCGACGTCCCAGTGGATGCGGTTCTTCACGGTCTTCGGTTCGGGTACCCGGTTGAAGTCCATCGTGAGGATGGGCATGCCCGGCACGTTCTCGAGCGTGGCCCAGTCCTCGGCGTGGACCTCGACCGGCACGTCGTAGACGCGGCCCCACCATTGCGCGATCGCCACGGGATCGGCGCTGTCGACGACCAGCCCGTGCAGCCGATCGGCGGGCAGCGACTCGCGCAGGAACGCGCAGAACCAGGTGCCTTCCGGGTCAGCCATCACCGTCCAGCGCGGGAACGTCTCGAGCACGGTGGCGCCGAGTTTCTCCAGCCCGGCCAGGTCGGTCGTGTAGATGTCGAAGTGCGCCCGGTTCTTGACGGTGAGCGGCTCGGACACCTGGTTGATCCAGATGGTGTGCTGCGGCGTAGCTCCGGAGAGCCAGCCGTCGCCGTTGTCCTGCGCGTGCCATTGGAAGTCGAGTACGGCGCCCCAGAAGGCACCGAGGCGGGCGGGGTCTACGGCGTCGAGCACCAGGTCCTTGAATCGCGCGATGGCCATGCCGGCACGCTAGCGCCCACCACCGTCAAGCCTCTGGTTTGACGACCATGTCGAGCATGATCGCCACCCGGACGGCCAGCTCGATCCGCGAGACCACCAGCACCCGCCGCGCACTCCTGGCCGGCGACCTGGGTGCGGCCTCGGCCGCACCGGACGAGCAATCCACAGATCCCCCTGGCCCTGTTCGTCACCCGCAAGACCACCGAGACGCATCTCGGGCCCGTCTACCGCAAGCTCGGCATCGCTGGCCGGCACGAACTCGCGGCGGCACTTTAGGCTTCAGTTTCGGGGACCTCATGAGGGAGATCCCTGACGCCGCGGGCGACCCGACGGGCGTACCGTCACCGGCGAGGTCTGACGACGAACGCCCCGAGCCGGGCCGAACGCTGAGCGTCCGGTTCGCGTCCAGCTGGACGCGCAGCCGATCACCGGCCGGCTGCGCACCGACGGCGGTGAGAACGAGCAGGTCGTCGGCTGGCTCGGCTTCATCGACACCCTGCGACGGCTGTCCGGCCCGCAGGACAGCGGCGACCCGGCGCCGGATCCGTCGGGCTAGCTGCGGTGGTGCGGCAACGGGCGCGTCGCGGCAAGAATGTGCTTGTCAGATAAGGGTTTTCATCATCGTACCTTGCTGATAAGATCAGACACATGTTCGAGATGGAGGCGCCACCGGCGACGCTCTCGGACGTCCTGGACAGCCCGGATGCGGTGGCCGCGGAGCTGGCCCGGGTGCGGCCGGCGCCGGAGGATGCGGTGACGTTGTCGTTGCTGGATCCGGGCTCGCTGTCAGCTGCCGGGCGGGTGGATCTGCTGGTGGCCTTGGAGCGGCAGGCCGCGTGGA
>DASXYE010000224.1:0-7884 GCA_036502695.1 Jatrophihabitantaceae bacterium
CGTCGCCGAGCCGAAGGCGCAGGAACCGATCGGCCACCGGCTCCGGCGCCCCGCGCACCAGCAGCGACCCGGCCAGGCAGCGAGCCAGCAGGCCGGCCAGTCGCCGGGCGCCCCGCTCGTCGGCCACCGGGTCGGCGCCGAGCGCCTCGCCGACGAACGCCGGGGTGCGCTTGCACACCCAGAACTTCGCGGCCGCCACGGCCAGCCGGGTGAACGCCGTCTCGCCAGCATCGACCCCGCGAGCCAGCCGCATCCACAACGCCGTCGACGCGGCGGACTCGACGGCCAGATCGGCAAGCACCTCGCGCATCAGCGGCTGCTCGATCAGCGGACGACCGAACGCCGAGCGGTGCGTCACGTGATGTACAGCCTGGCTGAGCGCTGCCCGCTGGCCGGCGGCGCTGCCGATCACGCAATCCAGCCGGGTCATCGTGACCATGTCGATGATCGTCCGGACGCCGGCACCCTCGTCGCCGACCAGCCAGGCCGCCGTGCCGTCGAACTCGACCTCGGACGACGCGTTCGAGCGGTTGCCCAGCTTGTCCTTGAGCCGCTGGATGAAGAACGGGTTGCGACTGCCGTCGGGCAGCACCCGCGGCACCAGGAAGCAGGACAGCCCGCCCGGCGCCTGCGCCAGCACCAGGAACAGGTCGCACATAGGCGCCGAGCAGAACCACTTGTGCCCGGTCAGTACGTAGTGATCGCCGGCCGGCTCGGCCCGGGTAGTGTTCGCCCGGACGTCCGAGCCGCCCTGCTTCTCGGTCATGGCCATGCCGGCGAGCAGTCCGGCCTTGGACGCGGGGGCGCGCAGCCCGAAGTCGTATGTCGTGGACGCGAGCAGCGGCTCGTACTCGGCGGCCAGCACCGGGTTGTGCCGCAGCGCCGGCACGATCGCGTACGTCATGGAGATCGGGCACCCGTGCCCGGCCTCGACCTGCCCCCACACGTAGAACTTCGCCGCGCGGGCCAGATGCGCCCCGTCCCGCCAGGGCGTGCCGTGCAGGCCGTTCTCGACGGCGACCGTCATCAGCGAATGCCAGGCCGGGTGGAACTCGACCTCGTCGATGCGATGCCCGAACCGGTCGTGCGTGCGCAGCACCGGCGGGTAGGCGTTGGCCAGCCGCCCCCACTCGGCGGCCGCCTCGCTGCCGGCCAGCTCGCCGAGCGCGACCAGCGACTTGGTCTCGGTCTCGGCCAGCTCGGGCAGGCGCAGCGCCGGATCGGCGGTGAACGCGTTGACGCCGACCAGCGGCGGCGCGACGTTGAAGACCTCGTGGGTCGGCATGCGTCCCAGAGTGCTACTGGTCGGTAACTTTGTCGAGAGGGACGTCCGGGTCAGCCAGGCGCTTTGCGTCGACCGGCTTCCGGGACCGGATCAGTGCCTTGATCGGGTCGACGACGTCCCACACGTTGACGTTCATGCCGGCCTGGATGTGCCGATCGCCGTCCAGCCAGAATGCGATGAACTCCCGCCCGGCGCGATCACCCCGGATCACCACCTCGGCGCCCGCGTCGGGCAGGCCGATGTACTCCATGCCGAGGTCGTACTGGTCGGTGTAGAAGTACGGCAGCTCGTCGTAGCTGGCGTCCTGGCCGAGCATCGACGCGGCGGCGGTGGCCGGCTGGTTCAGCGCGTTGGCCCAGTGCTCGACGCGAATTCGCCTTCCATAGAAGGGATGTTCGGCGTTGGCGATGTCGCCGGCCGCGTAGATGTCCGGGTCACTGGTGCGCAGCGACGCGTCGACCAACACGCCATTGTCGACGGCCAGTCCCGCGGCGGCGGCCAGGGCCGTGTCCGGACGGGCGCCGATGGCGATCAGCACCGAGGCGGCGTCGATCACGGTGCCGTCGGCCAGCCGCACGCCGTCGGCGCGGACCTCGTCCACGGACACGCCGGTGTGCAGTTCGACGCCGTGGTCGCGATGCAGCGCGGCGAAGTCCTGCCCCAGTTCGGGGCCGAGCTGCGCGGACAGCGGCTGGTCGGCAGCCTCGAGCACGGTGACGTCGGTGCCGGCCTGCCGGGCGGCGGCTGCGACCTCGAGGCCGATCCAGCCGCCTCCGACGATCACCATCCGCCCCTGGCCGAACCGTTCGCGAATGGCGTCGGAATCGCCGCGCCGGCGCAGGTGCAGCAGTTCGTCGTCGCCGGGCAGGTGCCGCGGCGTAGAGCCGGTGGCGAGCAGCAGCCTGTCGTAGCGCAAGTCGGTGCCGTCGAGTTCGACCACGTGATCGCTCGGACGCAGGGCGGTGACCCGGGTGCCCAGGCGCAGGTCGATGCCGTGCTCGGCGTACCAGTCCTCGGGGTGGACGACGGCGTCGTCGAAGGCGTCGGACCCGGCCAGGTAGCCCTTCGACAACGGCGGGCGTTCGTACGGGGGCAGCTGCTCGTCGCCGATCAGAACCAGGTCGCCGTCGTAGCCCTGCTCGCGCAGGGCCTCGGCGGCCTTGGCCCCGGCCAGCCCGGCTCCGACGATCACGAACGCGCTCACTCGCCCGAGCCTAGCCCCGACCGGGCGTGGGGTCAGCGCACCGGAGTCAGCTGCCACTGCTGGCAGGTGCCTCGCGAGCTGGACCAGTACGGCCACACGTCGACCCCCGTGCCGGGCGCCGCGCTACAGCCGCCGACGTCCAGTGCCAGTCCGGTCGGGCGGTGCGAGATCCGGAACGAGCCGTCGCCCACGGGATCGAGGTACCACTGGGCGCAGTCGCCGTCGTGCCGGCCCACGTCGACGGCCGCGCCGCGGGTGGTGGCGCACGTCGTCGTCCCGAGCGTCCCGCCGTGGTTGATCAGCCGGTACGCGTGGTGACCGGCGGAACGCAGGTCCCACTGCTGGCAGCCAGCGCTGGTGTACGTGTCGATGTCCACGCCGGTGCCGCAGGCGTCGAGCGCGGTGGACCGCGCGTGCATCGGGGTGATCCGGTACGTACCGTCGACGATCGGCGCGCTGCTCGGGTCGCCCGACGGCAACGGCTGCGACTGCCAGGACGCCGCCGGGCCGCCGAAGACGGGGGTGCCGTCCGCGTTCCAGTTCACCTTCTGCACGCGCATCGAGCGGTCGCCGCCGCAGCTGCCGTGCACGGCGCCGTCCGAGGACGTGACCGCGTGGTAGGCGATCCACGTCTCGCGGCCGTCCGGGGAATCGAAGAAGCTGTTGTGCCCCGGACCGAACACCCAGTTGGAGTCGTCCCGTTTGAACACCGGGCCGGTCGACTTGGTCCAATTCCCTTTGTCCAGCAAGCTGCCCTGTCCGTTGTAGGTGACCATCGCGAGCGAGTAGTCAGGCGATTCGCAGGCCGTCACCGAGAAGACGACGAACAGCTTGTTGCCGTGGCGCAGGACGGCCGGGCCCTCGTTCACCGGCCGGATCTCGGTCTCCCACGGGTTGGTCGGCCGGGACAGTTCGACGCCGGGCGCGGACAGCGTCCACGGACTCGCCATCGGCGCGATCACCAGGGAGTTGACGTCCTGGTCGTCGCCGCGCGACCACAACAGGTACAGCGAGCCGTCGGGTTGTTGCAGCACGGTGCCGTCGATCGAGAACGCGCCGCTCGTCAGCTGACCCTGGAAGTGGTACGGCCCGAGCGGATCACTCGTCGACGACTGCAGCACGAGCATGTTGTGGTTGGAGATGTTGCCGTCGTCGGCGGTGTAGTAGATGTACCAACGCCCGCCGATCCGGTGCAGCTCCGGCGCCCAAATGTCGCAGCATCGGCTGTGGACCGGGTCGTTCGCGCCGGTCCACACGACGTGCCGCGGGGCGGTGGCCAGCCCCTCGATGGAGCGGGCCCGGGTCAGCGAGATGACGCTGACCTCGGTGTAGGTCAGGTAGTAGTAGCCGTCCGCGTAGCTCAGCTGCGGGTCGGCGGTGCCGAGCGTGATCGGGTTGCGCAGCGTCTGCGCGGGCGCGGCGGACGTCGGCGCAGTGGCCGGCGGAGCGGCGAGCGTGGCGGGCGGGTCGGCCCGAGTTGTCGAGGCTGGGACGAGAATGCCCAGTCCACACAGGACAGTCGCGAGCAGGACGCGGAGTCGGCGCATGGAGCCTCCCGGGCCGGACGACGTTTACAACGTTGTACACGACCCGGGTGGCGTTGGTAAACGATGTGGCGGGATTAGGTCAGACCAGTCGGCGCTGGACCCTTGCGCATGATCAAGAGGGAGAAGTGGCTGCCAGGGCGACCACTTCTCCCTCTTGATCAAGGAACGGGCGTCAGCAGTTGACGAGCTCGGGCTTCTGGTTCAGCACCTGGGCGGCCGTCGACGTGAACTCGTCGTAGCCGGGGGCGCCCGGGGCGAAGACGGCCACGCGGTGGCAGTTCTGGAAGGCGATGCGCACGCCGAAGTGGCGCTCGAGCGCGCCCCGGATCGAGGTGCTGGCCATCGCGCGCAGCAGTTCGCCCTGGGTGCGGTCGTCGGGCGGGGCGACCTGGTTGTCGGCCACGCCGCCGGCCGGCACGCGACCGGCCAATCCGGCGACGACGCCGTACGCGTAGGGCAGGGACGTGCGGACGCAATCAATGAAGGCAGCGTCGTCGAGCTGGCCCTGCTGGGCCGCCGCGACGAGCTCGGGGGTCACGGTAAGAGACATGGTGCCGACCCTGCCGATAATGGGAACGGTTGTCAATCCCAATCGCCGGATGCCCGTTGATCGTGCAACTCTGGGCCGCGTCAGGCGGCCGAGAGTTGCACGATCGGGGAGAGGCGGGGAGAAGTCGGCGGCCGGGCGGGCGCCCCGAGGAAAGGGTGTCGGGGCGCCGCCCGGCCTGGATCGAAGGTCTAGTTGCTGGCGCTGCCCAGTGTGATCGACACCGTCTTGGACTTGCCGGCGCGCACGTACGTCAGCGATACCTTCTCGCCCGGCGCGTGCGAGCGGACCGCCGCGATCAGGGCGTCGGAGGTGTCGATGCGCTGGGTGTCCACCATGGTGACGACGTCGCCAACCTTCAGTCCGGCCTGCGCGGCCGGACTGTTCGCGTCGACCTCGGACAGCTGCGCGCCCGGGGTCGACTGGTTGGTCGCCCGGCCGGGCACCTGCACGCCGATCACCGCGTGGGTGGCCTTGCCGGTGCTGATCAACTGCGCGGCGATGCGGCTGACCTCGTCGGACGGGATGGCGAAGCCGATGCCGATGCTGCCGGACTGCTGCGTGTCCTGGCCCGGGATCTGCAGCCCGCCGGTGTTCGGCGTGGCGATGGCGGCGTTGATGCCCACGACGTTGCCGTTCAGGTCGGCGAGCGCGCCCCCGGAATTGCCGGGGTTGATCGCCGCATCGGTCTGGATGGCGTCGAACACGGCCTGGTCGTTGTCGCCGGAGCGCACCGGCCGGGCGGTGTTGCTGACGATGCCGGACGTCACGGTGTCGGCCAGCCCGAGCGGGGCGCCGACCGCGACGACGGTCTGGCCGACCTGCAGGTTGCCCGACTTGGCGAAGGTCGCCGGGGTGAGGTTCTTCAGCCCGCTGACCTTGATCACGGCCAGGTCGTCGGACGTGTCGCGGCCCACGATCGTCGCGCTGCCGTGCTGGCCGTCATTGGTGAGGACGGTCATCGTGCCGCCGCCCGCCGCGACGGACACCACGTGGTCGTTCGTGATGATGTAGCCGTCCTTGCGGATGATCACGCCCGAGCCGTTGCCCTGCTCGTTCTGGCCGGCCACGTCGATCGTGACCACACTGGGCTGGATCTTGGCCGCCGCCCCGCTGACCGTGCCGTCGAGCTTGGCGGCGATCGGTGCGGTCTGGCTGGTCTGCGGCAGGCCGTTCACCACGGTCGTCTTGCCGCTGTTGTTGTCCAGCGCGGCGACGGTGCCCGCGCCCACCCCGCCGCCGACCACGGCCGCGGTCACGGCGGCGATGATGACGGCCCGCCCGCGTCCGGATCCCGACGGCGACGCCGGCTCGGGTTGCGGCTCGGGGTACGGCGGACCGAACGGTGGGGTGGTGGCGGGCGGTGGCGGGTACGACCAGCTCGCGCCGAGCGGCTCGCCACTGGGCTCCGGGCCGGGACTGAACGCCTCGGGCGGGCCGAACGGCTCGGGCTGGCTGAACGGCTCGGGCTGGCTGCTCGGCTGCGGGTCGAACGGCTCGGAGTGGCCGAGCGGCTCAGGCTGGCCGCTTGGCTGGGGGCCGCCGGGGTAGCTCTCCGTCATGGGCGTTACCTTTCGCGTCCGGCCTGTGCCGTGGCTGAGCGTCGCCTATGTCGCAGTTACGACCGGCGGCGGGGTGGGGCCGGAACGAGCCCCGGGCCGGCCGCGACGCTAGCCGGTGGACTGCTCGCCGGCCTCGAGTTCCCAGCCGCCGCCGTGCGCGCGCTGGATCAGGTCGTTGAGCATCGGGCCGACGACCTGGGGGAAGCCGCCGATCTGCACGGCGATGCTGAACCGGTCGGTGGTGACGCCACTGCCCGGGTCCTCGGGGTCGAGCACCATCCGCTCACTCAGGGTCAGCACCTGGAAGGCCAGGCCGCGGGCGTTCAGGAACGCGCTGACCTCTTGGACTTCCTTCTCGTCCACGGTGGAAATGAAGATCTGCCCGTTGAGCCACCCGGTCATGTCCATATCGCCCATCATCCGGCACGCGGGGCAGGTGCGGTGTCGGACGTCGCGGATAGCTTGCGATCATGGCTGACCGGGCTGCGACCTCCGAATCGGTGTTCGTCACGGATGCGCCCGCCCCCGGTGAGCTCGCCGTGGTGTCCGACGGGCTGGACGAGTTCAACCTCCAGCAGGCGGGTATCCAAGATCAGCGCCCGCTCGCCGTGCTCGTCCGCGACGACAACGGCCGGGTGGTCGGCGGGCTCACCGGACGGACGTACCTCGGCCTGTGGTTCGTCGACCTGTTCTACCTGCCGGAACGCCTGCGCGGATCCGGTCTGGGGGCCGAGGTCCTGCGCCGGGCCGAGGCCGAGGCGGTGCGCCGGGGATGCCGCAGCGGGGTGCTGTACACGATCAAGTTCCAGGCGCCGGGGTTCTACGAGAAGCAGGGCTGGCGGGCATTCGGCGAGGTGCCCGGCGACCCGCCGGCGGCCACCCGGGTGTTCCTGTCCAAGCAACTTCAGTCGTAGGGGTTGCTCGGCTGGCCGACCGGGGTGACGGCATCGGCTCGCAGGACGGGCACGGTGGCGTCGGTCGGGCTCATGCCGTCGAACGTGCCTGTGACGGTCACCCAGGTGTCGCGGGCCGGTGCCGGGGCGGACGTCTGCACGGCGACCACCACCGGCTGGGCGTCGGCGGCGCAGCAGGTGATCACCAGGCGGGCGACCTGGAATCCGCCCGGCTCGGGGCGCAGCACGAACGCCGTCACGGACAGGCGGTGGCCGGTCAGGGTGGTGCCGGCGCCGAAGGCCGCCCGGCTGTAGAAGTCGAGCAGGCTGATCCGGACCGGGTCGGTGCCCGTCAGGGCCGGGAAGTCGCGCGACGGCGGCTTGATCGCGCTGACCGGCAGTCGCTTCGCCGTGAACGCGCCCAGCGCCGGCGGGGCCACGACCAGGATGGCGATGACCGGGGCCAGCACGAGCCACGCCGCCCGAGATGCGCCGTGGTGGCCGTGCTCGTCGACGACGTCGGCATCGTCCGCATCCCCACCGTGCGAATCCGAGCGTGACGCGAACAGCGACCACAGCGCCAGCGCCACGATCGCCGCGCCGGCCAGCAGCACCCATGGCCGAGCGACCGGGCGCACGTACCGCAGCAGGGCGTCGGTGGTGGCCAGTCGCAGCAGCGCCCCGCCGAACAGCAGCAGCACGAACGCCTGCGTGCGGCCGTTCACAGCAGCATCGCCCCGACGATCGAGGCGGTCACCGCGGCGACGCCGAGCGTCAACGGGGCGAATCGGGTGGCGAACCGTCGCCCGAACGTCCCGGCCTGCATCGCGATGAGCTTGACGTCGA
>DASXYE010000225.1:0-5786 GCA_036502695.1 Jatrophihabitantaceae bacterium
ACCGCCCGGCGCGTCGCATCCGACTCCACCGGCACCTGGCGCCGCATCCTCACCGACCCCACCACCAGCCAAGTCCTCGACTACGGGCGCAAGACCTACCGCCCACCCGCCAACCTCACCGACCACGTCATCGCCCGAGACAAGACCTGCGTGTTCCCGCACTGCCGAAGACCAGCCCGACACTGCGAGGTCGATCACGGCGACCCGTGGTGCACCGGCGGCCACACCGACGCCGACGCCCTACACCCCTTATGCACCAGGCATCATCACGCCCGACACAACGCCGGCTGGACCGTCCAACGAACCGACGACGGCTCATACCTATGGACCAACCCCACCGACCACACCTACACCGTCCACCCACCGGACGACAGCTGAACGCGACGAGCGCGATCGTTCGTGGCGCGCACCGAGCCGACCGACGGCTCAGCTCAGGCAGGGACAGAACGCCGGTAGTCAGCCACTGTCTGGAACGAGATGCGATCGCTGCCGTCCTGGGGCCGGATCTCGACCCAGCCGTCTTCGACCTTGACCGTCCAGTCGAGTAGCTCGCCGTAGAACGCCGCGAGCGCCGCCGCGTCAGGGACGCCGACGCCGACGCCGACGCCGTCCCGGCAGCTATTCCTGGCGCGCGATCGGGGTCAGGTACCCGGCCAGCGCCACGACGACGCAGACGATGCCGGACACGAGCAGGACGCTGCCGGTGGAGTGGCGCTGGATCGCAGCGGTGAGCAGCGCCGCTCCTAGCGGACTGGCGGCGTAGTGGATCGTCCAGAACGCCGAGGTGACCCGGCCGAGTAGGTGGTCCGGCGTGATCTGCTGGCGCAGCGACATCGACGTCGTACCGGCGAAGGTGATGGCGAACAGGTACACCGCGTAGAACGCCGCGACAGCCACGACGTTGTGTGCGTAGCCGATTCCGATCATGGCCAGTCCGCCGGCGGCGGTGGCGCCGATCCAGCAGGTTGCGAAGCCCAGCCGGCGTCGGGCGATCGCGACCGTGAAGCCGGCGATGGCCGAGCCGAGTCCGGCGGTGGCGAGTACCAGGCCGACCGACGAGTCGGAGCCGCCGAGGTCGTGCTTGAGGTGGAAGATCACGGCGTCGGTGATGCCGAGGACGAACAGCAGCTGGATCGTCAACAGGATGGTGAGGCTGCGCAGCACCGGATTCTCGCGCAAGAATCGGGCTCCGGCGAGAAACCCGGACCAGGACCGCAGCGGGGCATCGGCGGATTCGGATCGGGTGAACCGCACCGCGACGATGCCCGCGGCCGACACCGCGAACGTCGCCGCGTCGATCGCGACCGCCGCGGGCGGGTCGAGCGCGCTGCAGAGGATGCCGCCGAGCGCCATCCCACCCACGCCGGCCGACGCGAATCCGGACTGCAACGCGCCGTTGGCCGCTGTGATCTGCGAGGGGTCGACCAGGCGCGGGATCGCCGTGACGTAAGAGACCTGGAACGTCATGCCCAGCACCGCGCCAACCGGGACGATGAGGTACAGCAGCCAGACCTGCGGCGCCGCCAGCCACGCGAGCGGGATCAGCGCGAAGAGCACCGCCCGGGCCGAGTCGCACGCGATCATCAGCCGCCGCCGGTCGACCCGATCGACGACCATGCCCGCAAACGTGCCGGCCACCACGTAGCCGAGCGTGCTGCTGCCGGTCAGCAAGCCCATCTGCGCCACGGACCCGGTCGCGTGCAGCACCAGCAAGGGCAGTGCTACCAGGGACATCGCGTCGCCGGCCGCCGACAGGCTCTGACAACTCCAGAAGATCGCGAAGTTGCGGTTGCGCCGCAGCGCGACGGGCGCCTGTTCGGGGACGACCGTCGTCATCGCCGCTCGAGCCGGCTCAGCCGGGCCCGGATGTCGCCGAGCGCCGCCGCGGTATTTCCCGCCAACGAGTTCGCTCGCGTGTAGGACGCGGCGGCCGCCGCCGAGCGAGCCGCCTGGCCGACCATCACCGGGTCGGCGCCGAGCCGGGCCAGCAGTTTGGCCGCCGGGGCGTGGACGTCAGCGACCAGGGCGAGCAACAGGTGCTCGCAGCCGACGTGCTCATCGCCGAGCTCGGTCGCATCGCGGGCGGCGCGGGCAACGAGCCACGGCACATCAGGTCCGCCGCGCCGCTTGGCCGCGGCGACGACGCGTTCTCGTAGCCGGGCCCGGTCGACCCCCACCGCGCCGAGGATGACCAACGCCAGGTTGCCGCCCTCGCCGTCGAGTCCGGCGAGCAGTGCCAGGTCACCGCTGGCCATTCCCGCCTGGGTGGCGCGGCGTAAGACTTCCTGAGCGCGGTTCGTCAGCGGCGGAGTCACCTCGCCGGCCGGCTGCGCGGCCAGCTCATCGGTCAGCGCCCGCTGGCAGACCGCCGAGATCGAAATCGGCGACTCCCGGACGGCATCGGCCAACCACCCCGGCAGGTACACGTTCACTTTCGGCACCGTGGGGTTATATCACGGGGTTATATCGGCCGTGCACGTACCGCCGAGCTGCTGACGGCGTGGATTGGTCAGGACGGCTTGATGTTGGCGTTGTGGTGGAAGACGTTGGCCGGGTCGTACCGGGCCTTGATGGCGGCCAGTCGGTCGTACTTCGCCGACCCGTAGGCCGCCTTGACGCGGTCCTCTTCGCTGGTGTCCAGCGCATTGACGTAGACGCCGGTTTCCGCCGTGTGTGGCAACAACGCCGCCCACGTCGATCGAACCCAGGCCCGGTCGGCGTCGAGGAGGTCCGGCGTCGGGCAGATCGCAATGATGAACACGGCGTACCGCGGCGAGCGGCCGCCGCTGAATGCCGTCTCGTCGTCGGCAATCGCGGAGTACGCACCGTCCAACCGGTAGAACAGCAGGACTGACAGCGGGGACGCCTTGCCCGGCAGTTGATCGACCACGACGTCGATCACGTCGTCGGAGAGGTCCTCGACGTAGGCGCCCTTGTCGTAGCTCTGGAATCCCCAGGCGTTCGGCTCGTCCATCATCTGCTGAAGCGCCGTGTACGGCATCGGGGTGACGAACTCCCACAGCGGTGGCAACGCCTCGCGAATCTGCGCGAGCACAGCCTCGTGAACCTCGGGAGCGCCGAGGCCGACGACGACCAGCGCGTAGCCGGGTTGGTGGTGGTAGTCCGGCGGGACGAACGGCGCAGGCGGCGCGTTCATCCCGGCGATCACGACGTTGACGTCCGGCGGCAGGCTGGCTATGACGTCGCGCGCCAGGCGAAGCACGTCGCGCCCCTGGTCCAGGCCCCAGAACGGCAGTCCGAGCTGGATCATCGGACCGACCTCGTGCAACCCGAACTCGAACTCGGTCACGATGCCGAAGTTGCCGCCGCCGCCCCGAATCGCCCAGAACAGGTCGGCGTGCTCGTCGGTCGAGGCGCGACGGAGTTGCCCGTCAGCGGTCACGATCTGCGCCGAGACGAGGTTGTCGATGCTGAGTCCGGCCCGCCGACTCAGCCAGCCCATGCCGCCGCCGAGCGTGAGTCCGCCCACGCCGGTATGGCTGACCAGGCCGGCCGGCACCGCGAGACCGTGCTGCTGGGTGGCCGCGTCCAGATCGGCGAGCAGGGCACCGCCACCGACCCGCGCGCGTTTCGCCTGCGGATCGACGGTGACCCCGTTGAGCGCGCTCAAGTCGATCATCAGGGCATCGTCGGCCACGGATGCCCCGCCCACGCTGTGCGCGCCGCCCCGAACAGTGACCTCCAGCTGGTTGGCCACCGCGAACGACACCGCTGCCGCGACGTCAGCCGCGGATTCGCACCGCGCGATCAGCGCCGGACGCCGGTCGATCGCCGCGTTCCAAACCCGGCGCGCCTGGTCATAGTCCGCATCCTCCGGCGCGATCACGTGACCGCCGATGGCCTGCCGCAGCGCCTGGGCCGTGCTGTTGGTCAGTTGGGTCATGCAGGAAGCATCACCCGTCCGGGAACGGGTTGACGCTTCCTGACAGAACTGGACGGGGGCTGCGCCGATTAGTCCGTCGGGTCCTCGTCCGTGTCGGTCCGCCTGGACAGGTACTGCTCGAACTCGGCCCCGAGCTCGTCCGCCGTGGGCAGCCGCGCGCCGTCGGCCAGCAGCTCGCCACCGAGTCCGGACGCCATCTCGTCGTGTTGCTGCTCGAGTCCGCGAACCAGGGTGGAGATCTCGTCCGACCCCGCCACCTGCTTGTCCACCTGGCCGCGTACCACCTCGGCGGCGTGCTCGAGTGCCTCGGTCGGCAGCGACAGTTCACCGGCACGGGCCACACAATCCAGCAGCGAATGCGCGGCGTCGGGATAGTCGAGTTGGGCCAGGTAGTACGGAACGGCGACCGCGAAGCCGCACGCCGGCGTGCCGGCCTCGCCGAGCCGGTACTCCAGCAGGTTGCCGACGCTGGCCGGCACCTGGACCGTCGGGAGCCGCGACGGATAGTCCGCGACCAGCTCCGGCGGGGTCCCGTGCGCGATCACCGTCGGCGGCCGGGTGTGCGGCACCGCCATGGGAACGGCATTGAGCCCGATGACGAGCCGCACGTCCAGTTCGGCGACCAGGATGCCGACCGCCGCAATGAATCGTTCCCACTGCCCGTCCGGTTCGGGCCCGTGCAGCAGTAGGAAGGGCACGTCGTTCAGATCCCGGACCAGGTGCACGGCCAACTCGGGTGCGGCGTAACCGTCCCAGTGATCTCGGGTGAACGTCATCTCGGGCCGCCGCCCTCGATAGTCGTACAGCTGGTCCACGTCGAAGGTGGCCACCGGCTCGGAGTCGAGGGCGTTGAGCAGATGTTCCCGGGCCAGCCGGCGACCGCTGCCGGCGTCGAGGAAACCGTCGAGTGCCTCGACCAGCACCGGCCGTTCCAGGTCGGGCTGGGCATTCATCGTGAACAGACTCGCAGGATCTTGCACAGACTTCCCTTCGCTGAGCTCCTTCCAGTCTTTCACCCGGCCGAGCGCGGCGCCCCACGGTGCCGGATTCGAGCGGCGGATCGGCGGTGGCACTGTTGGGGCAGCCGATCACGGAGATCACGACCGGCGAGCCCGGCCCCAGCGACAGCGGAAGCGACATGACGAATCAGGACCAACCCGCCGAACAGGCCGTGTACCGGCGCACCGTCGACCGGCTCGAGGTCGCCGTGTACCGCGACCGGGCCGCAACCGGGCAGGCCGCCGGGACGGCTGCCGCCGAGGCGCTGCGGGGCGCGCTGGCCGCACAGGCGAACGTCCGGATCATGTTCGCGGCCGCCCCGTCGCAGCTCGAGATGTTGCATACGCTGCGGACGGCGCTCGGCATCGACTGGTCGCGAGTCGCCGCATTCCACATGGACGAGTACCTGGGCCTAGCCGTCGATGCGCCGCAGACGTTCGGCCGATTCGTCACCGACGAACTGGTGGCCGCCGTAGGTCCGGGCCAGGTCCACCTGATCGCGCCGGACGGCGACCCGGCCGGCTCGGTACGGCGCTACGCCGACCTGCTCGCGGCGGCGCCGCTGGACATCGTCTGCCTGGGCATCGGCGACAACGGCCACCTGGCGTTCAACGATCCGCCCGACGCCGACTTCGACGACCCGGAGCCGGTCCGGATCGTCGAACTGAGCGAGGCCTCGCGCGTGCAGCAGGTCGGCGACGGATGCTTCGCCCGGCTGGACGACGTTCCCCGGCAGGCGATCACGGTGACCATCCCGACGCTGATGTCCGCCCGGCGACTGGTGGGCACCGCGCCGGGGGAGAGCAAGCGGACCGCCGTCGCCCGCACGCTCACCGGACCGGTCGATGCGAGCTGCCCGGCCAGCATCCTGCGCCGGCACCCG
>DASXYE010000226.1:0-6970 GCA_036502695.1 Jatrophihabitantaceae bacterium
CGAGCCGCCGCCGCATTGCCGGCGCTGCCCGGGTCGCTCCCCCGCCTCCGTCCGCCGATCGGCCTCCCCGGTCCGGCGGCCGGCCTGGCCCGGGCCATCCCGACCCAGTTGCCGCCGCCGATCGAGCTGGTCGCCCCAGGCGTCGCGAGCGACCTCGCCGGCGCGGCCGGCCCGATCGCCGCGGCCCCGGCCCGGTCAGCCACTGCCTCCGCGGCCGACGACGGGACACCGGAACCCACCGACCCGGCCGAGCTCGACCGGTTGGCCGGCCAGCTGTATGGGCGGATCCAACGCCACCTCAACGCCGACCTGCTGATCGGTCGCGAGCGGGCGCAGATGCTGACGGACCTCGGGTAGGACGTCGTGGCTGATCGCACCCTGCCCCCGCCGCTGGCGATGCACTACACCGTGCAGCTGGAAGGCGTCCCACCCCTCGGCGCCACCGATCTGCTCGGCCCGTTCACCGGCTGCAGCGGCCTGGAGTCCCACTACGAGGAATTCCAGTGGAAGGAGGGCGGCGACAACGGCACCGTGGTCCGGCTGCCCGGCCGGCTGATTCCCGGCACCGTGACGCTGACCCACCAGGTGAGCGAACGCAGCGTCGCGTTGATGGAGTGGTTCACCAAGGTGTCCACGCTGCTGTACATGGGCACCGCGACGATCACGCTGTTCGCCGACGGCGGCGAGCGCGTCACCAGCTGGACACTGCAAGACGCGTGGCCGGTGCGCTACGTCGGTCCGACGCTCAGCACGTCGCAGTCCGGCGAGAGCGTGGCCGTCGAGACGCTCGAGCTCGCGCACGGGGGGCTCGTCTCATGACCGCGCTGCCGATCACCCGGGCCAGCCTGCAGAACCTCAAGACGCAGGACATCCTGCGGTTCCAGTTCAATCCGGAGTCGCTGAGCCGGACCAAGAGTTCGCAGTGGACCGCGGTGCCGAACAACGACCCGCAGAACCAGCCGCCGCCGCAGTTCGCCGGCCACGGCTCGGAGCAACTCAGCGCCAAGCTGCTTTTCGACGACACGCATGTCATCCGGTCCGGAGGCGGGGGCGACGGCCTGGCCCAGGTGGGGCCGTCGGTCGACCGGCTCTTCGACTGGCTGACGATCGCGCAGAAGGAGCCGCACGGACCGCACCCGTCGCCGCCGACGTTGCGCCTCATGTGGGGCGACAGCCTCTCCTTCACCGGCGTGCTCAAGAACGTCTCGGTGCAATACCTGCAGTTCGGCCGCGACGGCACGCCCGTCCGGGCCACCGCGTCGATCACCATGCAGGCCGTGCCGGACAACCCGAAGGGGACCAACCCCACGTCGGGCGGCCTGCCCGGGCGGACGTCCACGCAGGTGCGCGACGGCGACACGCTCGCCTCGATCGCCTACGAGCACTTCGGCGATCCCAACCTGTGGCGGGCGATCGCGGCGAGCAACGGCATCGACGACCCGACCCGGGTGCCGACCGGTACCCGGCTGCTCATCCCCCGGCGAGTGGATGCGCTCACCCTCAACGACGGGGAGGCCGGCCATGGCTGACCGGCCGTACGGCAACAAGCCGCTGATCACCGTGGACGGTGCCCCGCTGGCCGCCGAGGTCGCGCCGGCGCTCATCCGCACCATCGTCGACCTGCACTCGCACCTGCCGGACATGTTCGTGCTGTACCTGCACGACGGCCAGGGCGACGTGGCCCGCCGCAGCCGGATCCAGTTCGGCAGCAAGGTGGTCATCTCGGCCGGGGCTTTCGAGACCGGCGGGCTGAGCGAACTGGTCACCGGCGAGGTCACCGCGCTGGAGCAGTCCACCGACACGACCGGCACCTGGACGATCGTGCGCGGCTACGACCCGACGCACCGGCTCACCCGCGGGCGCCGGACTCGCACGTTCGCCGACACGACCGACGCCGAGATCGTCCGGCAGGTCGCATCGGGGGTCGGGCTGGACACGGGCGAGGTCGCCGACGACGGTCCCACCTACGAGCATGTCAGCCAGGTGAACCTGAGCGACTGGGACTTCCTGCGCGCGCGGGCCAACGAGACCGGCCACGAGATCACCGCGGTGAACGGCCAGCTCGTGTGGCGCCGCCCGATCGAGAGCGACACCGCCCCGTCCGGACCGGGTGACCTGTTCGCCCCGGCGGTCACCCACCAGCTGCTGCTCGGGCGCGAGCTGCAGGAGTTCCACCCGCGGGTCACCGCCGCCGAGCAGGTCGGCGAGGTGCACGTCCGCGGCTGGGATCCGACCACGAAACGCGCCGTGGTGGGCGTGGCCCCGGCCCGGACCGCCAGCTCGATCGCCGGCGTGGCCCCGTCCGGGCTGGCCGGCACGTTCGGCGCGGCGCCGCACATCGTGGTCGACCGCCCGGTCGCCACGCAGCAGGACGCCGAGGCGGTGGCCGCGTCGGTGGCCGAACAGATCGCGGCCGCGCACGCCGAGGCGACCGGCGTGGCGGTGGGCGATCCGCGCCTGGTGCCGGCCACGGCGGTGGCGATCGGCAACGTCGGCTGGCCGCACGACGGCACGTACACGCTGACCGCCGTCCGGCACGTCTACGACGAGTCGGGCTACCGCACCGAGATCACGGTGAGCGGCGGCCAGGAGCGGTCGCTGTTCGGGCTGGCGTCCGGCGGGGCGACGAAGAAGGCGCCGCGTGCGAGCGGGCCGCCCATCCACGGCCTGGTGATCGGGCAGGTCACCGACATCAACGACCCCAACCAGCAGTTCCGGGTGAAGGTCGCCTTCCCGTGGCTGGCCGACGACTACGAGTCGTGGTGGTGCCGGGTGGCTCAACCCGGCGCGGGCGGCAACCGGGGGTTGGTGTGGCTGCCCGAGGTGGGCGACGAGGTGCTGGTCGGCTTCGCGCACGGCGACACCCGCGTCCCGTTCGTCGTGGGCAGCCTCTACAACGGCGTCGACGTCCCCCCGCTCGCCGACCAGATCGTCGACGGCGGCAGCGGCCAGGTCGGGATGCGCGCCCTGGTGTCGCGCACGAACCACCGTCTCGTCCTGTCCGATCGCGACGACGACTCGCACGTGCTGATCACGACCGGCGACGACAACCTGAAGATCACCCTCGACCAGTCGCAGACGTCCATCACGATCGACAGCTCCGGCCAGATCACGATCAGCGGCGCGCAGGGCGTGCAGATCTCCTCCGACGCCGACGTGTCGGTCAAGGCCGGCGGGTCGCTGTCGGTCGAGGCCAGTGGGTCGCTGTCGTTGAAGGGCACCGGCGTGACGATCGACGGCGGCCCGTCCGTGTCCGTGTCCGCGGCCCAGATCTCGCTCGGATAAGGGGAATCTCATGACGCAACCGGCTGCCGTGATGGGCGATCAGATCGTGGGCACCTGCCCGCTGCACCTGATCCCCAATCCGGCTTCGGGCCTGCCGCAGCCCGGGCCGCCGATCCCGTTCATGGCCCCGATCACCGTGGCCACCTGCCCGACCGTGCTGATCGGCGGCCAGCCGGCGGCGGTCGTCGGCTCCAGTGGCATCAACACGCCGCCGCACGTCGGGCTGCATCCGCTCGACCCGAACTTCCCGCCGCCCGCGCAGATCGGCATCGTCACGATGGGCAGCACCAAGGTCACGTTCGGCGGGCTCCCGGCCGTGCGGATGGGCGATCCGGCCACCTGCTGCGGGCAACCGGTCGGCACCGTCGTCGCCAAGAGTCCGAAGGTGGTGATCGGATGACCACCACCGACTTCCTCGGCCGCGGATGGGCCTTCCCGTTGCGGCTGGACGGCTCGGGCGCGTTCGCCCTGGCCGAGGGCGAGGACGACGTCGATCAGGCGATCCGGCTGATCCTCGGCACCGCGCCGGGCGAGCGGCCGATGCGCCCCGAGTACGGCTGCGCCATCCACGACCTGATCTTCGACTCGATCGACGCGTCGCTGGCCGGGCGGGCCGCCATCGAGGTGCGCTCGTCGCTGAGGCGGTGGGAACCGCGCATCGAGATCATCGACGTCAGCGCCGCGCCGCATCCGGTCGACTCGCACGTGCTGCTGATCAGCATCGAATACCGGGTTCGCGTCACGAACGACCGCCGCAACCTGGTGTTTCCCTTCTACTCGATACCCGAGGAGTGACCTGTGCCGCTCCCCGCGCCGAACCTCGACGACCGCCGCTTCCAGGATTTCGTGGATGACGCGAAACGCCTGCTGCAGCGGCGGATTCCCACGTGGACGAACCACAACGTCCACGACCCGGGCGTCACCCTGATCGAGGCCGTGGCCACCATCGCCGACCAGTTGACGTACCGGCTCAACCAGGTGCCCGAACGGCACCACCGCAAGTTTCTGGATCTGCTCGGCATCACCCTGCGCCCGCCGACGGCGGCCCGCACCGACCTGACGTTCCGGCTGTCGGCCGCCCGTCCGGACGCGATCACCGTGCCGTCCGGGACGACGGCGTCCACCCGCCGCGGTCCGGGCGAGCCGCCCGTGTCGTTCACCACGCTGGACGACCTGGAGATCGTGTCGGTGTCGCTGACCGAACTGCGGGCCGCGCCGGCGCTCGGCGAGGAGGCGTCGGTGCTGCGCGACCTCGGTCCTGACCTGGCGAATTCCGAGCCGTGCAAGTGCTTCTCGGACGTTCCGCAGCCGGGCGACCGCCTCTACGTCGGGCTGTCCGACGCAGCGCCGGCCTGCGCCATACTGCTGCGTACGGACAGCACCATCGAGGGCATCGGCGTCGACCCCGAGCGTCCGCCGCTGCGCTGGGAGGCTGCCGTTCCGGGCGGCTGGGCCGAGTGCGAGGTGGAGTCGGACTCTACAGGCGGGCTGAACAAACCGGGCGACATCATCGTGCACCTGCCTGGTGACCACACGACGTTGCTCATCAACGGGGTGCGCGCCGGGTGGATCCGGGCGGTCGTCACCGAGCCGGCCGGCGACGTGCCGGGGTACAGCCGCACCCCGATGCTCACCCGCATCACCGCGTCGTGCGTCGGCGGCACCACGCAGGCGATCAATGCGTCGCGCGTCGAGACCGAGGTTCTGGGCGCCGCCGAGGGCGCGCCGGGGCAGCGGTTCACCGTGGCGCGCCGCCCGATGCTCGATCAGTCCGAGACGGTGGTGGAGGTGTCCGACGGCAGCGAGGACGGCGGCTGGGTCGAGTGGACGCAGGTCGCCGACTTCGCGGGCAGCGACCGCGACGACCCGCACTACGTGCTGGACCGGGCGGCCGGCGTGATCGAGTTCGGACCCGCCGTGCGGCTGGCCGACGGCACGATGCGCACGTACGGCCTGGTACCGCCGGAGCGGGCCATGGTGCGCATCCGCGAGTACTGGTCCGGCGGCGGCTCGGCGGGCAACGTCCGGGCCAATACGGTGACCGTGCTCGCCGGCTCGATCCCGTTCGTCAGCTCGGTGACAAACCACCATCCCGGTGCCGGTGGCCGCGACGGCGAGACGATCGACGAGGCGAAGGTGCGCGCCCCCCGCGTGCTGCGCACCCGCGACCGAGCCGTCAGCGCCGAGGACTTCGAGCTGATCGCCGCCGAGGCCGCGGGCTCCGCGGCGCGCATTCGGTGCGTGTCGCCCACCGGGCCGAACGAGCCGGTACGGGTGCTCGTCGTGCCCGACGTCAGCGGTTACGGCGCGGGCCGGGTGCCGTTCCCGGCGCTCACGCCGTCGGACGACGTGCTGGCCCGGATCGCGGCGGCGCTGGACGAGCGGCGGCTCATCGGGGTGCACGTCGTCGTCGAGCCGCCGCACTACCGGGGCGTCACGGTGGCGGCGCGCATCCGGCCGCGGCGCGGGGTCGACGCCGAGGCGCTGCGCGAGGACGCGCTGGCCGCGCTGTACCGGTGGCTGCACCCGTGGCTCGGCGGCTCGGACGGCGCCGGCTGGCCGTTCGGCCGGCCGGTGACGCTCGGCGACGTGCACGCGGCGCTGTCGGACGTCCCGGGGCTGGACTACGTCGAAGAGGCCCGGCTCTACCCGGCCGATCCGACCACCGGTGCCCGCGAGAAGGCCGCGCAACGCATCGACGTCGGCACGGACATGCTGCCGTTCTCCTACGACCACCAGATCCAAGTTGTAGGGCAGCGATGAGCGCTCGCGCGAAGAGCCCCGCCGCGGCCACGCCGCCCGCGACGAAGTCGCGGTGCGGATCTGCGTTGGGCCCCGAGCTTGCGAGTGGGTCCACAAGCAGATCCGCGAAGGGCGGGATGTGGTTGTGAGATTGCTGATCAGCGATGTCGAGGACGTGCCGTTCGGCTCGGCCTTGCCGCTGCACGCGAACGTGCCCGGACTGCTGCTCGACGACGAGCTGTTCATGCTGTTCTGCGCGGCGCTCGACGACCTGCTGGTGCCGTCGGTCGTCGCGCTGGACTGCTTTGCCGCGTACCTGGACACGGGCCTGGCCCCCGACGACTTCCTGCCCTGGCTGGGCGCCCTGGTCGGCGCCGACCCGCAGCGCGAGGCGATCGCCGGCGCCACCGCGAGCTACGGCCAGCGCGGCACCACCGCCGGGATCCGCGCGGCCGCAGCCGAAGCGGCCGGCGTCTCGGTCGACGCCGTCGACGTCGACGACCCGGGCGGCGTGCGCTGGTCGAGCACCCCCGGCAGCGCCGCGTCGACGGCGCCCGGCCCCACCCACATCCGGATCCGAGTTCCAGCTGATGCGGCCACCACGGAGCTGACCGAGTCAGTGCGGATGGCCCTCGAGCCATCACGGCCAGTGCATTGCCCCATCGAAGTCGAGGTGCTCACGTCATGATCGTCTGCCAGGAGTGCGGTAACTCCGCCCCGTCCACCGACGGGTTCTGCTCGTCGTGCGGGGTGTTGCTCGAGTGGTCCGGGCAACCGGTCGAGACGCCGCCGCCCCCACCGCCATTGGCCGGTCCGCTGCCGCAGCCCATCCCGCCCATGCCCCCGGCGCCGGAGCTCGTGGCCGGGCCGGTCCCGCCGGCGACGCCGTTCCCACCGCCCCCTCTGTCGTTCGCGCCACCGAGCGCCCCGGGCGTCGCGCCGT
>DASXYE010000227.1:0-6594 GCA_036502695.1 Jatrophihabitantaceae bacterium
GAGGACGTCTTCCGCGAACACTGGGGCCGCGTGCTGGCGACCCTGATCGGCGTCCTCGGCGATTTCGATCTCGCCGAGGACGCCGCGCAGGAGGCGTTCGCGATCGCGGCGCAGCGCTGGGATCGGGACGGCCCGCCGGGCAACCCGACGGCCTGGCTGGTGACCACCGCCCGGAACCGGGCGATCGACCGGCTGCGCCGCGAGCACGCCCTGGCCGGCAAGCTGCGCCAGCTCGACGTCCCGGCCGCCACCGGCAACACGGAAGACGCCATGGTTCAGAGCGCAATCCCCGACGAGCGACTCGAGCTGATCTTCACGTGTTGCCACCCGGCGCTGGCGACCGAGGCTCAGGTGGCGCTGACGCTGCGCACGCTGGGCGGGTTGACCACGGAGGAGATCGCGCGCGCCTTCCTGGTGCCGGGCGAGACGATGAAGCGCCGGCTGACCCGGGCCAAGGCCAAGATCAAGACGGCCGGCATCGCATTCCGGGTACCGCCGGACCACGAGCTGCCCGACCGGCTCGGCGCCGTGCTGGCCGTCGTCTACCTGATCTTCAACCAGGGCTACGCCGGACGGGTCGATCTGGCCGGCGAGGCGATCCGGCTCGGCCGGCTGCTGGCCGGGCTGATGCCCGACGAGGCCGAGGTGCACGGCCTGATCGCCCTGATGTTGCTGCACCACGCCCGCCGCGACGCGCGGTTCGCCGGCGACGACCTGGTGCTGCTCACCGACCAGGACCGTTCGTTGTGGGACGGGGTCGCGATCGACCTCGGCCAGACCCACCTCGAACGAGGGCTGGCCCGGGGCCGGCGCGGACCGTACCTGCTGCAGGCGGCGATCGCGTCGCTGCAGCTCGCCGATCCGCCCAACTGGGTGCTGCTCGAGGCACTGCACCGCGAGCTGACGCGCGTCACCGGCTCGCCGGTCGTCGAGCTGAACCGGGCCGTGGCCCTGGCCGAGACGACGGGTCCACAGGCCGCGCTCGACCTGGTCGACAGCCTGGAGCTGGACGGCTACCAGTACCTGCACTCGACGCGCGCCGAGTTGCTGCGCCGGCTCGGACGGCCCGCCGAGGCCCGCGCCGCCTACGAGCGCGCCCTGGAGTTGGCCGACTCGCCGCCCGAACGCCGGTTCCTCGAACGCCGGCTGGCCGAGCTCTAGGGATCTGGCCCGGCCCGCTGGTCTACCGACGGGCCGGCCCGGGGCGCGCCCTAGCATGGCTGCCGTGTCTCCCACCGCGCCGGTCCGGCTGCAGCGTTCACTGACCGCCCGACTGTTCGGCCCGGACTACCTGCAATGGTTGCTGTGGGCCTACACCGGGCTGGCGGTGCTGACCGTGGCCGTCGCCCGGCCCGTCGCCCGGCACGCGGGCGTCCCCCTCCTGGTCGTCGGCGCGATCGCGCTGGCGGCGGTGCTCTGGGGCGCGAGCGGCGGGGCCACCGTCGACGACGACGGGCTGCGCTGGCGGCTGCGGATCCCGGCGCGGGCGACCTGGACGGACCTGGCCAAGATCGAGCTCGCGGCGGTGGCCCACGGGCGGTACTACTTCGGAGCGTCGACCCGCCTCACGCCGGCGACCCTGGTGATCCGCGTGCATCGCCGGGGCCAACCCGGCCGGATCGTCGCGTCGGCGGTGAACCCGGGCGGCGGCAACCTGGCGGACTTCGTCGGCGCGGTGGTCCCGCAGGCGCGCGCACACGGCGTGCCGGTCGAGGTCAGCGGCGCCGAGTGGAACGCGGCGCTCGCACACGCCGCGCCGGAGTTGCTCGGCGACGCCCCGGCGGCGACGCCGCCCACCCCGCCGGCGGGCCGGATGGCGGGCCACCGGCCGGCGATGACCGGGGCGGCGCTGCTCGTCCTCGGGGGCCTGGCGCTTGCGGGAGCGATCACCGGATGGGACGCGCACGGAACCACCGGACGGGTCGTCCTGAGCATCGTCGCCGCGGTGTTCCTGGTGAACGGCGCCCTGCTGGTCCGTCCGCTCCGCCCGCGGATCACGGCGGCGCGCGCCTCGACCCAGGCGCTGGTGCTGACCCGGCGCGGCGGTAGTACGACCACGATCCCGTGGCACGACCTGACGAGCGTGCGGCTGCAGCCGGTGGGACGCGGTGCGCCGCCCCGGGCGTACTTGCTCGACCTGAGCGGTGACGAGACGTTCGGGCGGCGCCACCCGCGGCTCGGCCGCACCGCCCAGCCACCCGGCGGCGGCTCGACGCGCACGATCATCGCGCTGGACGGCGCCACCGGGTCGGCCCTGGCCAGCCAGCTGCCCCGATTCGCCGGCCAGCGCTACCAGTCCTGAGCGTCACCACGTAGCGCCGGTCAGCCGCCCTCGTCGCTGCTGCCCTTGTCGTCGCCGGACTCGCCGCCCGGCTCTTCGCCGCCCTCGCGTTCGTGGCCCTTGTGCTGGTTGTCGATCTGCCCGGCCCCGGACTTGGCCGGCCGACCGTACTTGTCCAGGCCCTCAGAGACCTTCGCCAGCGCGGACGCGGCCTCCTCACTGGCCTTCACCGCCGTCGCGGCCTTGGCCAGCATCTCGCCGATCTTCACGTAGATCTCGGCGACCTTGACACTGCAGGCGGCTATCTTCTCGCCGAGAACGCCCATCGTCAGCGACGTCGAGATGATCAGCCAGGTGAGGAACACCGCGACCGACGCGCCGAACGTGCACCACGAGCTCGCGAGCGAGGCCAGCGCCTCCGGGATGACGTCCTTCTCGAGCCACTCGGTGATGATCCAGTAACAGATCTCGCGCAGCGCCGCGACCACGCAGCCGACGCCGGTGATGATCACCGACAGCATGTTGGTGTCGCTGGCGACGCCGGTCAGGATGGTCTCGTAGTCCTTGGCCGCGGTGAAGAACGTCTGGGCCGCGGGGCCCTGCCACTTCTCGATCTGGGTGGCGCTGGTCTGGAACGCCTTGGCCGAATCGTCCATCCGCTGCGAGATGTTGTGCCAGGTGATCGCGGCCCGATTGATCTCTTCCGGATTGCCGGAGAGCAGGTTCCAGCAATCGCTGATGCCCGGGATGTTCTCCAGGATCCAGCCGACCCCGGCGGCGATGGCCGCGCCCAGCGGATCGACCGCGGTGATGAGCCCGTCGATGCCGGCCGAGACACCGTCGAAGGTCCAGTCCCACGCGTCGGTCGGCTTGTGCGCGTCGTCCCAGAGCACGGAGGCGTCGTGGATGATGCCGGACCCGCTCGTCCAGTCGTGCGGCTCCTCTGCGGGAACCAGGCTCTCCTCACCCATCAGCCGCCCTGCGCTTTCAGCTTGTTGAGGGCCTTGGTTATGTCTTCCTCGACGCCCTGATACGTCTTGATGTTGGTCTGCAGGCCCTTGACGATGCCCTCGCCGATCTCGGCGCAGTTGGTGATCGCCTCCGCGTAGATGTCCTTGGCCTGCGAGAGCCCGGGCAGCATCGTAGGGTCGAACAGGATGCCGTAGACGAGCCCGCCCACGCCCTCCTCGTCGGACGCCGACCGAGCCTGCCGGATGCCCTCGACGATCCCTCTGATCGCCTCGGCCTGCGTGTTCAGTTCCTCGGTGTCGACATTGAAACCGCCGCCGGTCACCGGCGCGCTCCGGCGTCCTCGGCATCGGGGTCGGGCGGCAGGGCTGCACGCATCATCTGCATGGCCCGGGTGTCGCGCCCGGTCGCATCCTGCATCAGCTCGGACGCCTCCTGGGCCGCCTGCCGGCTGGCCCGGGCGTAGGCCTCCATCACCGCGGCGCAGATCTGGGCCGCCGACATGCCGCTGGACGCCGACCCGGGGGTGACGCTCTTGAGCACGCCGCCGCTGCCGGCCGTCACGGTCACGGCCCGGTTGCGCGAGGAAGCCGACACCGCGATGGCCGAGATCTGCTCGCCGGCTACGCGGGCTCGCTCACCCATGGCGGTGGCCTGCTCGATCAGCGCCTTCATCCGGGCTTGTGGATCGCCGCCGGGCACGTTGAACTGCGTCATTCCCACCCCTACTGGCCTTCGGCGATTGCGTCGCCGATCACTCCGATTGGACGTTCGTCACGCAGACGATACTTCGCCCGTTTGCGACGTCCGACCCGCCCCGACCGGCCGGCGCTACCGGCGCTTGCGCACCCCGAAGACGCCGCGGGTGATCTCGCGACCCAGCGCGCTGGCCGCCGATCGGGCGAACGATTTGAACGCCGACGAACCGAGCAGCCCACCCAGCACTCCCCCGCCGGCGGCCGCCGCCTTGCCCCCGCCGTGGTGCTCTTCCTTGGGCGCGTCCTTCGTGGCCGGCTTGTCATCGCCGGCCGGGGCGAGCTTGGCGGCCAGCTTCTCGTACGCGGACTCGCGGTCCACGGCTTGCCCGTACGTGGCCTGCAACGACGAGGACGTCACCGCCTGCTGCTGGGCCGCGGCGTCGATCTGGCCCATGAGCGAGCGCGGCGGACGCAGCCGGGTCCACGCCACCGGGGTCGGCGCGCCCGTCTCGGCCAGCACGGTGATGATCGCCTCGCCGGTGCCGAGCTTCGTCAGGTCCTCGGCCAGGTCGTAGTCGGACGTCTTCGGGTAGGTCTTGACCGCCTTGGCCAGCGCCGCGGCGTCGTCCGGGGTGAACGCCCGCAGCGCGTGTTGCACCCGGTTGCCCAGCTGGCCGAGCACGTCGTCGGGCACGTCTTGCGGGTTCTGCGTCACGAAGAAGATGCCGACGCCCTTGGACCGGATGAGCCGCACGGTCTGGGTCACCGCGTCGCGGAACGCCTTGGACGCGCCGTCGAACAGCAGGTGGGCCTCGTCGAAGAAGAACACCAGCTTGGGCTTGTCGACGTCGCCGACCTCGGGCAGTTCGTGGAACAGGTCGGCCAGCAACCACATCAGGAACGTGCTGAACAGCTGCGGGCGATCCTGCAGGTTGGTCAGCTCGATCGAGCTGATCACGCCCTTGTCGCCGTTGGTGCGCAGCAGGTCCTTGGTCTCCCACTCGGGCTCGCCGAAGAAGACGTCGCCGCCCTTGTCGGACAGCCCGATCAGCTCGCGCAGGATGACGCCGGCCGTGGACGCCGAGAGCCCGCCCAGATCGGCGAGGTCGGCCTTGCCCTCGTCGCTGACGAGGTACTGGATGACCGCGCGCAGGTCCTTCAGATCCAGCAGCGCCAGGCCGTTCTTATCGGCGTAGTGGAACACCAACCCGAGCGAGGACTCCTGGGTGTCGTTGAGCCCCAGCACCTTCGACAGCAGGGTGGGACCGAAGCTCGTCATCGTCGCGCGCAACGGCACGCCGGTGCCGACCCCGCCGAGCGCGAGGAACTCGACCGGGTAGGCCGTCGCCGCCCAGTCGTCGCCAGTGTCCTTGGCCCGCTGGGTGATCTTGTCATTGGACGCGCCGGCCTGGGCCAGCCCGGACAGGTCGCCCTTCACGTCGGCGACCACCACCGGAACGCCTGCGGCGGACAGCTGCTCGGCCAGCACCTGCAGGGTCTTCGTCTTGCCCGTTCCGGTCGCGCCGGCGATCAGTCCGTGCCGGTTCAGCGTCGAGAGCGGTACCCGGATGTGCGCGTCCGGATACACGTTGCCGTCGAGCACGACGGAGCCGAACTCCAGTGCCGATCCCTGGAATGCATACCCGTCGGCGATGCGCTTGGCGTCGGCGGCCTTGTCTTCGGTCACGGCGATCTCCCTCGGTGTCGCGGTCGGGCACAGAATAGGGCTTCGGTGATCGTCGGGCTGGGTAGGTTGTCGAGATGCCTGTCATCTGCAACCTGTCGATCTCGGCCGACGGATTCATCGCCGGACCGCGGCAAAGCGTGGACAACCCGCTCGGCGAGGGCGGGATCCGTCTGCACGAGTGGCACTTCGAGCTGCACCCCGACGATCAGGCGGTCTTCGACGAATGGCAGAACTCGCCCGGCGCCTACGTCATGGGCCGCAACATGTTCGGTCCGGGGCGGGGCGAGTGGGACCTCGAGTGGAAGGGCTGGTGGGGCGACGAACCGCCGTATCACGTACCGGTGTTCGTGCTGACCCACCATCCGCGCGAGCCGCTCGAGATGGCCGGTGGGACGACGTTCCATTTCGTCACCGAGGGCATTGAGGCCGCTCTGGAGCAGGCCAAGGCCGCCGCCGGGGCCAAGCCGGTCGAGATCGCCGGCGGGGCCAGCACGGTGAACGCCTACCTGCGGGCCGGCGCCATCGACGAGCTACACCTGCACATCGCCCCGATGCTGCTGGGTGCCGGCGAGCGCCTGTTCGACGCGGTCTCGCCTTCGCTCAAGCTGGAGCCCCTGCACGTGCAGACCTCCCCCGCCGTCACGCACATCCGCTACCGCGTCGGCTGACTCACGCCGCTGATGATCTTGGACTTGTGGTCGCTATTCAGCCACAAGTCCAAGATCATCGCGAGAGGTCCTCGGCGTCCTTGACAACGGTCGAGATCACGCGGTCCAATACACGCTCGGTGACCGGTCCACCACTTATCGCATGCTCCACTACTAAGGAGTTCACCCATGCGAAGAATGCGCACAGTCGCGCTGGTTCTCGGAATCGCGGCGGTATCGGTGTTCGCGGTGCTGCCCGGTGGCCCGGCGGACGCGGCCACCCAGTACGTCGCCACCACGCCGAACCTGTCG
>DASXYE010000228.1:0-9310 GCA_036502695.1 Jatrophihabitantaceae bacterium
AGCGTGCCGGCCCGGTTGCGGTTGTGCGCCTCGTCGCCCATCTGCAGCATCTGCGCCAGGATCGCCTTGATGTCGATCGGCCCGTGCGCGCGCACCGCCGCCTGCAGCATCGGCCCGAGCACGTCGGCCATCCAGCGCAGCCGGCTCAGCACGTCGGGGGAGTACGCCCCGTAGCGCAGCACCTTGCCCAGGCCCTCGTTCAGCGAGCAGTACGCCAGCGCGCCGCGGCCTGGATCCTCCAGCACGAACAGCCACATCGACGGCGAGATCACTCCGGCCATCGGCCCGACGGCGCGGTGGTGGTGGCACGGGTCTAGGGCGAACGCGCCGGACTCGAACAGCGGCGCCGCGTCGTCGGGGTCCTCGACCAGGCCCTCGAAGGCGGCCGCGCCGAGCAGGGCGCCCCGCAGCGGGCCGGACGCGCGATCCCACCCGATCGGCGGGCCGGCGTGCAGGAACTGGCCCGGCTCCAGGCCGAGGACGTCGCCGGCCGGCATGACGTCGACGAGTAGCGCCCGGGTCTCGAGCATGCGGCGCACCGCCTCGGCGTTGGCCGCCACCCGGCGCGGGTCGGCCATCACCGCCGCCAGGTCGGCAGCGGTGCCGTCCATCGGCGGACGCCAGTCGACGCGGGTGACCGGGGCGGCCTGGGCCTGCGCGGCGTCGGCCAGCAGGTCGATGCCGGCGGCCACGATCTGCGGATCACTGTCCAAGACGCTCATCTATCTATCCCGCCTTGAGCGAATCTCCTTGTGGACCCACTCGCAAGCTCGGGGCCCAACGGAGATTCGCACCGCTTCTTCGTCGCGGGCCGCGTCGCGGCGGCGGGGCTCTTCGCGCGAGCGCTCATCGCGCCACCAGCTCGCAGGCGAACCGGGCGGCCTGGGCGTTCGACGCGAACACGTGCGCGCCGGCGCCCTGCAGCACCGCGGCCTGCTCGTCGAGTCCCTGCGGGTCGGCCGCCGTGCCGATCAGGCTGACCACGACGGGCGGCCCGGATGTCTCGATCAGGGGCGCCAGCTCGGCGGCCGGATCCGGATGCGCGCCGTGGCCGAGCACGACGTCGAGCAGGATCACGGCGGTGCCCGGATCGGCTGCCTCGGCGGCGAACCGTTCCAGGCGCAGCGACTGGTCGATCATCGGGTGCGGACGCCCGGCGGTCAGCTCGTCGTCGCCGAAATCGATCAGCACGTGCTCGAGGGTGCGCTCGGTCGGGTCGACCCGGTCGCTGGGCAGCGGCGCGATGTTGGACCGGACGCGACCCAGCTCGGACGCGGCAATGAGCATCGCCTCGTCGCACAGCGTCCCGCCGCAGAAGAGCCCACGGAGGGCGCCGGGGCGGGGGGTCGTCGCCCGGCCGGGCTCGGGCATCCAGGTCGCCCACTGCGGCACCGGCGAGCCGAGCGCGGCGATGGCCACCTCGGCCGCGGCGGTCAGATCGGTCTCGCCCAGGAACGCGAACTGGACCGGGGAGTCCAGCGTGTCGGCGTGCGCCCGAACCGCTCGCGCCACCTCGTCGGCCGGCGGCTTGGACACCACGACGATCAGCTCGGTGGCGGGGTCGGCATCCAGGACGTCCAGCGCGGTCAGCGTCGAGCGGGCGCCGACCGCCGCGGACAGGTCCCGGCCGCCGACGCCCAGGGCGGCGGTGATGCCTACCCCGGCGGCGTCCAGCAGGCTCAGCAGCTGCTGGCAGCCGGTGCCGGACGCGGCCACCACGCCGACCGGTCCGGGCTGCACCGTGTGCGAGAAGCCGAGGCCGACCCCGCCCACCACGGCGGTGCCGCAGTCGGGTCCCATGACCAGCCGGCCCAGCCCGGCGGCCACCGACTTGAGCCGGACCTCCTGGTCGATCGGCACGTTGTCGGAGAACACCATCACGTCGCAGCCGGCCTCCAGGGCGTCCATCGCCTCGGTGAACGCGTGCGGCCCGGGCACCGAGATCAGGGCCAGCGTGCCGCCGCTGCGCCGGATCGCCGCGCCGACGGTGCGAGCCGGTGCCTCGACGGCCGGCCCGCCCGACGAGCCGGACGCCGGGGTGGCCAGCGCGGCCTCGGCCACGGCCCGGGCGGCGTCCAGGGCGGCGGCGTCGCGGGCCCGGATCGCGATGAGCAGCGCGTCGGCCGACACGCCGTCCGGCGGTTCGAACCCCATGCCGCGGGCCAGGTCCAGGTTCAGCTCGGTGGCCATCGCGACCAGGGCGGCGTCCACCCCGTCGGTGTCCTGGACCCGGCGGCTGACCTGCATGAGCGTGACCGAGTCGGCGTAGGCCCCGGTCCGGGCCTCGATGTGAACGCTCACGCCGCCATCCTCGCCGCCGCGACGACGCCGGACGCGAGCGCCGCGCCGGAGGTGTGGCCCACCGCGTGCAGGTCGGCCAGCGCGCGGTCGAGTGGCCGCCTTCCCGCGAGAGCGTCGAGCACCCCGTTCACCTGCGGGATCGTCTCGCCGGCCGCCGCGTGCCGCAGCAGCGCCGCCGACAAGGTGGTGGTGCGCCGATCCGCCTGGGTCTCGACCAGCCGGCGCACGTCGTCGGCGGGCACGCCGTAGGCAGCAGCGCCGACCAGGTAGCCGGCCAGCACGTCGTCACCGGACGGCGTCAACCCCGGACCGCGGCCGAGCAACCCCGCGTCGATGTCGACCGGCGGCACCAGCGCTCGTGCCTCGGCCAGCCGCCGCGGTGCGGATCGGCGAGCCACCCGAGCCGACACGACCCGACCGGCCCGGATCACCACCCGGCCCACCCGGACGGTGCCGGCGCCGACGACGACGTCTCCGACCGGTAGCGCTCGATCCAGTATCTGGACACCGCACGGCAGCCGAACCGCAGCCGGGCTGAGTATCGCGAGGACGCCGAACGCGCGGGGCACGGCGACGTACAGGGCGGTGGGGAAGCGGCCGAGCACGGTGGCCTCGACCGGGCCGCCGTCGATCGCATCGCGGATCCGGGGCGTCAGGCAGGCAGGCTTCGTCCGCATATATCCGATCCTCCGCGGGGCCGCGATGCTGCGGACAACTGAGACTGCTGCGGACGGTACTTATCGCGGGTACGGTCTGCCGATGTCCACAGTTGCCAACGATCGGGTCGACAGGATGCGGGATTTGCCAGCCCGGCGGGGGCCCTACGGCCTGCCGGTCAGCACCTTGCTGCACCTGCCCAGCCTGCGCGGCACCCGGGTGCTGGCCGGCGCGGGGGGACTGGACCGCGAGGTGCGCCGGGTCAACGTGATGGAAGTGCCCGACATCCTGCCCTGGGTCAAGCCCTACGAGCTGCTGCTGACCACCGGGTTCCCGCTGCGGGCGGTCGGCTCCGACGGACCGGCCGGTGCGGCGGCGCTGGGGCGGCTGGTCGGCGAGCTGAACGATCGGCAGCTGGCCGCGATCGCGATCAAGCTGGGCCGCTACCTGGACGAGCTGCCGCCGGACATGCTGCGGGTGGCCGACGAGCTCGACCTGCCGATCCTGCGGCTGCCCGACGGTGTCGCGTTCGACGACGTGATCACCGATGTGTTCACCGAGCTGCTGGATCGCCAGTCGGGCGCGTTGAACCGGGCCGACGAGCTGCACCGGGCGCTGGCCGGGATCGTGCTCGAGGGCGGTGACCTGCCGCAGATCGCCGACGAAGTGGCCCGGCTGCTCGACGCCGCCGTGCTGATCTGCACCCCGGACGGGCGGGTGCAGGCCGAGGGCGGTGATCGCGCGGCGTACGCGGCGCTGCCGCTGTTCGACCCGACCGGGCGGTTCCGGGTCGAGCACGTCCGGCTCGGCGTGCAGCCGCCGCCGGGCGGGCACCGGGGCGAGCTGGCCGTCGCGTCCATCGTCGCCGGGGGCGTCGACCACGGTCGGATCGCAGCGTTTCGCCCGGACGAGCCGTTGCCGCCGCCCGGCGTGCAGGCGCTGGAACGCGCGGCCACCGTGGCCGCCTTGGTCATAACCAAGCAGCTGGCCGTCGCCGCCGTGGAGAGCAAGTACCGCGGCGACTACCTGCGCGACGTGCTGAGCGGGGTCGCCGGCGAGGCTTCCTCGATCGTCGAGCACTGCGGATCGCTCGGCTGGGACGTCGACCGGCCGATGGTGGTGGTCGTCGCCGAGCTCGACCCGGACGACCCGCAACGGCCCACCCCACCGTCGCCGATCACGCTGCGCTCACCGCAGGAACGGTTCACCGCCGCCTGGCAGCAGGTGGTGCGCGTCCGGGACAAGGCCGCGCCGGTAGTGGGATTCAGCTCCGAGGTAGTGGCGCTGCTGCCGGTCACCGACGCGGCCGAGGCCACCAAGGTGGTGGACGCGGTCGTGACCGCCGTTGCCGGCGATCGGGGCGGTGGGCGCCGCTCGTTCTGTGCCGGGGTAAGCCGCCTGGTGCTGGACCCGGGCCGCATCCCCGAGGCCTACGCCGAGGCGCGCAAGGCGGCCGCGGTGGGCCGCCGGGTGCGGGGGCGGGGCAGCGTCGCGCACTTCGACTCGTTGGGCGTGCACCGGCTGCTGTCGCTCGTGCCGGACGCCGCCGAGCTGCGGTCGTTCGCCGTCGAGACGCTGGGCGATCTGGCCCGCGACACCGCCGAGGCGGCCGACCTGCGCAACACCCTGCAGACGCTGCTCGACACCAACCTCAACGTCGCCGAGACGGCTCGCATCCTGCATTTCCACTACAACACGCTGCGCTACCGCATCGGCAAGCTCGAGCGCATCGTCGGTCCGTTCACCACGCACGCGCCGCTGCGCCTGGACGTTGCCCTGGCCCTGCAAGTGATCGAGATGCGCGGGATCTGATGCAGCTTGAACCGCTGCCGGCCGCCGCGGCCTGGCAGCACGTCGACGCCCGCGTCGGGTTCGAGGTGCTGTTCGCGATGCCCGGCGAGTTGGCCGGTCACACCGGCGCCGTCGAGCAGGGCGAGATCTGGTACGTGGGCTACCGGATCGAGGTCGACGCGGCCTGGCGGACCCGGCGGGCCGAGGTGACTGCGCAGTCCGCGGCCGGCCGCCGCACCACCGTGCTCGAACGTGAGGACGGCGATCGGTGGACGGTCGACGGCTCGCGCGCGCCGGAGCTCGACGGCTGCGTGGACGTCGACCTCGAGTCGTCGGCGGTGACCAACACGCTGCCGATCCATCGGCTGGACTTCCCGGTGGGCGAGGTGGTTCCGTGCCCGGCGGCGTACGTCCGGGCCGACCTCACCGTCGCCCGCCTGGAGCAGACCTACACGGCGCTGGGCGAGCTGCGGTTCGGCTACACCGCACCGGCGTTCGACTTCGTGACCGAGCTGCGCTACGACGCGTCCGGGCTGATCGTCGACTATCCGGGTATCGCCCGGCGACACTATTCGTAACGCGCGCAACACATTCGCGAATATCTTCGGATGCGCGTGATTGCGGTCCACAGTGGACGGCTACGATCAGGGCGGTAAAGGCATTAACCACCAGCCGTCGAAGCATTGGTTAGAAATACGTGAAGAATACGCCCGCCGAAACCACCGACGGACACTATGCGCGCCGCTGGCTGGCGCTGCCGATTATCGCGCTGGCGCAGCTCATGGTGGTGCTGGACGCCACCATCGTGAATATCGCGTTGCCATCGGCGCAGGAATCCCTACACATTTCCAATGCGGATCGGCAGTGGGTGGTAACGGCCTACACACTCGCCTTCGGCGGGTTGTTGCTGCTCGGTGGACGGATCGCCGACTACACCGGCCGCAAGCGCACGTTCATCATCGGCCTGCTCGGGTTCGCCGCGGCCTCGGCGCTCGGCGGCGCGGCCGGCAGCACGGGCCTGCTGCTCGGAGCGCGCGCGGCGCAGGGCGTGTTCGGCGCGTTGCTGACCCCGTCGGCGCTGTCGCTGCTGACGACGACGTTCACCGATCCGCGCGAGCGGGGCAAGGCGTTCGGCGTGTACGGCGCGGTTGCGGCCAGCGGCTCGGCGGTGGGCCTGGTCGTCGGCGGCGTGCTGACCGAGTACCTCAACTGGCGGTGGTGCCTGTACGTCAACGTGCCGATCGCGATCATCGCCGCGGTCGCCGCGTCGTTCGTCCTGGTCGAGACCCGCGCCGCCGGCCGGACCCGCTACGACATCCCTGGCGCGCTGACCGCCACCGGCGGCCTGGTCGCTCTCGTCTACGGCTTCACCAAGGCACAGACCGACGGTTGGAGTGCGCACATCACGCTCGGCCTGATCGCCGGCGGAGTCGTGCTGTTGCTGCTGTTCCTGGTGATCGAACGCCTGGTACGCAACCCGTTGCTGCCGTTACGGGTCGTCCGCCATCGCAGTCGCGGGGGAGCCGATCTGGCGGTGCTGCTGGGCGTGCTCGGCATGTTCGCCGTCTTCTTCTTCCTGAACTTCTACCTGCAGGGCGTCCTGCACTACTCGACGGTCAAGACCGGGCTGGCGTTCTTGCCCCTGACCGGCGGGGTGCTCGCCGCGTCGGCCACCGCCACGAACCTGATCACCCGGGTCCGGCCGCGCTTCCTCATCGGTCCGGGTCTGCTGATCGCGGCCGCGGGCATGGCCTCGCTCGCCCGGCTACGGGTCGACGGCGAGTACGCCAGCCACGTGCTGCCCGGACTGATCATCGTCGGATTCGGCTTGGGCATGGTGTTCGTGCCCGCCGTCAATACCGCGACGTACGGTGTCGACCCGCACGACGCCGGGGTGGCCAGTGCCACGGTGAACACCAGCCAGCAGGTCGGCGGTTCGCTCGGCACCGCGCTGCTCAACACCATCGCCGCCAACGCCACGGCCCGGTATCTCGCCGCGCACGGGCACGATCCGGCGACCGGCCTCAAGGCCACCGTCCACGGGTACAACATCGGCAACGCGTGGGGCGCAGCAATTCTCGCGTTCGCGGGAATTGTTGGGCTGCTGCTGATCAATGCGCCGAAACTCGCGACGGCAGTGCCTAAACCGAATGCTCACGAGGAGCCGGTCACGGCCGCCGCCGAGCCGGCCGCCATTACCTGGTCGGCGAGCACCGAGCCCGGCGTCTCGCCGTCGTCCGAGCCGGCTCCCGAATTCGCGACGGCTAATCCGCTCGACGCCTATTCATCGATAGCGCTGCCCGAAGTCGGCGCGGAAAGGCCCACGCTGATGACCGGACTTGTGCATTCCGTGCGTGGTCACGTACGGCAGTCCAGCGGAATTCCGGTGCCGGGCGCCGTGGTCACGCTGATCGACCTGCACGGTGGACAGGCCGGGCGCAGCGTCACCGGCGCCGACGGCGTCTACGACGTGGTGGCGCCGAGCAGCGGGCACTACGTCCTGGTGACCCGGGCGCCGGCACATCAGCCGCAGGCCGCGACGATCGACGTCAACGGCGGCGCGCTCGACCTGGACGTGGTGCTGGTCGGATCCAGCGGCCTGGCCGGCGTGGTGCGCGCCGGCGCGGGCGAGCCGGTCGTCGGCGCCACGATCGCGGTCACCGACGCCCACGGCGACGTCGTCGCCAACCGGGTCACCTCCGCCGACGGCAGCTACGACATCGACGACCTGGTGGTCGGTGACTACACGCTGGTCGTCACCGCCGGGGGATTCCGGCCGTCGGCCACCATCGTCACGGTGCCGCCGGCCGGGCGGGCCGTGCAGGACGTCGAGCTGGTCGGCGGGGCCCGGCTGGTCGGGGTGGCGCGGGCCGGGCACGGTCGCGCGCCGTTGCCGGACGCGCGGGTGTCGTTGATCGACGACGAAGGCCAGGTCGTCGCGGTGGCGCGGACCGACGAGGGCGGCGGATACCGGTTCAGCGACCTGCGCAGCGGCCGGTACACGGTGGTCGCAACCGGGTACCCGCCGGTGAGCGACGTCTTGGACATCGACGAGTACGAGCACGAACACGACTTCCAACTCGGCTACCCGGACGAGGAGCCGCCGGTTCCCGCCCCCGTGGCCGCAGCCGAGCATCCGTTCGAGCGGATCTAGCAGGAAGATCGTCCGGCGCGCAGGATCTTCCTGCGCATACGGCCGCCGGGGGAAGCCCGCGCAGGAAGATCGTCTATCGCAGTGGATCTTCCTGCGGCGGCATCGCGCGCTGGTTGCCGCGCGCCGGCCGCTACGAACCGGAGCTTGTCACAGCGGCGTCGGGGCGCTTTCGTCAACAGTGCACCATGTCGGCGCGGTCGCGCGCTCACTAGCGTCCGCACATCCTGCGTCCCTCGGGAGGTCCCGCATGTCCGTCTTCGGTTGGCGCGTCGTGTACGGCGGCAAGACACCTCCGCCGGGGCAGGTAGTGCGTCCCGGTGAGCGGCTGTCCTGGCCGCGGACGGTCGGCCTCGGCGCCCAGCACGTGGTGGCGATGTTCGGGGCCACCTTCGTGTTCCCGATCGTGATGGGGCTGAACCCGAACCTGGCCGTGATGATGTCGGGCGTCGCGACGATCATGTTCTTGCTGATCGTGAACGGCAAGATCCCCTCCTATCTAGGGACGTCCGCGTCGTTCGTGGCCGGCGTGGCGGCGACCCGCGCGCAGGGCGGTAGCTCCAAGGAGGTCACCGGCTCGATCCTGATCGCCGGCCTGGTGCTGGTCGTCGCGGGCGTGATCGTGCACGTGCTGGGCGGCGAGATCGTGCAGAAGGTGCTGCCGCCGGCTGTGACCGGGGCCGTCGTCATGCTGATCGGGTTCAACCTGGCGCCGGTCGTCGCGAACACGTACTGGCCGCAGGACCAGTGGGTCGCGTTGCTGACCATGGGGTTCGTGATCGTGGCCGCGGTGCTGTTCCCCGGGTTCTGGTCGCGGATCGCGATCTTTCTCGGCCTGATCTTCGGCTACCTCGTCTCGTGGGCCTTCGACCACATCTTCGGCAAGATCAACTCGGTGCTCGGCGGCGCCGACCACGCGACCCTGCACCATCGGGTCGACTGGTCACCGGTCCGGTCAGCGGACTGGCTCGGCTTCCCGCCGCACACCCATCTGGCCGCTGACGGCAAGGAGGTCGTGGGCTGGCACCTGCCGGCCTTCCACTGGACGTTCATCTTGCTCGCCCTGCCCAGCGTCATCGCGCTGCTCGCCGAGAACGCCGGGCACGTCAAGGCGGTCAGCGAGATGACCGGCGACCAGCTCAACCCGTATCTGGGCCGGGCGTTCATCGGCGACGGCATCGGCACCTCGGTCGCGTCGTTCGTCGGTGGCTCGCCGACCACGACGTACGCGGAGAACATCGGCGTCATGGCGGCGACCCGGATCTACTCGACGGCGGCGTACTACGTGGCGGCGATCGTGGCGATCCTGCTGGGGTTCTGCCCGAAGTTCGGGGCGATCGTCGACCAGACCCCGGGCGGCGTGCTCGGCGGAATCACAGTCGTGCTGTACGGCATGATCGGCCTGCTCGG
>DASXYE010000229.1:0-8666 GCA_036502695.1 Jatrophihabitantaceae bacterium
TTTGGTCATTCGGACCGCTGTGAGCGGTCCGAATGACCAAAACCGGGGTTTAGCGGCGCGCGGCGGCCCCGTCGGCGACGGCGATCGCCGAGTAGGTCTGGGCGAATCCGGTGCGCCACGACGGGTAGCGCGGCGTCCAGCCGAGCTCGCGCTTGGCCTTGGCATTGCTGACCCCGCGCGCCCGGGTGCCGACCAGGACGGCGGCCGGGCCGGCGACCAGGCGGGCCAGCCAGGCCGGCACGTTACGCGGCGGCTTGGCACCCAGCGCGCCGGCGAGCACCGGCAGCCAGTCCCGAACCTGGGCCGGCTCGTCGTCGACGATGTTGTAGATCGCCGGCCCGTCGTGTTCGAGGGCGAGCACCGTCGCCGCGGCGCCGTCGTCCAGATGCATCCAGGGAAAGACCCCACCGCCGTTGCCGATGATCGGGAACAGCCGCTTGCGCACCGGATCGATCAGCGCGTCGTTGGCGGCGCCGTAGAAACCCCCGTAGCGCAAGGCGATTCCGCCGAAGTCCAGGGTCGCCTTCTCCAAGTGCCGGATCGCGTCGGCGCTGCGCTGCATGTTCTTCGGCGCCGTCTCCTCGACCGGATCGGCCTCGGTCCGCAGGCGCGCGTCCGAGCCGAAGTAGCGGTACGGCGCGAAGCTCTGCGCGACGAACCGGCGCACGTCGGCCTCGCGGGCGGCCGCGAGCAGCGCATCCGTGCCCTCGGTGCGCAGCCGGTTGGTGACGGCGAAGACCTTGTCGAGGTTGCGGCCGAACGTGATGTCGGCCAGTGCGGTCACCTGATGCACGATCGCGTCCGGCCGAGCGTCGAGCACGGCCCGGCGTACGGCCGGCGCGTCGTGCAGGTCGAGCCGGACCGGTTCGGCGCCCAGGGCCTGCACGAGCTGCCCGCTGGCCGGTGAGTGATGGGTGCCGATCACCTCGTGGCCGGCGTCGATCAACTGTGGGACGAGGTGGCTGCCGAGGGCGCCGCTGGCGCCGGCAACGAAGACTCGCATGGTGGGTTCCTCTCTGCGTGGATGGCGCCTGGTTGACCCGGCAGCGGTCGACGATGTGACCGATGCGAGCGTGATCGGCGCCACCTGTCACATCGGCGGCCTCGGGCGGGTCATCGTGGTGATGCCATTGCTGAGGAAAGATGTGGCCTGATGATCGAGCAGGACTGGCTGGCGCAGCGGTTCGAGGAAGATCGGCGCCGTCTGCGGGCGGTCGCCTATCGGATGCTCGGCTCGGTGAGCGAGGCCGAGGACGCCGTGCAGGAAGCCTGGTTGCGGCTGTCCGGCGCCGACGCGGACGAGATCGACAACCTGTCCGGATGGCTGACGACCGTCGTCGCGCGGGTGGCCCTGAACATGTTGCGCTCCCGCAAGGTGCGCCGCGAGGAGCCGCTGAGCCCGCGCCTGCCCGATCCGATCGTGGACCGGGCCGACGGCGTCGATCCCGAGCACGAGGCGCTGCTGGCCGACTCGGTCGGTCTGGCCCTGCTCGTGGTGCTCGAGACGCTGAGCCCGCCCGAGCGGCTGGCGTTCGTGCTGCACGACATGTTCGGCGTGCCGTTCGAGGACATCGCGCCGCTGGTCGACCGGACGCCGGCCGCGGCCCGGCAGCTGGCCAGCCGGGCGCGACGGCGGGTGCGCGCCCAGCCCGTCACGCCGGACGTCGACGTGAGCGCCCAACGCGAGGTCATCGACGCGTTCCTCGCGGCGGCGCGCGGGGGCGACTTCGACGCGCTGGTCGCCACGCTCGACCCCGATGTCGTGCTGCGCGCCGACGGCGGCACGGTGCGGGCCGCCCTGTCGGTCGAGGTTCGGGGCGCGCACGACGTGGCCAGCCGGGCCGCCCTGTGGTCGAACGTGGATCTGGTCATGCGTCCAGCCCTGGTCAACGGCGTGGCCGGCGCGGTCGCGACACTGAACGGGGAGGTGTTCACGATCGCGGCCGTCATCGTCTGCAACGGCAAGATCGCCGAGCTGGACTTCTTCGCCGACCCGGACCGCATCGCCCAGCTCGACCTGACCACGATCGATAGGTAGCTCCGCGCACCGCCGGAACGCTTGACGTTCGCTCAGCGCGCAGGGTGTGTCACCATCCCGGCATGCGGATTCTGGCTGCGACGACGGCCGGTGCCGGGCATTTCGGGCCGATGATTCCGGTGGCCCGCGCGTGTGCGGCGGCCGGGCACGACGTGCTCGTCGCAGCCCCGGCGTCGTTTGCCGGCGCCGTGGCCGCGGCGGGGTTCGAGCACGCACCGTTCGACGACGTCCCGACCGACGTGATGGACGCGGTCTTCGGTGGCCTGGCGCAGGTATCCCGGGAGGAAGCCAACGCGATCGTCATCGGTGAGGTGTTCGGCCGGCTCGACGCGCGGGCCGCGCTACCGGGGGTGAGCGCGACGATCGGATCCTGGCGGCCGGACGTCATCGTGCGGGATCCGTGCGAGTTCGCCTCGTGGGTGGTCGCCGAGCGGTCCGGCATCCCGCAGGCCGAGGTCGCGATCGGCACTACCGCGTTCGCGGAATTCACCCATCCGCTGCTGGAGACGCCGCTGAACGAGCTTCGCGAGCTCGCCGGTCTCGAACCGGACCCGGGTCTGCTGCACCTGCGCGCGGTGCCGTCGCTGAGCTGCGTGCCTCGGACCTTCGACGGGTCGGTCGACCGCGACGATCCGACCTTCCGGTTCCGCGATCCGGCCAACCGGGCGACCGAGGCCCGGCTGCCTGGGACGTGGGGCAATCCCGACGAGCCGCTGGTCTACGTCAGCTTCGGCTCGGTCGCCGGGAGTCTGGCCCCGTTCGCCTGGGTGTACCCCGCAGTTCGGGACGTCCTGGCCGGCCTGCCCTATCGCGTTCTGCTGACGACCGGACGCGGTGTCGATCCGAACGACCTGGGACCCTGGCCGGCCAATATCCGCGCCGAGCAGTGGTGGCCGCAGGCCGACGTGATGCCGCTGGCGTCCGCCCTCATCGGCCATGGCGGGTTCGGCACCACGATGATCGGACTGGCGGCCGGCCTGCCCCAGGTGGTCACCCCATTGGTCTCGGCCGACCAATTCTTCAACGCGGAACGTGTCGCGGAAACCGGCGTCGGTCGCTCGGTCGACGGAGATCTCGGCAACATCCCCGACGCCCTCGGCGACGTCCTCACCGAGCCGTCCTATCGCGCGGCGGCCGAACGCATCGCCGGCGAGATCCAGCAGCTGCCCGACGTCGCCGAAGCGCCCGCTTATCTCCGAACCGTCGCTACCTGACGAGCCGGTCGAACGCGGAAACCGCGGCGTCGTCGAGCTCGATGCGCGCCGTGTCGAGGTTCTCGGCCAGGTGCTCGACGCTGCGCGTGCCGGGGATGAGCAGCGTCCGGGAGCTGTGCCCGAGCAGCCAGGCCAGACCCGCTTGGGCGGGGGTGATCCCGAGCCGCGCGGCATGTTCGATCACGACGGGGGAGTCGGCCACGTTGGCCCAGTTCGCGAACGCCGAGCCCAGCGGACAGAACGGCACCCACGCGATGGCCAGCCGCTCGCACTCGCGCAGCGTCGGCTCCGCATCACGCTCCAGCAGGTTGTAGAGGTTCTGCACGCAGGCGATGCCGGCCGGCGCGGCCTGGCGTAGTTGCGCCAGGCTGACGTTGCTCAGGCCGATGCCGCCGATCTTCCCCTTGTCGCGCAGGGTTGTGAGCTCGGCGAGCTGGCTGTCGAGGTCGACGAGCTGGTCACCCGTCGCGACGATCCCCGGCTTGGTGTCGACGCGGCGCAGGTTGACGACCGGCAGCCGGTCGACGCCGAGCGACGCGAGGTTCGCCTCGATCGCGGCGCGCAGCTGCTCGGGCCGCTGCGCCGGTACCAGGCCGGCGCCGGTGTGCTCGGCGCCGATCTTCGACACCAACTGCAGCTCCTCGGGGTAGGGATACAGGGCGGTACGGATCGCCCGGTTCACCACCCCGTCGCCGTAGAACTCGGCGGTATCGATGTGATCGACGCCCAGCTCGACGGCCCGCCGGAGCACTCGCGTCGCGGCATCCGGCTCGGCGTGCTCGAGCTGCATGGCGCCGTAACCGACTCGCATGACCCGGCGCGATCCCAGCGGCGCGAATGCGTAGTCGCTCAACGAGGTGGGCATGGCCGGCTCCTTCTCGGTAGGCTTCGACGAAACGGAGGTGATTCCGTATCGACGTCGAGTTTCGACCGTAGCAGAAGTGGAGGTGATTCCGTTTTCCGTGCAGCAGCGGCCGCGCAAGGACGCCCAGCGCAACCGGGAGCGGTTGATCAAGGCGGCAACCGAGGCCTTCGCCGCCGGCCAGGACACGATCCGGCTCGAGGACCTGGCCAAGGCCGCGGGGGTCGGCGTCGGCACGTTGTACCGCAACTTCCCGTCCCGCGAGGCCCTCGTGGAGGAGGTGTACCGCAGCGAGCTCACCCGGCTGTGCGCCAGCGCCGAGCGGCTTCTCGCGACCCGCACGCCGATCGACGCGTTGCGGACCTGGATGCGGCGCTACCAGGCCTTCGTCGCCACGAAGCGTGGCATGGCCGAGGCACTGCGGGCCGTCATCGCGACCGGGGCGATCACGTCCGCGCAGACGCGCGAGCAGCTCAGCGGCGCGATCGCCACGTTGATCGCCGCCGGCGTCGCTGACGGCACGCTGCGCGGCGACGTCCGTCCGCAGGACGTCTCGGCGAGTCTCGCGGGAGTCATGCTCGCGGCGGTGAACGCCGCGCAGGCGACCCGCATGCTCGACCTGCTCGTCGAGGGCCTGCGTGCCCGCTGATCCGCACCGCCGCTGATTGGACGCCACTCAACCGGTCCGGGCGGTGAACGAGGTGCCGAGTTTGCTGCGTCGTAACAATCACGCGCAGCCCGCCACGACGGCGGAATCCCTTGTACCGAAAGGCATTCGCACGACCGGATCGGCCACGACGCGAACCGGCGCCGGACACGTGCTTTTGTTCCGAACGTAATCGGACCGACACCGCTGCGGCGCGTACTAGACGCATGGCGCTGCGTGAACTGGCCGATGCGCACCGGCACCTGGGCGTACTGCCGGCCTACCCGTTCTACGGGGGACCGCCGGTGCAGCCCGACATCGCCGCGCGGGCGACCGTCGCGCAGCTGATCGCCGACCTGGACCGCGAGCGAACCGAGCGGGCGCTGGTCATCCCGAACTACGGCGTGCCGGACGTCGCCCGGACCTTCGAGCTGAACGAACTCGTCCTCGAAGCCGCTGACGGCGACGACCGCATCCGCGCCGGGATCTTCGTCTCGCCCCGACCGCAGGACGCGGCCTATACCGAGAAGGCCCTCAGCCTGGCCGGCGAACCCGGGGTACGCGCGCTGAAGACGACGTTCCTGCTCGGCGGATCGGCGCAGGACCCGGCCTGCCTGCAACAGCTGGACGCGATCTTCGGCGTCGCGGCCGAGCACGACCTGATCGTGCACGTGCACACCTCGCCCGGTGCGGCCAGCGACATCGACCAGGTCGGCACGCTGGTCGACCGATTCGGCGACGACGTCAAGATCCATCTCGTCCACTTCGGTGGTGGCCTGAGCGGGCACATCAAGCTCGCCGGCGGGCGGTTCTTCGACTGGATCTCCGCCGGCAAGCGCGTCTACACCGATCTGAGCTGGGCGATCGGGTTCGCCGGCCGCTGGCTCGCCACGGAGATCGATCGCCGCGGCATCGGGTACGACCGCCTGCTCTTCGCCAGCGACGAGCCGTGGGGCGACCACGCCGGCGAGCTGGCCCGACTGACCGCCGCGGTCGGCGACGGCGAGCTCGCGCGGCGCGTGTTCACCGACAACTTCGCGGCTCTCTACGACTGAGAAGTGCGAACCCCTACGAGAGAAGGAGCATCGAATGACCGCAGTCGAGGCCACGCCCGACGACCTGCTCGCCGCGAACATCGCGGCGAGCCTGGCCGAGATCCCGCACCCCTCGCTGCCGAAGGGCAGCAACCTCTACGGCTCGACGAAGCTGTTCCCCGACTACCAGGCCGAGCCCGGCCAGTCCTGGTTCGGCCTGGTGCACGGCGTTGCGCACGAGTCCTCGGTCAGCTTCGTCGCCATCCTGCAGGCCACCCGAGCCCTGCGGAAGGGTTTTGAAGCCGTCCTGTATTTCTACGGGCCGGGTGCGATCAACTGCATCGCCAACCGTGGCTTCCCGACCACCGGCGACGCCGCCTTCCCCGGCGAGACGAACATCAACGCCGCGCTCGAGACGTTCATCGAAGAAGGCGGCACGGTGTTCTGCTGCCGCTTCGGCCTGGCGTTGCACGGCGCGCGCGAGGAGGACCTCATCGCCGGCATCGTTCCGGCGCACCCGCTCGACGTGCAGGACGCGGTGATCCACTACGCCAACAAGGGCGCCATCATCCAGTCGAACTTCATGGTCTGACGACGCCATGACCGACCCGTTACTGCGCAGCGAGCTCGCCGTCCACGGTGTGGCGATGGACGCGGCCGTGCGCCGGCGCGGTGGCGCTGGACCGTCCGACGACGGGCACGTCCTGCTCGGCGGGATCGGCACCGCGCTGCCCATCGTGGCGTCGAGCCGCTACCGCGTCAGCCGGGGTCGACTGTTGTTCGAGGGCACGGATCTCGGCGTGGCCGTCGAGCCGGTGCAGCGGCCGCGGTTCTACGACCTGCGGACCGCCGACGGTGTCCCGTACGAGCAGCTGGCCCGGCTGCACGGCGCGAACGTCCTGGCCACCACGGTCGTGCAGACCTGCGTGCGCTACGCCGAGGACGAGCGGTGCCGCTTCTGCGCGATCGAGGAGTCGCTGCGAACGGGCGCGACGACGGCGGTCAAGAGCCCGGCCCAGCTGGCCGAAGTCGCCGAGGCCGCGGTCCGCCTCGACGGCGTCACCCAGATGGTGATGACAACCGGGACCTCGGCCGGGCGCGACCGCGGGGCACGGCACCTGGCTCGCTGCGTGCGCGCGGTGCGGGCCGTCGTGCCGGCGCTGCCCATCCAGGTGCAGTGCGAGCCGCCCGAGGATCTCGACGCCATCGCCGAGCTGCGCGCGGCCGGTGCGGTGAGCATCGGCATCCATGTCGAGTCGCTCGACGATGCGGTGCGCCGACGGTGGATGCCGGGCAAGGGATCGGTGCCGCTGGCGCAGTACCGCGCGGCCTGGTCGGAGGCCGTGCGAGTGTTCGGGCCGAACCGGGTCTCGACGTACCTGATCATCGGGCTGGGCGAGGACCCGGACGAGCTCGTGGCCGGCGCGGCCGAACTGATCGAGCTGGGCGTCTATCCGTTCGTCGTGCCGTTCCGACCGATCGCCGGCACGCTGGCGGTCGATGCCGACGGGGCAGTCGCGCCGCCCGCCGAGCTGGTCGCCGACGTGACCCGTCGCGTGGCGGAGCTGTTGAAGACGGCCGGCCTGCGCGGCGCCGACCAGGAAGCCGGCTGCGCCGCGTGCGGTGCCTGCAGCGCACTCGAATCGGCGGGTGGCTGATGACCGCGCTGGGCGAGGTGCTGCTGGGCCCACCGAAGCTCGACGTACCCGCGTGGACGGTCGAACCGGCGTCCGACGCGAGGACCCTGGACGCGTACCGCCGGTTGCGCCGAGCAACCTTCGTCGAGGAACAAGGACTGTTCGCGCAGTCCGACCACGACGACCACGACGACGATCCGCGCACGGTGGTGCTGGTCGCCCGCGCCGGTACCGGCGAGCTGCTCGGCGGCGTCCGCCTGACCTGCCTGACCGGTCGCGACCTCGGCTGGTGGCAGGGCGGCCGGCTCGCCGTGACGCGCGATGCCCGCCGGGCGGGCGGGATCGGCGCCGCGCTGGTCCGGGCCGCGTGCGCGCACGCCGAGCGACTCGGCGCGATCCGGTTCGACGCGACCGTGCAACCGCCCAACGAGCGGTTCTTCCACCGCCTGGGCTGGCAGACGGTGCGGCCGGTGCAGGTGGCCGGCACGCCGCACGTGCTGATGCGCTGGCCGATCGAGCGGTTCGCGGCCCTGGCCGCCGCAACCAAGGCCCCGCTCGGTGAGCTGCTCGCCGGCCTGCATCTCGGCGGCGCGGCCTACCGGGGCGACGACGGTGCGCCGGTACCGGGTACGGACGTGGTCGCTGCGTGCGATGCGATCGTGGCGTCGATGGTCGAGCGCGATCCGGAATGGGCCGGCTGGTGCGGCGTCCTGGTCAACGTCAACGACCTGTCGGCCATGGGTGCGGAGCCGACGGCGTTGCTCGACGCGATCGGCGCCCGCGACGCGTCGTTCGCGGCACGGGTCATCGCTGGGCTGCGCGCGGCGTCGACGGCCTACCGGACCCCGATCATCGGCGGGCACACGCAGTTCGGCGTCCCGGCCGCGCTGACCGTCACCGCGCTGGGCCGCACGAACCAGCCGGTGCGGGCGGGCGGTGGACGCCCCGGGCACGCCGTGTCGCTCACCGCCGATCTCGGCGGCAGCTGGCGGCCGGGCTACACCGGCCGGCAATGGGACTCGACCAGCCACCGCGGCGCCGACGAGCTGGCCACGCTCGGCCGGATCGTCGCCGACACCGCGCCGGCGGCCGCGAAGGACGTCAGCATGGCCGGCGTCGTGGGCACCCTCGGCATGCTCGCCGAGGCCAGCGGGTGCGGTGCCGTCCTCGATGTCGCCGACGTGCCTTGCCCGGCATCCGCGACGACCGCCGACTGGCTGACCTGCTTTCCCGGG
>DASXYE010000230.1:0-2211 GCA_036502695.1 Jatrophihabitantaceae bacterium
GACGACCTGATCGCCGTCGACGAGATCGTCAAGGCGGATGCGGGCTGGTGCGCGGCCATCGCCCGTCGCGGCATCACCGACCTGGACCTGGTGCGCCCGTGCCCGCTGTCGGCCGGCTCGTTCGACCTGCCCGACGAGGACGGCCGCCGGCTGCTGCGGGTGCTGTCGTTCGTCCAGCACCGCGAGGCCGATCACCCGTGGGCGCATCCGATCGACGGCCTGGTCGCCTACGTGGATCTGATCGAGCGCTCCGTCGTGCGGCTCATCGACGACGGGCTCGCGCCGGTGCCCGACGAGGAAGGCAACTTCGACGACCCGGCCTACGTCGGGCCGCCGCGGACGGGCCTCAAGCCGATCGAGATCAGCCAACCCGACGGGCCGAGCTTCACCGTGGCCGACGACGTCATTCGCTGGCAGAACTGGTCGCTGCGCGTGGGCTTCGACCCGCGCGAGGGCCTGGTGCTGCACCAGGTGGGCTACCAGGACGGCGATCGGATCCGGCCGGTCGTGTACCGCGCGTCCGTCGCCGAGATGGTGGTGCCCTACGCCGATCCCAGCCCGGTCCGGTTCTGGCAGAACTACTTCGACGCGGGGGAGTACCTGCTCGGCCAGCAGGTCAACTCGCTGAGGCTGGGCTGCGATTGCCTCGGCGAGATCCGCTACCTCGACGCGGTGCTGCCCGACTCGGCCGGCCAGCCGCGCACCGTCACCAACGCGATCTGCATCCACGAGGAGGACGTCGGCGTGCTGTGGAAGCACACCGACCTGTTCACCGGGTCCGCCGAGACGCGCCGCAATCGCCGGCTGGTCGTCTCGTTCTTCGCGACGATCGGCAACTACGACTACGGCTTCTACTGGTACCTGTACCTGGACGGGCGCATCGAGCTCGAGGTGAAATCGACCGGCGTGCTGTTCACGTCGGCCTACGTCGAGGACAGCCCATGGGCGTCGGAGATCGCGCCTGGACTCGGCGGTCCATTTCATCAGCACCTGTTCTGCGCCCGGCTCGACGTGATGGTCGACGGGGTGCGCAACGCCGTCGACGAGGTGGACGTCACCCGGGTGCCGTCCGGATCCGGCAACGCCTACGGCAACGCGTTCACCCGCACCGCCACCCGGCTGACCGACGAGTCGACCGGGCGCACCGCCGAGTTCGGCCGGACCTGGCGGATCGTCAACGCCTCGCGTACCAACCGGCTGGGCCAGCCGGTGGGCTACGAGCTGCGTCCGCAGAGCCAGCCGACCCTGCTCGCCGCCGACACGTCCTCGATCGCGCGGCGAGCCGCGTTCGCCACCCGGCACCTGTGGGTGACTGGCTACGACGCCGAACAGCGTTATCCCGCCGGGGAATTCGTCAACCAGCACCGGGGCGGGGCCGGGCTGCCGTCCTGGACCGCGGCGCAACGGCCGATCGACGGGGCCGACGTCGTCGTCTGGCACACGTTCGGGGTCGTGCACTTCCCGCGTCCGGAGGACTGGCCGATCATGCCGGTCGATACGTGCGGGTTCACCCTGCGTCCGGTCGGCTTCTTCGACCGCAACCCGACCCTGGACGTCCCGCCGTCCGACCACTGCCCGCCCGGCCACTCATGATCGGCCGGCTGCACCACCTGATCCTCGACTGCCCCGACCCGGCGGCGCTCGCCGAGTTCTACTCCGAGCTGCTCGGCCTGCCGGTCACCTACCGGTCGGCCGACTTCGTCGTGGTGTCCCGCGACGACACGACGTCCGGGCTGGCGTTCCAGCTGGCGCCTGATCACCAGCCGCCGACCTGGCCGGATCCGGGTATCCCGCAGCAGCTGCACGTCGACGTCATGGTCGACGACGTGGCCGCCGCCGAACCGCAGGTGCTCGCCCTCGGCGCGCGCCGGCTGCCCGGCGGCGACCACGTCTACGCCGATCCGGCCGGCCACCCGTTCTGCCTCATCCCGCGCCCGGGCTGGGCGCCGCCGATCAGTCGTTCGAGTCGTACTTGAACGAGATGGCCAGGCGCACCCGGAACGCCGACACCTGACCGTCCTCGATCACGACGTCCTGCCGGACGACCTCGGCGATGCGCAGGTCGCGCACCGTGTTGGCCGCCGTGGCGACGGCCGTGCGGGCGGCGTCCGCCCACGACTCGGTGCTCGTGCCGATGACCTCGGTGACCCGGTAGACGCTGTCGGACATGACGGCCTCCTCGTGGGACGCCGCTGCGACGCCCCGGTGGTG
>DASXYE010000231.1:0-7551 GCA_036502695.1 Jatrophihabitantaceae bacterium
TACGGCTACGCCGCGTGCCTCGCGACGATCGTCCTTGTCCTGACGGGTGTTCTCGGCGTCGTGGTGGCGACCGTCTTGCGCAGGTCGCGCGATGAGTAGCTCGGTGCTGACCCGCTCGCCCGCGGTCGACGACGCCCCGGCCCCGGCCCGGCGACGATCCCGGCACGGCCACCGCGACTCCGGCCTGGCCTACGGGACGCTGATCCTGGTCGTGTTGTTCAACCTGGCGGTATTCGTCTGGCTGGTGCTCGAGGCGCTGAAGCCGAACAACGAGTTCCTGGCCAAGAAGCCGTGGCAGCTGCCGTCGCACTGGGCCTGGGACAACTTCACCAACGCCTGGCGCAACGCCAACATCAAGAGCTACTTCGTCAACAGCATCGTCGTCAGCGTCGGCGCAACGGTGCTGTCGCTGGCCGTGGTGGTTCCGGCGGCGTACTCGCTGTCCCGGGTGCCGCGCACACGGGCGACGGGCTGGCTGCGGCAGCTGTTCTTCGTCGGCCTGCTGATGCCGCCGGTCGTGCTGATCATCCCGCTGTACTTCGAACTGTCGGCGATCCACCTGCTGAACAGCCTGGCCGGGCTGATCTTCGTCTACGCCGGCCTGTCACTGCCGTTCTCGATCTGGTACCTGTCGAGTTTCTTCACCGCGCTGCCGCCCGAGCTCGAGGAGGCGGCCGCCATCGACGGGGCGTCGCCGGCCCGGGCGTTCCTGCTGGTGTTCCTGCCCAACGCGCTCAGCGGCTGCTTCGCGGTGTTCGTCGTCAACTTCCTCTGGGCGTGGAACGAGTTCTTCTACGCGCTGACGTTCCTGGACAGCAGGTACACCCTGGCTGTAGGTGTGTTCAACCTGCAGCAGAACGCCGACTACAACGCCGATTGGGTGACGTTGTTCGCCGGCATGCTCATCAGCGTCCTGCCCGTGCTGGGCCTCTACGCGATCCTGTCCGAGCAGATCACCCGGGCCATGGCCGAGGGCGCCGTCAAGGGGTGATCGGATGCAGCGTGTCGGCGAACTCGGCCAAGAAGCGTTCGACCATCGCGACCTCTTCCGCGTCGAGCAGGTGCGCCGGCTCGCGGCAGTACGCGCTCGCGAACAGCCCGCGCCGCATGGAGATCAGCTTCTCGGCGGCGATGATCAGCTCGGTGTCGAGCATCCAGTACGAGATATAGGGCAGCAGCCGACGGTGCAGGTCGTATCCGCCGGCCTCGTCGCCGTCGGCGAACCGCTGCCAGATCTCGACGTACACCTCGGTGAACGAACAGCCAGGCTGAGTACCTATCGCGCCACGGCGGATCGCATCGGGCAGCTGTACGCCGGCGTATCCCTCGACGGCCGGCAGCGGGGGATTGCCGTGCGCCAGCTCGGCGATCAGCGCCCCCGGCGGGCTCGACTCGACCTTGACCAGCCGCAGGTTCGGATGTTCCTTCGCGATTGCGGCGATGCCCTGGGCGTTCAGGCTGGTGCCCGTCTCGGTGGGCGCGTACTGCAGCACGATCGGCGTGTTCGGCACCGCGTCGAGCACCGCGGCGATGTGCTCGCGCAGGTGCCGGGGCGACGGACCGAGAAAGTGCGGTGGCAGCAGGTTGATCAGGTCGGCGCCCTGCTCGACGAGCTGTCGGGCCCGCCGAGCCGCGAGGACGGTCGCGTGGTCCTGCACGGCGGCGATGGCGGCCACGTCGGCGCGCGCGCGGGTGTGCGCGAGCAGCGCCTCGGTCAGCGTCCAGCGCTCGTCCTCGCTGAGCTTGTGGAACTCCGACGCGAACCCGGGGAACATCAGGCTGGTCACGCCGGTGCTCAGCACGTAGCGCACGACGTTCTCGAAGCCCGCGACGTCGATCTCCCCGTCGTCGGTGAACGGCACCTCGAGCACCGGCGACACGCCCCGAACGAGCTGAGCGGCATCGACCGGGCCGGGCTCGGCACCGTTCGCGGCACCCGACGCGAGGTGATCCGCCTGCGTGGTCGACATCCGCTCCTCATGCTTCGCTATTTCGAAATTGTATCTCGCATCTCGAAGTATAGGAGACGAGACGCGATTCGCCTAGGGCTTGCGTGAGCCTGATCGACGCCCGGATGTTCCTTGATCAAGAGGGAGAAGTGGTCGTTATAGCAGCCACTTTTCCCTCTTGATCAACGTGCCGGGCCGCGTGATCAGCGCGACGGCAGCAGCGAGAGCAGGGTGCCGCCGAGGACGGCCGCGCGATCGTCCGCCGCGAGTGGCCAGTCGTCGACGCGTTGCCGCTCGGCGGCGGGCACCGTGTACGGCGCGTCGGTGCTGAACACCACCCGGCCCGCCCCGACCTGCGGGTCGTTGCCGAAGCCGACCAGCACGGTGTCCCACGGTGCGTAGGACGTATCGGCATACAGGTTGGCTGCATGATGCAGCGCGGGGATGGCATCGATCCAGAAGTCGGTGGCTCCGCTGCGTCCCATGATGAAGGCGATGTCGGGATGGCGCCGGGCCAGCGTGGCCAGCGGTAGCGGTAGTGCTGTCGGTGGCGTGCCGGTGCGGACGTACACCGGCCAGCCCCGCGAGGCGGCGAAGCGCAGCAGCGGATCCACTTGACCGTCCAGCAGGTCGAAGCCCTGCAGCGCGGCGTCGACGGCCAGCGCGACGGCCCCGTCGGACGCCGCTCGCTCCAGTTCGTCCAGGGCCGCCGCGCCGTACCAGGGGTTGGCCACGGCGTAGGCCCGCAACCGTCCGCCGGACTCGGCCGCGGCGGCCGCGGTGAGCGCATTGCCCTCGCGGTTGGCCACGGCGATGCAGCGCTCGTCCGGGGCGATCAGGGCGGTGTCGATACCGAGCCCGTCCATGACCGCGAGCAACCGCGGCGCCGAAAGCGCTACCTCGCGGCACTGCCCGATTCGCACGTGGGCGTCGACGATCATCGCCGGATGCCCAGTGCAGTAAGGGCGTCGGCGTGGATGATCCCCTCGATGACCTCGTCCGGGACGCGCGGCAGGGCCGTACCGGCGAGGATGTCGTTGACCCGGCGCAGCCCGGCGATGGCTTCGGCGGTGGTGGCGGCCGGGAAGTCCGACCCGAACAGCAGCTTGCCCGGCACGTTCCACTCGACGGCGCTGGTCAGCGCCTCGTAGCAGAGCACCGGCCGCAAGTAGATGGACGAGATGTCGGCGTAGACGTGCGGATGTTTGCGAATGGTCACCACCGTCTCGCGGACCCACGGGTGGCCCAGGTGCGCCATGACGATCCGCAATTCGGGGAAGCGCATCGCGATCTCGTCGGTGACGAGCGGGTGGGCGTAGCGCAGCGGCGCCTGGGCGATGGGAGAGGTGCCCTGGTGGAACAGGATGGGCAGGCCCAAACGTGAAGCCTGGCTGTACAACGCCAGCGCCTCGTCGCACAGTGGGTCGAACCGCTGGTAGTTGGCCCCGAGCTTGATGCCGACCAGGCCCGCGTCGCGCCAGCGCTCGACCTCGTCCAGCGCCCCAGGATGCAGCGGGTGCACGGACATGAAGCCGATCCGTTTGTCCGGCGCCGCCTGCACGAACTCGAGTGTCGCCTCGTTGCAGCGCTTGGGGTCGTACGCCAGTCCGGTGTCGTTCTCCGGGTCGTCCACCGCGATGTTGAACACGATCGAGAGGTCGGCGGCGGCCGCCGCGGCGTCGAAGTCGGCCCACGAGTTGGTCGTCACCTCCGGGCGGTCGGCCCGGTGGTGCAGGTACACGCGGCGCTCCGCCTCGGGCACCGCGTCGCGATGGGTCGGCGTGTGGGTGTGGACGTCGACGATCACCGGAACTCCTTCAGGATGTCGGGAGCCAACTCGACGCCGAGCCCGGCGCCGGAGGGCAGGCGCACCACGGTGCCGTCGCTGTCGAGCGGTGACGCCAGCACGTCCCGCTCGTAGTAGAAGGCGCCGATGATGTCGGACGGAAATGCCGACAGCGATGGCACCGCGCAGGCGACGTGCACCTGCGCCGCGGCGCCCAGCCCGAACTCGCCGTTCGAGCCGATCAGGGTGTCGACGCCGAACGCGGCCGCCACCCGGGCCTGCTCGACCGCTCGGGTCGGCCCGCCCGCCTTGCCGACGTACACGCTCACCACGTCGGCGGCATCGGCCCGCACGACGCGCACCAGGTCGGCCAGCCCGAACACCGACTCGTCGGCGATCACGGTGGCGCCGAGTGCCCGGACGGCGCGCACGCCGTCCAGGTCGTCGGGCGCGACGGGTTGCTCGACGAAGGCGACCTCGTACGGCGCGAGGGCACGCACCGCCCGTAGCGCGTCGGCGCGGGTCCAGCCGCCGTTGGCGTCCACGCCGAGGAAAGCGTTGCCGACCAGCTCGCGGGCCCGCGCGACCCGGGCCACGTCCCCGGGCACGCCCAGCCCGACCTTCACCTTGAACGACCGGAACCCGGCCGCCGAGGCGGCGGCATGCGCTGTGTCCAGCGCGGCGCCGTCGCCGGACAGCGAGCACTTGATCGGCACCTCGTCGCGGTACGGCCCGCCGAGCAGCACCGCCAGCGGCACCCCGAGGCTGCGCGCGTGCGCGTCCCACAACGCCATCGACACGCCCGCCTTGGTGAACGGGTTGGCGGCAACGGCCCGATCCATCAGGCGCTCCAGCACGGGTGGAGCCAACGGCTGGCCGACGAGCGCCGGGGCCAGGATGTCGCTCACGACATGCGATGCGGTTGCGCCGTCCTCACCGCTCCAGATCGCGGTGGCGCTGACCTCGCCGTAGCCCTCGACGCCGGTGTCGGTGACGATGCGCACCAGCAGGTAGTCGGAACGGTCGTGCGTGCCCCGGGCGCCCCGCACAACCAGATCACCCCGGACCGGCAAAGACACCCGCGCGGTGTGTACCGCCGCGATCTTCACGACAACCCCAGCTTCACGACAACCCCAGCAGCCGGCGCGGATTGTCGACCAGCATCGCCTGCCGCTGGGCCGCGGCGATGCCCCAGCCGTCGATCTCGTGTACTCGGGCCACGGCGTAGTACTGCTCAGCCTCGCTGGACAATCCGGCGTCGGTGCCGAACAGCACCCGCCCGGCCGGCGCGTCCGCCAGGACCCGTACCGCTGCGTACGGCGGCGTGCCGCAGATGCACAGGTACAGGTTCGGCGTCTCCTGCACGGCGGCCAGTGCCTCGCGCCACGTGTCGTGCAGCCCGCCGTGGCCGAGCACGAACGGCACGCTCGGATGCCGGCGGGCCAGCGCGGCGATCTGCAGTGCGGTGGCGTACGGCGGCGTGCCGTCGTGGCTCAGCACGATGCCGCCGAACTCGGCGACCACCTCGCACATCGGGTCCAGCGACGGCTCGTGCATCGAGAAGCCCTGCAGCCACGGGTGCAGCTTCACCCCGCGCAGGCCCAGCTCGGCGAAGCACCGCCGAAGCTCGTCCGGCGCGGACGCGTGCCGCGGCGACGCCGTCCCGAACCCGAACAGGCGGTCCGGGAACGCCCGCACGAACGCGGCCAGCTCGTCGTTGGCCTCGGGCCGCGGGTCGAACAGCCCGTCGTGGCTGAGCACCACGGCCGCCTCGATGCCGGCGCCGTCCAGGAACGCGAGAAACTGCCGGGCGTCGAACGCCTCGCCGGCCAGCCAGCTCGCCTGGTGCCACGCCGGGGTGTGCGTGTGGAAGTCGATCACAGTGCCGCCAGCCGGGACGCCAAGCCCGCGACGAGCGCGTCGAGCCACTGCCTGCCGTCCTGCTCGGTCGCCAGCGACGGATCGTCGGTGTAGCCGTCGATGTCGTGCCACAGCTGCTCGGTGTGGACGTCCCAGCCCGAGTCGTCGGGCAACACGGGCACCGAAGCGCGCAGAGGGATGTCACCGACCAGGTCGGGACGGATGGCCCGCACCAGCGCGGTTTCGAACCGCCCGGCGTGGCCCGGCCAGGGCGGCGCATCAACGGCCGGCTGCCACACCGACCAGTAGTCGAGGTAGGCGACGCTCAGGTCGTAGCGGGTGGACGCCGCCGCGGCAGCCGCATGGCAGACGCCCCGGTTGCCGCCGTGCCCGTTCACCAGCGCGAGCCGCCGGCCACCACCAAGAGCCACCGAACGGGCCAGGTCGAGCAGCACGGCCAGCATCGTCTCGACCGACAAGGACAGCGTGCCGCCGAAGGGCAGGTGGTGGTCGCTGGCGCCGAACGACACGGTCGGGGCCACGACGCAGTCGTCGCCGGCGGCCCGGGACACCACCGTCGAGACGATCAGCGAGTCCGTCCATACCGGTAGGTACGGTCCGTGCTGCTCGATCGCCCCGACCGGAACGACGACGACGGATGACGGCAGGACGTCCCGCAAGCCGCCGCGCGTCGACTCACGCCAGAGCATCGATGCGCTCCCCGATGTCCAGCGCGGCCAGCGCGTCGTCGAGATCCGGCGACGGCGCCTCGACCGCACCCAGGGCCAGCGCGACGAACCGGTCGAGCTGCCGGTCGAAGCTGCGCGTCGTGCGATCCCCTTGGAATTGCGGGGTTTCCGAGCCGTCCGCCGTCTCCAGCCGCAGCCCGAATGTGAACCCGTCGAGCACGGCCAGCCCGCGCGGGCCGAGGAACGACAGCTCGCAGCGGGGCAGCCGATCGGTCAGCCAGCCGAACTCGACGAGCACGGTGGCGCCGTCCGGGTAGGACAGCCGCGCGCCCGTCAGATTCGGCGCCGGCAGGTCGGCGACGGTGTGCAGCCCCCAGGCGTCGTCCACCGCGAGCGGATCGCCGATCAGGAACCGCAGCCAATCGAAGAGGTGCGCGCCCTCATGTACAGCCGGGCTGCCGTGTTGCAGGGTCTCGACGATCCGCTCGTCGTGTTCCGATGACGAGCGCGCTTCGTCGTAGATGTGCGCGCGCACGAGCAGCGGCGACCCCAGCCGCTCGGCGGCGAGCCACGACCGCAGCAGCGCCAGCGCCGGATCGTGCCGGTACGTCAGCCCGACCTGGAGGCGCCGCGCATCTTGGGTGTCCAGGTCCAGCAGCGGCTTGGCCGCCACCGACGAGACGGCGATCGGCTTCTCGGCCAGGACGTAGCGCCCGGTGGCCAGGATTCGCGCCGCCAACGGCGTCGTCACCCACGGCGGGGTCGCGAGGACGACGGCGCGGATCGAGTCGTCGGCGAGCACGGCGTCGATGTCCGGGGCGGTCAGGAGGGCGGTCCGGCCGATCTCGCCCAGCCCGACCAGCGCCACCGGCAGCGTCGGCACCGCGTCACTCAAGGATCCGTCCTCCATAATCTCGGAGGTATGTCTGATATCGCGAAAATCTCGAGGTAACGCTAGCGTGGCCGGCGGAGCCGTACAAGGATGAGCGGCCGGAGGGGCCCAATGAAGACCTCACCACCGGACGGGCGTGGGCCCGCCACCGACGATCGGACCGGCAGTGTCTCGCCGTCCACCGATCGAGCCCTGACCGTGCTCGAGACCCTGATCGCCGCCGAGGAACCGCTGACGCTCACCGCGCTGGCTCGCGAGGCGCGCATCCCGCTCGCCACCTGCGCGGCCATCGTGCAGACCCTCGAACAGCGCGGGTACGCCACCCGGCGCATCGTCGGGCGCAGCCACTTCTGGCGGCCGACGTTGCGGCTGTAC
>DASXYE010000232.1:0-9207 GCA_036502695.1 Jatrophihabitantaceae bacterium
GGCCGCCCGGTCACGTATGTGCGGCCGGGCGGCCAAAACCGCGGGATTGGCCGCTGCGGGCTGGACGACGGGGCCGGAGGATGAGCGCATGAGTGATGACTTGCTGGCCGACGTCGCGGCTCGGGTGCGCGCCTACCAGGACGGCCTGGCCGATCGCCCGGTGCCCGCGCGGGCCGGGGCCGTCGAGCTGCAGGCGATGCTCGGCGGCGAGCTGCCGTCCGGGCCGACCGATCCCGGCGCCGCCGTCGCCGCGCTGGCCGAGGCGGTGGACGCCGGCTCGGTGGCCACGACGGGGCCGCGCTACTTCGGGTTCGTCGTCGGCGGGGCGATGCCGGCGACGATCGCCGCCGACTGGCTGGCCACCGGCGTGGACATCAACGCCGGCGCGTACGCGCTGGGTCCCGTCGCGGCGGTGGCCGAAGAGGTCGCGTCCGCCTGGCTGCTCGAGCTGCTCGGCCTGCCGAGTGACGCGACGGTCGGGTTCACCACCGGCGCGATGATGGCCAGCTTCACCGGGCTGGCCGCCGCCCGGCACCACGTGCTGGCCAAGGCCGGCTGGGACGTCGAGCGCGACGGCCTGCAGGGCGCGCCGCGCGTGCACGTGGTGGTCGGCGCAGAACGGCACGTGACGATCGACTCGGCGCTGCGGCTGCTCGGTCTCGGGCACGGCACGGTGCACGTAGCGGCGGCCGACGACCAGGGCCGGATGCTGGCGGGCGCGCTGGCCGAGACGTTGCGCGGATGCGACGGGCCGACCATCGTGTGCGCCCAGGTCGGCAACGTGAACTCCGGCGCCAGCGACCCGGTCGGCGCCATCTGCGACCTCGCGCACGAGCACGGCGCCTGGGTGCACGTCGACGGCGCGTTCGGGTTGTGGGCGGCGGCCAGCCCGGCACTGCGTGCGCAGGTGGCCGGGGTGGAGCGCGCCGACTCGTGGACGACCGACGCGCACAAGTGGCTCAACGTCCCGTACGACTCGGGGCTGGCCATCGTGGCCCACCCGGACGCGCACCGGGCGCCGTTGCGGCTGGCCGCGAGCTACCTGACGCCCGCGCCGGGCGGGCAGCGCGACAACGACGAGTACGTGCCCGAGAGCTCGCGCCGGGCCCGCGGGTTCGCGGTGTGGGCGGCGCTGCGCACGCTGGGCCGGTCCGGGGTGGCCGACCTGGTGGACCGCTGCTGTTCGCACGCCCGCCGGTTCGCGTCGCAGCTCAGCGCCATCGACGGGGTCGAGGTGCTGAACGACGTGGTGCTGAACCAGGTCGTGGTGCGCTTCGGTGACTCCGACGAGGTGACCCGCCGGGTCATCGCCGCGGCGCAGGCCGACGGCACGTGCTGGTTCGGCGGCACGGTCTGGCGCGGGGTTACCGCGGCCCGCCTCTCGGTCTCGAACTGGTCGACCACCGAAGCCGACGTCGACGCCTCGGTGGCGGCTATCCGGGCCGCGATCGGCGCCTAGATCGCAGGAGGTTGCGATCGGCCTTTGATGATGGCCAGGCTCTGCTGCTGAAGGTGGCGTTCCTGCGCCGACCGTTCGCGCCCCTTGCTCAGGGGTGACGTTTCGAGCAACGCCTGGACGAAAGCCCAGTCGCCGTTGGTCAGCGCGACGCTGAGCAGCTGATCGTCCGCGGCCAGCTGGCCACCGGGGAAGAGTTCGGCCCGGACGGCGGCCAGGATGTACTCGCCCGGGACGGTGGCTGTCGGATCGCCGAAGACGCTCGCCTCGTCGACCAGGTTGAAGAGCTCGAGGTAGATCAGCCCGGCCACGTCGACCGGCAGCTGCAGGGTGATCTCAGCCGTGCCGGACGCTGAACCGCGACCGCTTCTTCGCCACCATCCGGGCATCAGCGCCACCAGGGGACGGCTCGGGTGGCGGCGACCGCCTCGGCCGGTCCGACCAACTCGGCCAGGTGCGGGGTGATGTGCTGCAGGTGCTCGTCCACCCACAGCGTGCACGAGACGTAGCTGGTCGCCGCGCCGACCGTGACCCGTTCGATCTCCGGCAGCTCGAGCGGGGCGCGGGTGCCGTTCGCGTGCGGGCCGACGTAGGCCGCCAGCCGGTCGTACCAGTCGGCCAGCTCGTCGGCTCGATCGCCCAGCTCGCCACTGACCCGGTCGCCGCCCGTGTCCGGATTCGGCAGCCCGGCCAGCGAGTGCGCGGTGAGCCGCAGCCGGGTGGCGCCGACGACCAGCCGCCACAGGTCCTGCTTGGGCAGCCGCTTGGAGCCCTGCTCGGCCAGGAAGCCGCGCAATGCGTCGTCCAGGCGGATCGCCGCCGTGACGGCCGCGGCGGGCTGCGGCGCCTCGCGCTGCAACCCGAGCGCCCAGCGCACCGCCTGCGCGAGGTACGCCCCGCCGGCGTGGAACGCGTCGGACAGGTCGTTGCCGACGACGGCCGCGGCCCCGCGCGGCCAGAACAGCGTGCCGGCGACCACGCTGACGGCGCAGCCGATGGCGACGTCCTCGATACGCAGCACGCCGATTCGCCAGCCCTCCGGGACGAGCAGGTTGAACAGCACCGCCACCACCACGGTGAACGCCGCCTGCCCCACGGCGAACGGGGCCGTGCCGGGGGCGTAGGCCGCGACCAGGATCGCGACCGGCAACGCCACCCACAACGCCGGATGGCTGGTGCCGATCGCCACGATCAGCAGGCCGCCGACGGCGAAACCGATCACCGTGCCGAGCAGCGCGCGCAACGCCGTCGACCCGGTGGCCGAGGCGCTGGTGCGCAGCACCGACAGGGTGCCCAGCACCACCCAGAATCCGTGCTGGACGCTGGTCAGATCGGCGATGGCCACCGCTGCGGCCAGGGCGATCGCGCCCCGGGCGCTGTTGACGAACCACACCGAACGCAGGCTGGCGTGGCCGGCGACGATCCGCCGGACATCGGCCAGGCTGCTGCCGACGGGTTGCCCGCCGGCCCACTGCAGGCGCTGCGACGCGATGGTGTCGGGATCGGCCTGGCGCGCGGTGATCAGCGCGTCGTTGGCGGCGTTCATGGTCGCGACCGCCACCGTCCGGGCATGGAAGGACAGATGTACAGCGTCGTTGTAGTTCGGGTGGTCGATCGGCAGGTGGCGCAGGTGGGCCACGCTCTCGGCCAACCGGTCGTTGAGCCGTTGGACGTCGGGGCGGCGGCCCTCCCCGGACAGCATCGCCGAGATGTCGCGCAGCACGTCGGCGGTGGCGCTGAGCAGTTCGCGCTCGACCGGCTCGGTGGCGCACAGGTACGAGTACTCGGTCAGGCTGTCGCCGATGACGGACGTACACCACTCGAGCAGCCCGACCAGGCTGTCCAGCGCCCGGTCGGTGGTGGCGAGGCCAGTGGGTCGGTACGGCGTCGCGGTGAACGTCGCCATCAGGTCGTGCTTGGCGTCGATCGACGCGGTCCGATGCTCGGGCAGCACGACGCACTGCAACGCGCCGGTGAGCTGGTCGGCCAGCACCGCGGCGAGCCGGGCCGTCGCGGCGCGCAGCTGATCGCCCGGCGGGCGCGGTGACAGCAGGAGCACCGCGATCGTGCCGGCGGCCGAGGCCATCCACCAGCCGGCCAACCGGTCGGGGATCATGTCGACCGTGCCGGGCGATGCGGCGGGCAGGACGTAGGCGAGCATCGCGCCGGCCGCGCCCGACGCGGCGTTCGGTCCGCTGACCCCGGCGAACAGCACGAGGAACGCGACGACCAGCGTGGTGCACGCCGCGAGCGCGGTGTTGTCGTTCACCGCCGTACCGATGGTCAGCAGGACGCTGCCGGCCACGGCCAGGCCGAGGTGGGCGATCAGCTTGTCCCGGCGAGTGCCGCCGAATCCGGCCAGCACGAGGGTGGCGAATCCGCCGAACGCCGCGAACGTGGCCATCTGCAGATTGCCGATCACCTCGTAGCAGATGGCGAACAGCCCGGGCACGACGATCGTGGCGCGAATCGCGCGCAGGGCCGCCGGCTTCGACCAGACGGGCAACCACTCCTTGGGATGCACGGGGCAAACAGTAGAGGGGATAGCGTCCTCGTGGTGACCGAAATTGACGCCTTGGTCGCGCCGGCGGGTCGGGCGTTGTTGGCCGAGTTGGCCGACCAGCCCGATCTGGGGTCGCTGCGGCTGGCCACCGCGCTGCGCGAGCGGTATCCGGCCGACCTCGCTGCGGCGGCGCTCACCCAGGCCGAGCTGCGCCGGGCGGCCCGGGGCAAGTTCAGCCGCGCCGGGGACATGTTCTTCACCCGGGCCGGCCTGGAGCAGGCGTCGTCCGAGGCGATGTCCCGGCACCGGGCGGTCCGGTTCGCCGACCGCCGCCGGCTGGCCGACCTGTGCACCGGCATCGGCGGCGACCTGATCGCGCTGGCCGCCGAGCAGGAAGCACGGGCCGTCCGGGCCGTGGACGTCGACCCCGTACACCTGCGTATGGCGGTGCTCAATGCCGGGGCGTACGGCGTCGCCGACCGGGTAACCGCCGTGCTCGGCGACGTCCGCACGGCGGAACTATCAGGCGTGGACGGGGTGTTCGTCGATCCGGCCCGCCGCACGACCACCGCACGGATGCGCACCGGCGACAGCGAACCGCCGCTGGCCTGGTGCCTCGCCCTGGCCGGCACCGTGCCGGCGGTCGCGATCAAGCTGGCCCCCGGCCTGGACCGGGCGGCCGTCCCCGGCGGCTGGGAGCTGGAGTTCGTGGCCGAGCGCCGTGACCTCAAGGAGGCCGTCGCCTGGTCACCGGCGCTGGCCACCACCACCCGGCGTGCGACGGTCCTGCCCGGCGGCGACACCCTTACCCCCGACGGCAACGGACCGGTCGCGATCGCTGCGCCGGGCGGGTTCCTGCTCGACCCCAACCCGGCGGTCACCCGGGCCGGCCTGGTCGAGGAGCTGGCCCGGGCCACCGGCACCTGGAAGATCGACGATCAGATCGCGTTCCTCTGCTCGGACGAGCCGGTCCGGACGCCGTTCGCGCGCACCCTGCGCATCGTGGAATCCGCGCCGTGGCAGGAGAAACAGCTTGCCGCTCGGTTGAAGGCGCTCGGCATCGGCGCGGTGGACGTCCGCCGTCGGGGCCTCGCGGGCAATGTCGAGCAACTGCAGCAGCGGTTGAAACTGAAGGACGGCCGCAAGGCCACCCTGGTGATGACGCGCTGGCAGGGCCGCCCGTGGAGCCTCGTCTGCGAGGACGCGTGAGGGCTTACGGCACCGTGGCGAGCAGCTGCTCAACGGTCGGGTCGTCCAAGGATTCCCTTATGCAGCGCCACAATTCGAGGTTGGCGCTGGCCCAGCGCATGTAGGTGGCGGCCGCCCGCTCGTTGTAGAAGTAGTAGCCGTCGTCGTGGGCCGGCCGCTGCTCGCCGACGATCTTGTCGGCCAGCTCGCGCAGGCTGACCCCGTTCTCGGCCAGGTAGCGATGGGCCAGCACGACCGGCGTCACCGGCAAGGCCTTGAACAGCGTGTCGGCGTCGCTCAGGGCCTGCGCTTCGAGCGAGATGTGCGCGTCGCGGGTGGCCATCTCGGCCTCGGTGACGATGTCCTCGATCCAGCCGGCCACCTCGGCGGACACCCCGGCTTCGTCGAGGATGGTCCGGCGCAGGGTGCGCCCGGCGCTGGCCGGCGAGTTGCGGCGCACCACGTAGTTGACGTCGTGCACGAGGGCCGCCGTCTCGACCACCGCGGCGTCCGAGCCGTTCAGGTCGGCGAATTCGACGGCCTTGGCCCGGACGAAGCTCACGTGGTGCCAGCCGTGGAACGGCAGGCTGGCTGCATACCTGGAACACAAGCGCTGCACAGCTCGGGCAACGGCGTCGATCGACGCCCGCGACATCGACACAACCGGCACAGCAGCCATCGAACCCTCCAGTTCCGGCGTACTGGTGGGCCGATGGTAAGCGCAAAATTTATGTGGTGTCTCGCGAACTTCCTCTCTTCGTTACCTGACCAGCGACCGCGCAGCTACATTCCGCTGGCCAGGTCGGCCAATCGCGACTCGACGGGGACGTGCCGGTGACCCGTCCGGGTAGCCGGGTCGAAGGACAGGCTCCACGGGCTGACGGGTCGCGACTTCAGCACGAACGTCATCGCGCCGTCGCTCGCGCGGGGGATGCGGTGGAAGTCGCTGGTGAGCAAGAACCCGGCGTCGCCCTTCCGGAACGTGCGCTGATCCAGCAGCGCCACCGCGGCGATCAGCTCGCTGTGCGGATCGATCGTCACGGCGTGCCGCTCGTGCAGATACTCGCCCCGCAGCAAGGCGGTGCAGAAGTGATAGCGGTGGTTGTGCACCGAGTCGGCGTAGCCCGGGCGCCAGTCGCGGTGCGGCTTGTACTCGTGCAGCCAGAACGAGAACGCCTCGTCGCGGCGATCGCGCAGGCACCAGGCGAAGTGCGTGGTCGTCTCGCGGGATCGCGTCGTGATCGCCGAGACGCCGTCGGCCGGCAGTTCCTGCAGGTGCTCGCGCAGCTTGCCCCGCAGGCCCGGCTGGACGGCCCAGGTCAGGAACCGATCATGGATGGCCGGCCACGTCCGGTCGGGATCGGCGCCGCGCAGCAACTCGGCCAGTTCGGTCAACGGTGGGGTGCTGAGCGGCATCGTTCAGTGCCCTCCTAACCCGGCGATGAGGGAGAACTCTTGACGGAACTGGTGGAACTGCAGCTCGAGGTTGGCGAACTGCCGGGCTGACAGGTGCGACCCGGTGACCCGCTCGAACTGGGCCAGGAAGCTGGCTCGGGTGATGTCCGGCGTGATCAGCAGGTGCCGGGCGTGCCGCGAGCTGCTGATCCGCTCGAAGTCGGCGCGTTCCATGTTGTAGATGAACGAGCCCTCGGAGAAGCGCAGCGTGCGCGGGTAGAGCGGGCTGTCGGCGCCCGGGTCGCTGTAGAGCGTGATCCAGACGCTGTCGTCGAACATCTCGACGCGGTCCACCGGCGGGTCGGCGATCAGCGTGATGTCCATGCGGCTGCAGTGGCTGCGGGCGAGGTAGAGGCCGACCAGCCCGATGCGGATCTCGTCGTAGAGCTGGGCGCGCACCGTCTCGGCGTCGGCACCGGCCCCCGCGTGCCGGATCGCGTAGCGGGCCCGTCCGCCGATCGCGGCCCGCTCGGTCGGATCGGCCACGACGGCGCGCAACTCTGTCTCGCCGACCGAGAGCAGCATCCGCGCGGCGGCGTGCCGGCCGGAGAATCCGCGGAAGAAGTACTGCCGGGTGTCGTGCAGGTTCTGCATCAGCAGGTGGTTGAACGCCGGGTCCGGATCGTCGGTGGCCTCGAACACGTTGGTCGGGAAGAACTCCTGGTTCAGCGAGCGATACTCGGCGCTGAGCTCGGTGAGCGCGCGGCGGTTCTCCTCGATCAGCGGGGTGACCATCGCCCGCTGCGCCGCCGTGGCGGTGATCAGCGTCTGGCCGAAGCCGACGATCGCGGCGACCATCGTGCCGGTACCGAGGGCCAGGACCAGGTTCTTCGGCGCGCCGGAATCCATCACCGTGGAGCCGGCCAGGGCTGATCCGGACACCACTATCAAGACCAGGAGTAACAGGGAGTTTCGGGTCCAGAAGATTTCTCGGGTGGCATTGCCGCCGCTGGTGCTATCGGCGCCCAAGTCGGGGGTCACCTCCTCGGCGGGTGCCTGAACGGATGTGTGCGATGCGTATCCATTCATGTGCGGCCAGTGGCGTACTATACCTGGACAGTTGTCCGACGTGAAGTCACGAATGTCGTGAATCGCGATCAATCTGGCCGTACAGATCGGGACTGATCAACTTCGCCTTCCCATGGCCCGGGGGCGTCTGTGTAAAGGTCGCGTGCCCGGAACCCGACGGGGGCGTATGGTCGCCGGCCCGCTGCCGGGGCGCGCTACGGTGCCGCTACCGTCCATGCGTGAGTGACGACTTCGGCGTCTCCGATCCGGACGTGCTGCGGGTGCTGCGGACGTATCTGCGCGACGGCCGCCTGCAGACGATGCCGCGGCGCGGGGTACGGCGGCGGATCGTGCTGGACTACCTCGCCACCCGGTTCGAGCCCGGGGTGCACTACTCCGAGAGCGACGTCAACGCCGTGCTGCGCACCTACCACGACGACGTCGCGGCGCTGCGTCGATATCTGGTGGACGAGGGCCTGCTCAGCCGAGAGGGTGGCCAGTACTGGCGCAGCGGCGGATGGGTGGACGTCTAGTGAGCGACTCTCCCGATCGTGCAACCCTGGGCCGCGTGACGCGGCCGAGAGTTGCACGATCGGTGTCAGAGCGCGGGCAGGTGCCGCCGTTTTACGCGATGCGGGTGTTCGACGTCGCGCTGGCCCTGCGTGCCGCCGGTCGGCCCGTGTACCTGCTCAACGCCGGCCAGCCCGGCACGCCCGCCCCGGCGCCGGTGCGCGCCGCGGCCCATCGGGCGCTCGACACCGACCGGATCGGGTACACGTCCCAGCTCGGCATCCCCGAGCTGCGCGACGCCATCGCCGGGCACTACCGGCACTGGTACGGGCTCGACCTCGCCCGCGACGACGTGGTGGCCACCACCGGATCGTCCGGCGGGTTCCTGCTCGCCTTCCTGGCGGCGTTCGACCCGGGCGACACCGTGGTGCTCGCCCGGCCGGGCTACCCCGCCTACCGCAACGTGCTGAGCGCGCTGGGCTGCCGGGTGGTCGAGCTGCCGTGCGGCCCCGAGACGCGGTTCCAGCCGACGGTGGCCGCGCTCGAGGCGCTGCCCGAACGCCCGGCCGGTCTCGTGGTGGCCAGCCCGGCGAATCCCACCGGCACGATGGTCACGCCGGCCGAGCTCGCCGAGCTGGCCGGCTGGTGCGATGCCAACGGCGTGCGGCTGGTCAGCGACGAGATCTACCACGGCATCACGTACCGCGGCGACGCGTCGTGCGCGTGGGTGAGCAGCCGCAACGCCATCGTCGTCAACTCGTTCTCGAAGTACTTCTCCATGACGGGTTGGCGGCTGGGCTGGCTGCTGTGCCCGCCGGAACTGCTAGACGCCGTCGATCGGCTCGCGTCGAACTTCGCGCTGTGCCCGCCGACGCTCGCGCAGCAGGCGGCCGTGCACGCGTTCGAGGGGTACGCCGAGTTGGACGCCAACGTGGCCCGGTACCGAGAGAACCGCGACCTGCTGCTCGAGCGGCTGCCCGGGATCGGGCTCGATCGGCTCGCCCCGGCCGACGGGGCGTTCTACGTCTACGCGGACGTGTCGCGCTGGACGACCGACTCGCTCGCGTGGAGCGGGCGGCTGCTCGAC
>DASXYE010000233.1:0-4254 GCA_036502695.1 Jatrophihabitantaceae bacterium
CTGCTCGGCCGCGATCGGCGCGCTGGCCGCGGGCGCCCCGGCCGAGACGGTCCGGGCGCTGCACGAGTACGGGCACGAGCTGGGCATGTCCTTCCAGCTGGTGGACGACATCCTGGGTATCACCGGCGATCCGGCGGTCACCGGCAAGTCGGCGTCCTCGGACGTGCGCGCCGGCAAGCGCTCGGCCCCGGTGGTCGCCGCGCTGACCGCAGGCACCGACGCGTCGCGCCGGCTGGGTGACCTGCTCGCCGGCGGGGCGCCCACCACCGAGGAGGACGTCGTCCTGGCGACGAAACTGATCGAGGAGGCCGGGGGTATCGACTGGGCGGCCCGCGAGGCCGACGCGCACCTGGACCGGGCGCTGGGCTGCCTCGACGACGTTCGGGCGCTCGACGGGTCGCCGGCACCACAGCGCGTGCTCGACGATCTGGTCGCCGTGGCGCGCTACGTTGTCGATCGCGACCACTGATTAGGACGGCACTGAACTTGACGCTCTCAACCGATGCCCGTCTCACCGTCGAGCGGGCCCGTGCCCACCTCGAGGGTCGGCAGGACGCCGCCGGGTGGTGGAAGGGCGACCTCAAGACCAACGTCACGATGGATGCCGAGGACCTGCTGCTGCGGCAGTTCCTGGGCATCCTGCGGCCGGACGAGCTGGACAAGACGGCCCGCTGGATCCGCTCGCAGCAGCGCGCCGACGGCACCTGGGCGACGTTCTACGGCGGCCCGGCCGACCTGTCGGTGACGGTCGAGGCGTACACGGCGCTGCGGCTGGCCGGCGACGGGCTCGACGAGCCGCACCTGGTCAAGGCCCGCGAGTTCATCCTGGCGCAGGGCGGCCTGGAGGCGACCCGGGTGTTCACCCGGATCTGGCTGGCCCTGTTCGGCGAATGGGCCTGGGACGAGCTGCCCACGATGCCGCCCGAGCTGGTGCTGCTGCCGAAGTGGGCGCCGCTGAACCCCTACGACTGGGGCTGCTGGGCCCGGCAAACCGCCGTTGCGATCACGGTGGTGGCCACGCTGCGCCCGGTGCGGCCGTTGCCGTTCCACGTGGACGAGCTGCGCACCGGGGTCACGCCGCCGCCGAAGAAGACCGGCGTGGTCACCACGGCGTTCACCGCGCTGGATCGTGTCCTCAAGGTGTACGAGCGCTCGCCGATCAAGCCCGGGCGGAACACCGCGTTCAAGCGGGCCGCCGAGTGGATCATCGCCCGGCAGGAGTCCGACGGCGGGTGGGGCGGCATCCAGCCGCCGATGGTGTATTCGATCCTCGCCCTGCACCTGCTGGGTTACCCGCTCGACCACCCGGTGCTCGCCGCGGGGCTGGGCGGCCTGGAGAGCTTCACCCACTGGGACGGCGACCAGCGCTGGATCGAGGCCTGCCAGTCGCCGGTCTGGGACACCTGCCTGGCCGTCACCGCGCTGCTCGACGCCGGGGCCAAGCCGGCCGACCCGTCGGTGAAGCGGGCCGCCGAGTGGCTGCTGGCCGAGGAAGTCACCGTCAAGGGCGACTGGGCGGTGCGCCGGCCGTCGTTGGAACCCGGCGGGTGGGCGTTCGAGTTCGCCAACGACAACTACCCCGACATCGACGACACCGCCGAGGTCGCGATGGCGCTGCACCGGGTCGGCGATGCGACCGTCCCGGGTATCGACGCTGCCGTACGCCGGGGTATGGCCTGGACGATCGGCATGCAGTCCAAGGACGGCGGCTGGGGCGCGTTCGACGCCGACAACGTCAGCAAGATCATCAACCGGCTGCCGTTCTGCGACTTTGGTGAGGTCACCGATCCGCCCAGTGCCGACGTCACGGCGCACGTCGTCGAGGCGCTGGCCCACGTCGGCGGCATCGACTCGCTGCCCGGGCGGCGCGGCGTGCAGTGGCTGGTCGACAACCAGGAGGCCGACGGTTCCTGGTTCGGACGGTGGGGTGCCAACTACCTGTACGGCACCGGCGCCGTGGTCCCGGCCCTGACGGCGGCCGGCGTGGCCACCGATGCGCCGACCATCCGCCGGGCGGTGCGCTGGCTCGAGCAGCGCCAGAACGCGGACGGCGGCTGGGGCGAGGACCTGCGCAGCTACGTCGAGACGTCCTGGCACGGACGGGGTGAGTCCACGGCGTCGCAGACCGCGTGGGCGCTGCTGGCCCTGCTGGCCGCCGAGGAATACAGCCCGGCTGTCGATCGGGGAATCGAGTACCTGGTGCGCACCCAGCGCGAAGACGGTTGCTGGGACGAGGACCTGTTCACCGGCACCGGCTTCCCCGGCGACTTCTACATCAACTACGAGATGTACCGGCTGCTCTTCCCGATCAGTGCCCTCGGGCGTTACCTAGCGAGGCAGCGATGAGCGGACTAGTGGTCGTTGCGGCGCTGCGGACCGAGTACGCGTCGCTGGTCGGCCGGGTGCCGGGCGCCACGGTCGAGCGGTGCGGCATGGGCCCCGACCGGGTGCGCCGGTGGTTGCCGAAGCTGGCCGAGCTGGCCCCGGACGCGCTCGTCGTGGCCGGCGTGGCCGGCGGGCTGGATCCGTCGCTGCGCCCCGGCGACGTCGTCGTGGCCAGCGAAGTGCGCGACGAGCGTGGGCGCATCGTGCTGCGGGCCGCCGCGCCGCTGGTGGCCGAGCTGCGCCAGCTGGGCATGCGGGTGCACTTCGGCCCGATGGTCAGCACCGACCGGATCGTGGGCGGCGCCGCCGAGCGCGAGAAGCTGGCCAAGACCGGGGCGCTCGCCGTGGACATGGAATCGGCCGCCCTCGTCCGCTCGCTGGGCGGTGAAGCGGATCGCCCGCCGACGGCCGTCGTGCGGGTCATCGTCGACACGGCGCACATGCCGGTGGCTCGCCTGGCCACCGTGTCGGCCGGCGCCCGGGCGTTGATGACGCTGCGGCGGCTGGCTCCGGCGCTGCGCCGCTGGTCGGATCTGGCCGGACCGCGCAAGGTCCTGCTGGCGGCGCCGCGCTCGTTCTGCGCCGGCGTGGAGCGGGCCATCGACATCGTCGAGCAGGCGTTGCGCCGCTACCCGCGGCCGGTGTACGTGCGGCGCCAGATCGTCCACAACGCGCACGTGGTCGCGGACCTGCAGTCCCAGGGTGCGGTGTTCGTCGACGAGCTGGACGAGGTGCCCGACGGCACGACCGTGGTGTTCAGCGCGCACGGCGTGGCTCCGGCGGTCCGCGAGGAGGCGGCTCGGCGGCAGCTCACCGTCGTCGACGCGACCTGCCCGCTGGTGGCCAAGGTGCACACCGAGGCGCGGCGGTTCCTCGGCCGCGGCGACAACGTGCTGCTGATCGGCCACGACGGTCACGACGAGACCGAGGGGACGCTCGGCGAAGGCACGATCACGCTCGTGCAGACCCCCGAGGAGGCCGAGCACGTCGAGATCGACGACCCGTCGAAGGTGTCGTTCCTGATGCAGACCACGCTGGCCATCGACGACGCCAACCAGGTGGTCGACGTGCTGCGCCGGCGGTTCCCGCTGATCGAGTCCCCGCCCACCGAGGACATCTGTTACGCCACCACCAACCGGCAAGACGCCGTGCGGGCCATCGCCGACGAGGCCGACCTGGTGCTCGTCGTCGGCTCGCAGAATTCGTCCAACTCGCTGCGTCTGGTGGAGGTCGCGCAGCGGTGTGGTGCGCAATCGCACCTGGTCGACGATGCGGGCGGCATCCTGCCCGAGTGGATCGAGCAGGCCCGCACGATAGGTATCACGGCCGGTGCATCCGCCCCGCCGCATCTCGTCGACGAGGTCATCGGCATGCTCCGCGCCCTTGGCCCCGTCGAGGTCGACGAGCGTGTTGTCACGCACGAAGACATCAAGTTCACACTCCCCAAGGAGGTTGCCGACTAATGGCAGTCCCAATGCGCCAATCGGCTCGCATTGGCTGGTACTTGTTCAGCCAGAAGCTGCGCCGGCGCGAGAAGTTCCCGCTGCTGGTCGAGCTGGAACCACTTTTTGCCTGCAACCTCAAGTGCCCGGGCTGCGGCAAGATCCAGCAGCCGCACGACCTGCTGCGCCAGCGCATGCCGGTCGAGCGGGCCGTCGCCGCCGTCGAGGAGAGCGGCGCCCCGATGGTGTCCATCGCCGGTGGCGAGCCGCTGATGCACCCGCAGGTCGACAAGATGGTGGCCGAGTTCGTCAAGCGCAAGAAGTACGTCTACCTCTGCACGAACGCCGAGCTGGTCCGCAAGCGGTGGGACAAGTTCGACTTCAAGCCGTCCCCGTACTTCGCGTTCACCGTGCACATCGACGGCAC
>DASXYE010000234.1:0-12118 GCA_036502695.1 Jatrophihabitantaceae bacterium
CTCCAGGGTGCGGCTGAGCAGGCCCAGGTGGCTGCGCTCGTCGACCCGGACCTCGGCCACATCCGACCAGGGCAGGGTGGTCCGGGTGGTCGGCGTCCGGATCTGCAGCCCCGACCCGTTCGCGATCAGCCGCGGCCAGAATGCGACGTCGGTGACGGCGTACCCGGCGAGCAGGACCGCGGCCACGCCGACCAGGACTCGGCCCGCAGCGTCACCGGATAGGGCGACGAAAGCGGCGGCCCCGGCGGCGAGCACGGCGCACAGCAGCGTGAGGCGGCGGTCCGGTCCGAACCGGCAGACCGGGGCGCGGCGGCTGTCGTCCATGGCAGCACGAGCCTAGGACGGCGGCCGTCACGAGCCGGACCTAGGGCGTGTCCGGCTTGGAGCAGTTGGCGGTGGCGTTCGCGGCCCAGGTGTTCGGGGTCTGTTGGTAGGACGTGGTCGAGACCGCACAGCTGGTGTAGCCGGCTGCCGATGCCTGCGAGGTCGCGTAGTACTCGGCCTGGGAAATGGCGAACGACTGGGTGCTCCCGAATCCCTGGGCGTAGAACGTGGCGTACGTGGTGGCTGATGCCGACGGTGCGGCGGCCGTGCTGATCGCACCCGCAGTCGCGAGGGCCAAGACCGCTGTCGTTGCTACCCGGAAAATGGTCATACGGCACGGTAAGCCCAGGTATCGGGGAGGGGTCCCCGGCGCCGCGGGTCGTCCCGGGCGGTAGCCGAATCCGCCAGTCGTCCACAGGTTTGTCCCCAACTGGGGACAGAACTACACGCGTGTAATCACAGCGGTGGACAAGGGTGTGGACGCTAGCGCCAGCGCACGGCCATGATCAGGCCGACCATCATGATCCCGAACGCCACGGCGAAGTTCCACGCGCCGATGTCCTCGATGACCGGCACCCGGTCGCCGGCGATGTAGTACACCGCGATCCAGGCCAGCCCGATGATCAGCACCACGATCATGACGATCGGGTACCAGGTGGGGCTGGGCGCCAGGCCCTTGGTGGCTGACGACGCCGACGACGAAGACGATGAGGCCACGCGGGGCGTGTAGTCACTCTTCTTGCGGACCTTCGACTTCGGCATCTCTACTCCCTCGGGGTACGCCGCGCGTCGGCGTCGACGTGCGGCTAGCGTAGTCGGCGAAGCGAAGACAGTGCACGGGGATCGAACAGGCGCTGTCCGGAAGGGTCAGGAAGGCTGTTCGGGGTGCAGGTGCCACGGTGGTTGTCCCGCCTGGACGTGCGCCCGCCGAGCGACCGTCCGCCGTCGCCGTGGCGCTGGCTGGTGCCCGTGGTGTGCGCCGTCGCCGGCGTGCTGTTCGCCACCAGTGCCCGGGTGTCGCGGGGCACCGAACTGCGCTCGCCCGAGTCGGCCAACCTGGCCGGGCTGGTCCGCACCGCCGAGCAGAAGGTCACCGACGAGTCCGACCGGCTGGCCGTCCTGCAGCGCGACGTGCAAGCCGCGACCGACCAGGCCGGCCAGGACAACTCGGGGGTCGGGGCCGCCCAGGCCAAGAGCCGGCCGCTGCGGGCCCCGGCCGGGCTCACCGCAGTCCATGGTCCGGGCCTGATGGTGGTGCTCGACGACGCGCACGGCGAACCGGACGACCCGACCGTCGACCTCAACCAACTGGTGGTCCACCAGTCAGACCTGCAGTCGGTGGTCAACGCCTTGTGGGGCGGCGGCGCCGAGGCGATGTCGATCGCCGGGCAGCGCATCATCGCGACCAGTGCCGTGCGCTGCGTCGGCAACACTCTGCTGCTCAACGGCCGGGTGTTCTCGCCGCCGTTCCGGGTCGAGGCGATCGGACCGGCCGACCAGATGCAGGACTCGCTAGATCACGCTCCGGGCGTCACACTGTTCAAGCAGGCTGCGGGCTACTACGGGCTCGGCTACACGGTGGAAAGCCAGGACGCCATCACGCTCGGCGCTTATGCCGGCCCCATAGGCCAGACATATGCACGAGTGCTTCGATAACCGCGCACCAGACCGGGATGAGTGGATGACGATCGACGAGCAGGAGCCGCCGGACGACGGTGGTTCGATCCAGACGCGCGGGCGGCACGCCCGGCCCGACGAGGGCCTGTCCCGGGCGGACATGGTGCGGCTGGGCCTGCGGGGCACCGGGCAGACGCTGATCACGCTCGGCGTGGTCGTGTTGCTGTTCGTCGTCTACGAGCTGTGGGTGACGAACATCTTCGCCCACGAGAAGCAGGTCAAGGCGCACAACAAGCTCGAGAAGGAATGGGCCTCGGGCGACGACCCGCTCATCGGCGGCGACGGCAAGCTGAACCTGCCGGGCGGCAAGCAGGGCACCATCCCCACCGGCATCGGCATCGCGAACATCTACATCCCGCGGCTGGGCACCGACTACCACTTCACGATCATCGAGGGCACCAACGACGCCGACCTGGAGAAGGGCCCCGGCCACTACGTCCACTCGGCCCTGCCCGGCCAGGTCGGCGACTTCGCCGTCGCGGGGCACCGGGTCGGCAAGGGCGAGCCGTTCCTCAACCTCGATCACCTCAAGCCCGGCGACGCGGTCGTGATCGAGACGAAGAGCGACTGGTACATCTACACGGTCAAGGGCAACGTGCAGACCGGCGATCTGAACGACAAGGGCACCGACGGTATCCCGGGCCGCGAGATCGTGAGCCCCAGCGACATCGACGTGATCGCCCCGGTGCCGGATCACCCGGGCGCGACGCCCACCGAGAAGCTGATCACGCTGACCACGTGCCACCCGAAGTTCACCGCCAACCAGCGGATGATCCTGCACGGCACGCTGGCCCGGCAGGTCCCGCGCAACGGCACGGCCCTGCCGAAGGAACTCGCCGGAGGAACGATCTGATGTACGTCTGGATCTGGCGCCACCTGCCGGGCGCAGTCAGCTGGAAGGTGCTGCAGGTGCTGCTGCTCGTCGCCGCGATCAGTGCCCTGCTGCTGTTCGTCATCTTTCCGTGGCTCGAGCCCAAGCTGCCGATCAACAAGGCAACGGTGAACTGAGGCCCGCATGACCCGAATCCTGGTCATCGACAACTACGACAGCTTCGTCTACAACCTCGTCCAGTACCTGGCCCAGCTCGAGGCCAAGGTGGAGGTACGGCGCAACGACGCGGTCACGCCGGCGGATCTCGACACGCTGGACGTGCAGGGCGTGCTGATCTCGCCCGGGCCGGGCACCCCGCAAGACGCCGGCAACAGCATGGCGATGGTGACGGCCTGTGCGTCGCGGCGGCTGCCGTTGTTCGGGGTATGCCTGGGCCACCAGGCGATCGGCGCGGTGTTCGGCTCGCCGATCGTGCGGGCCCCCGAGTTGCTGCACGGCAAGACCAGCGAGGTGCAGCACGACGGCACCGGCGTGCTGGCCGGCCTGCCGCAGCCGTTCACCGCGACGCGTTACCACTCGCTGGCCGTCGAGGAATCGGCGCTGCCGCCGGAGCTGGTGGTGAACGGGCGGACGGCGTCCGGCGTGGTCATGGCGATGCGGCACACCGAGCTGCCGATCGACGGCGTGCAGTTCCACCCCGAGTCGGTGCTGACCCAGGGCGGGCACCGGATGCTGGCCAACTGGCTGGCCCGGTGCGGCCTGGCGGCCGATCTGGCCCGGGTCGCCGAGCTGGGCGCCGGCGTCGATGCGCTGCGGGCCACCGCCTTCGCTGGGGTGTAACTGCAACAGGCCGGCGCCGGGCGGCGTTAGCTAAGGGTGGACGACGCGAGCTACGAGGACTTCGCCCGCGCCCGGCTGCCCGGCCTGCTGCGCTATGCCGCGGCGCTGACCGGCGACCCCGAGCAGGCCCGCGACCTCGTCCAGGACGTGATGGTGCGCGCGTTCACCCGATGGCGGCGCATCAGCCGGATGGAGCATCCCGACGCGTACCTGCGCCGGATGGTGACCAACGCGTGGACGTCCTGGCGGCGGCGGTGGGCGGTGCGGGCGATCACCGTCATCCCGGACGAGCAGCTGCACAACCTGGCCGGCGACACCCCGGACACCGCGACCACGCTCACCGAACGCGATGCGCTGCGCCAGCAGCTGGACGCCTTGCCGCGTCGGCAGAGCGCCGCGCTCGTGCTGCGTTACTACGAGGGCCGCAGCTACGAGGAGTGTGCCGAGATTCTCGGCTGCGCCGAAGGCACCGTGCGGTCGCTGTGCTCGCGCGGCGCCGCGGCGATCCGGCAAGCCCTCGAACACGAAGCCGTCCCATCCCTGGCTAGTACCGCCTGGGCCAAGGACTCATCCTGATTGGAGTGCCGACATGAACGACGTACTGGTGGATGTCCTGCGCGACCGGGCCGACCTGGCGCCCGATCCCGACGAGCTGTGGGACGACATCCGGCACGGCATCGATGCCCGGCGGGGCCGCCGCCGGGCAACGGTCGCGGCGGCCGGCGCCTCGGCGGCGGTGGCCACCGCGGCGATCACGGCCGTGGCGATCGTGCCGGCCCGGTCGCATCAGCACGCGATCACTGCCGGGGGGCCGCGTCCCGCGCCGGCGTCCACGTCCCGGCCGACGGCGCCGGGCGGCCCGCCGACCCGGGCCGTCGTCGGGCGGCCGGCCCGGCTGGTGCCGGTCAAGCCGCCGGCGGCGGCCAAGCTGGTGCTGAGCTTCGCGCCCGAGGGCTGGCGCTACGTCGGATCGTCGCCGAGCAGTACGGCGTACTCGAACCACGGTGGTTCGCCCGACGTCTTCGCGGACAAGGTGGTGCTGCTGTACGGCGCGCCGACCCAGACCCGGTACCCGCTCACGATCGGCACGCATCGGGGGGCGATCTGGACGAGCACCGGCTACACCGCCGTCGAGGTGCGGCTGTCCGCCACCCGGGCGCTGACCATGCAGGTACCGCCGGCGCTCGCGCTGACCAAGACGCAGTTGATCAAGATGGTCGGTACGGCGACGGTGCGGGCCGGGGCTCTCCCCGGTCGCGGCTAGCGAGCGCTGGGCTGGCGCCGTTCGAGCTCGTCGTCGTGGGCGAGCGAGCGGGCCAACGTGTCGTGGATCGCGAACGCGAGCAGCGCCACGATCAGCATCGCGATGACGAAGTTGGCAACCTCCATGAGTTCATGACACGCCCGCGCCGCCCCCGGGGCCAGCGCTCGTGCGGAGTCCTCACGCGGACGTTCACGGATCGCTCACGGCGCGCAGCTCGGCGGCGGTGAATCCGTCGATCCCCGCGACGGCGCCGCAGTCTAGAGCGCGCAGCAGGAAGCCCGACAAGGCTCGGGCCGTGGCCGGTTCGTCGGCGATGCCGGTGCTGGCCCGGTCCTCGGCGCGGTCGAGGTAGGCGCGCAGCCGGGCGGTGGCCGCGGGCACGCCGTCCCGGAAGAACGCATACGTGGCGGCAAACCGGGTGGGCAGCTGAGCCGGGTGCAGGTCCCAGCCCTGATAGATGCCGCGTTCCAGCGCGCGGCGCACCAGCCCGGCGTGCAGCGTCCACGCGGCTCGGACGGCGCCGGTGTCGCCGACCGGCAGCACGTTGGTCGAGCCGTCGCTGATGATCAGGCCGGTCTGTGCGGCCGCCACTTGCATGACCGCCTTGGCGTGATCGGCCGCCGGGTGATCCAGGCTCTGGTTTGCCGCCGAGATACCCAGCCCGGCTGTGTAGTCGTAGGTGCCGAAGTGCAGGCCGAGGCAACGCGATCCGGCGGCCCGCACGAGGTCGGTCATCGCCAGCACGGCCTGCGGCGTCTCGATCTGGATCTCGTACCGCACGTCGTGGTGCTCGGCGATCGCTTTGATCGCTTCGATCTGCGCGATGCTCGTCACCTTGGGCAGGGTGAGCCGGAACCCTTGCGGCGGCGGCGTTTCCAGAAAGAGCTCGAGGGTGCGCAGCGCCCGCCGGCGGGTCGGCGCCTCGAGCGACTTGATGCGGATGCCGCTGAACGCCGGGGGCGCTGCGGCTAGTGCGGCGGCGGCCGCCCGGGCGTGCGCGTCCTCGTCCACGTCGGGGCGGATGCCGTAGCCGTCCTCGAAGTCGATGCGCAGGTCCTCGATCGGCTCGCGGGCCAGCTTGGCCCGGACCGGCGCCTCGTCGAAGCCGTCGAGCGGGCCATGCGCGTCCAGCGCCCGCTCGGCAGCCGCGCCCCAGTCGCGCACGGTGGTGGCGGTGAAGCGGTCGGCCGGCACGTAGACGGTGTGCACCGGCTGCCGCCCGGGCGGGAGTCCCGGGTAGCGACGATCCCGCTCGGCGTCGTCGCCGGCCAGGATCGCCTCGACCCGGTCAGCGAGTTCGCTCACGCCCGCGTCCCTTCATGATCAAGAGGGAGAAGTGGCTGCCATAGCGACCACTTTTCCCTCTTGATCATGAAAAGGATGGCGGCCACTAGTCGATGAGCTCGTAGGCCGGCAGGGTCAGGAACGTCGCGAAGTCGTCGGCCAGGGCGACCTGCTCGAACAGGGCCCGGGCCGGGCCGGCGAAGTCGAGCTCGTCCAGGATGGCGCGCACGAGTTCGGCGGTGACCGTCTCGTCGGTGTCGGCCAGCTTGACGTTGCCGTGCACCCACTGCCAGATCTGCGAGCGGCTGATCTCGGCGGTGGCGGCGTCCTCCATGAGGTTGTCGATGGCGGCCGCGCCGTTGCCGGCCAGCCACGACTGCACGTACCGCACGCCGACGCTGATGTTGGCGCGCAGCCCCAGGCTGGTCACCGCGCCGCCCACCCCGTGCAGGTCGATCAGCGCCGGAGCGTCGGCCGTGACGTCGTCGCGCAGCTTGGCGAGCTGGTTGGGCCGATCGCCCAGCACGCCGTCGAACACCTCGGCGCAGATGGGGACGAGGTCGGGGTGGGCCACCCAGGATCCGTCGAAGCCGTCGCCGGCCTCGCGCTGCTTGTCCTCGCGGACCTTGGCCAGCGCCCGCTCGTTCACCTCGGGGTCGCGCCGCGACGGGATGAACGCCGCCATGCCGCCCATCGCGAACGCGCCGCGCCGGTGGCAGGTGCGCACGAGCAGCTCGGTGTAGGCGCGCATGAACGGCGCCGTCATGGTGACGTCGGCCCGGTCGGGCAGCACGAACTCGGGGCCGGCATTGCGGAAGTACTTGATGATGCTGAACAGGTAGTCCCACCGTCCGGCGTTCAGCCCCGAGGCGTGCTCGCGCAGCTCGTAGAGGATCTCGTCCATCTCGAACGCCGCCGGGATCGTCTCGATCAGGACGGTGGCGCGCACCGTACCGTGCGGTATGGACAGCGCCACCTGGGCGGCGGTGAACACGTCGTTCCACAGCCGGGCCTCGAGGTGGCTCTCCATCTTGGGCAGGTAGTAGTACGGGCCGCTGCCCTTGTCCAGCAAGGCCTTTGCGTTGTGGAAGAAGTGCAGGCCGAAGTCGACCAGGGCGCCGACGCCGGGCTGCCCATCGATGACCAGGTGCTTCTCGGGCAGGTGCCAGCCCCGGGGCCGGACGACGACTGTGGCGGTGCGTTCGTTCAGTGCGTACTCGCGCCCGTCCGGGTTGGTGAACGTCGCCGTGCCACTCGTCGCGTCGCGCAGGTTGACCTGGCCCTCGATGACGTTGTGCCAGTGCGGGGTGTTGGCGTCCTCGAGATCGGCCAGCCAGACGCGCGCGCCCGAGTTCAGCGCGTTGATCATCATCTTGCGCTCGGTCGGTCCGGTGATCTCGACCCGGCGATCGGTGAGATCGGCCGGAGCGGGCGCCACCCGCCAGTCGCCGTCGCGGACGGGCGCCGTCGACGGCAGGAACTCGAACCGGCTGTGCCCGCGCGCGGCCAGCAGCTCGTCGCGCGTCGCGGCGAACCGCTCGTGCAGCATCGCCACGAACGCCAGCGCGTCGTCGGTCAGGATCTCGTCGGATCGCTCGACGGGCGGCCCGTGCACGGTGACGTCGCTCATGTGAAGTACTCCTCGGATGGGTGATCGGGCGGCAACAATGCCTGCCACCGTTGGATGATCTCGTCCTGTGCCGATGGCGGCACCGACCCGTGCAGCCGCAGCCGGGAGATGCCGCCGTCCGGGTAGATGTCGAGCCGCACGCGCCGGACCTCGGTATCGCGCACGCGGAAGCGGTGCCGGGTGTCGGGGCGCAGCGGCGTGCGGGCCAGCAGCACCGTCCCGGTGTCGGCGTCGCTGAGCGCGGCGGCCGAAGGCGCGTTGCCGACGAACCGCGACGTGTCGATGACCGCGTGGTGCAGCACGCCCGGGGCGGCCAGCTCGACGACCAGCCAGTCGTTGCCGTCGTCGCGGCGCCGCGCCGTCTCCCAGCCGTCGGACATCACCGCCGCGCGCCCGGGCATCAGCACGTTCGCCGGCGATGCGTAGAACAGGTTGCTGCAGTCGAGGATCCTGCCGCCAACCACAGCAGCGGCCAGGTCGACGCGGCCGCCCAGCCACCGCGGATCGGGCACCACGTCGCCCAGCACGCGCAGCCGGGCGACGCCGCCGTCCGGGTAGATCGACAACCGCACGTGCGAGACGAGCCGCTCCGGGCCGTCGACGGTGAAGGCGTTGGCGGTGTCCCCGGCGAGCGTCGACTTCGGCACGAGCGGGAACCACGCGTCCGGATCGGCAACATCGGCATCATCCGCCCCGAACGCGCCCTCGACGGACGCGAACGGCGGGTAGTTGCCGGTGAAGAACGCCGTGTCGACGACCGCGCTCCGCACGATTCCGGGCACCGCCAGGCGGACGACCGCCGCGTCACCGGAACGGTGGCGGCGGGTCTCCCAGCCGTCGTAGACCTTGCCGCGCAGACCGTACGCCGCCGTATCGTGCACCGCCGGCGTGGACGTGATCAGGTTCTCGGCGCCGGCGAAGAACTCGTCGCCGGCCCACACGACCGAACCGCCCAGGGTCCGGTCGGCCAGATCGATCACGATCCGCAGCGTAGTCAGCTGCGCCGTTCAGCCGCGAACGAGCAGCCGTCCCCGGGGCGGGCCGCCGTTGAGCGGGGCTCCGCGCAGCCAGGTCTCGCGCACCACGCCGCGCAGCGTCATCCCGGCATACGGGGTGAGCGGGTGCCGATGCCGCAACTGGGACGGGTCAACTGTCCAGGTGGCGTCCGGATCGACGACCGCGAAGTCGGCATCGCGGCCAACCTCGATGGCACCCTTGCGGGACAGGCCGGCCAGCCGCGCCGGCCCGGCCGACATCCAGCCGGCGACATCGATCAGGGTGAACCCCCGAGCTACGGCCGCCGTCCACACCGCGCTGAACCCCAGCTGCACCGAGGCGATGCCGCCCCACGCCGTGTCGAACCCGCCGGCCTTCAGCGCGGGCGGGCAGGGCGAGTGGTCGGACACCACGCAATCGAGCCCGCCGTCGCGCAGCGCCTGCCACAACGCGTCCTGGTTGGCCGCGTCGCGGATGGGCGGGCAGCACTTGTACTCGGTGCCGTGGACGTCCTCGGCGGACAGCGTGAGGTAGTGCGGGCAGGTCTCGGCGGTGACGGGCAGCCCGCGGGACCGGGCGTCGGCGAGCAGCGGCAGCACCGCGGCGGCCGACACGTGCACGATGTGCGTGCGGCATCCGCTGCGCTGCGTCTCGGTGAGCAGCGCCTGCACGGCGTGCGACTCGGCGGCCGGCGGCCGGGACGCCAGGAAGTCCGGGTAGGCCGGCCCGGCCGGTTCGGTGATCGACGCGGCGTCCTCGGCGTGCGCGATGAGCAGGCCGTCGAACGACGCGATGCGCGCCATGCTGGTGCGCAGCTGGGCCGGATCGAGGCAGCCGAACTCGTCCACCCCGGACGGCAGCAGGAAGCACTTGAAGCCGACCACGCCCGCCTCGTGCAGAGCGCGCAGTTCGCCGACGTTGCCCGGCACGGCGCCGCCCCAGAATGCGGTGTCGACGTGCACGGATCCGGCCGCGGCGGCCTGCTTGCGGCGCAGCGCCGGCACCGACGTCGTCGGCGGGATGCTGTTGAGCGGCATGTCGACGATGGTGGTCACGCCGCCGGCCGCCGCAGCGGCGGTCGCACTGGCGAAGCCCTCCCAGCCGGTCCGTCCGGGTTCGTTCACGTGCACGTGGCTATCGACCAGACCCGGCAGCAGCACGCACGACTCGGGCACCGTGACGTCCGCCGGCCCGAATTCTTCGATATCGGCGATCCGCCCGGACCGGATGGTCAGCCTGGCGGACCGCTCCCCGTCGGGCAGAACGACGCGGTGCGCCGATATGCGGGTAGTTGCCCCCGCAGCTTGTTGCCGCGCACCTACCTGCATGTAGGTCCCCCCTTCCGATCAGGCGTCCGTTGCTCGAACATTCTTGGTGGCCGGAGCATGTGGCACTGGCCCGATGCGTGAGGACGTAACCCCCCCGACGTCCTGACGCTGAAAGGGGAAGAGGCCCGTCGGTCTCTTCCCCTTTCCATATCTAGTCCCGGCTTTCGCGAATCTGCTTGTGGACCCCCTCGCTGGCGCTCGGGGTCCAACGCAGATCCGCACCGCTCCTTCGTCGCGGGCCGCGTCGCGGCGCCGGGGCTCTTCGCGCGAGCGCTCATCGCGTTGGTGGTTCAGCTGTGGTTGCGTTAGTTGTGGTCACGTTTCCGTGGTCGCCTTGCCGCGTGCCTTGTTCGCTTCGGGGACGATAGCGTTGTCCGGTGGCCTTACCGGTTAGCGTCGCCGAGTTCGATGCGGCGCCCGTTGCGGATGCCGCGGCCGAGCTGCTCGCGTGCTGCGCGAGCAAGCGCTGGATCGCCGCCGTCGTGGCCGCCCGGCCGTACCGGGACCTGGCCACGCTGGCCGCGAGGTCCGATCGCACCATCACCGGGCTGGCCTGGCCGGACGTCGAGGAGGCGCTGGCCGCCCACCCCCGCATCGGCGAACGGGTCGGCGGCAACGGCCGCGAGGCCACCTGGTCGCGCGAGGAACAGTCCGGCACCCGGCTGGCCGACGTCGAGACCGACGCCGCGCTGCGCGAGGGCAACCTCGCCTACGAGCAACGGTTCGGGCACGTGTTCTTGATCTGCGCGACCGGCCGCACCGCGAGTGAGATGCTCGACGCCCTGCGGTCCCGGCTGATCAACCCCGTCGAAGTGGAGCGTGACGTAGTGCGTGCCGAGCTGGCCAAGATCGTGCGCCTGCGGCTGACGAAGGCCTTCGCATGAGCGTCTCGACGCACGTGCTGGATGCCGTACGCGGCGTGCCGGCCCGCGGGCTCGGCGTGCGGCTCGAACGCGACGACGGCACCCTGATCGCGGCCGGTGTCACCGACGGCGACGGCCGGGTGGGCGACTTCGCCGGCGACATCGAGGCCGGCGTCTACCGGCTGCGGTTCGACGTCGAGAACTACCTGGCGACCGAGACGTTCTACCCGGAGGTGCTCGTCACGTTCCGGGTGACCAGCGCCGGCGCCAAGCACCACGTGCCGTTGCTGCTCAGCCCGTTCGCGTACTCGACGTACCGGGGTTCGTAATGTCGAGGCTCGGCGCCAACCGGTACGGCAAGGCCGAAGTGCGGGTCGTCCGGGTCACCCGCGACGCCGAGCACCGGCTGCGCGACTGGAACGTGTCGGTGGCGCTGTCCGGGGACTTGGACGACGTCCACCTGTCCGGCGACAACGCGCACGTGTTGCCGACCGACACGCAGAAGAACACGGTCTACGCCTTCGCGCAGCAGTTGGGCGACGTCGAGCCCGAGGTGCTGGCCCTGTCCCTGGCCGCGCACTTCGTCAAGGCGCCGATCACCCGGGCCCGCGTCACGGTCGACCAGTACGGGTGGACGCGGCTCGGGCCGCACTCGTTCGCCCGGGACGGCGCCGAGGTCCGGTCCGCGCGCGTGGTCCACGACGCCGAGGCGGGCCCGTCCGTCGTCGGCGGCCTGCGCGACCTCGTGCTGCTGAACACCACCGACTCGGAATTCCACGGCTTCGCCCGCGACGAGTACACGACCCTGGCCGAGACGTCCGACCGCGTGCTGGCGACGTCCGTCGACGCGCAGTGGCGGTTCCGGACGACCGACGTCGACTGGGCGGTCGCGTTCGACGGCGCCCGGGCGGCCCTGCTCGACGCGTTCGTCGGCACGTACAGCTACTCGCTGCAGCAGACGCTGCACGCTATGGGGACCGCCGTCGTCGAGGCGGTGCCGGCGATTTGCGAGGTACGGCTGGTGCTGCCGAACAAGCACCACTTCCTGGTCGACCTGGCCCCGTTCGGCCAGCCGAACGA
>DASXYE010000235.1:0-3014 GCA_036502695.1 Jatrophihabitantaceae bacterium
GCACGATCAGGTCGGCGCGACGATCCGGGGCAGCCGCGCCACGCCGTTGCGGATCGCCTTCGCCGAGCGGCGCATCTACCGCGAGGCCGATCCGGACTGGGACGGCGACCTGCCCATCCGCCGTGAGGCGATTCCCATCCAGCACGGCGGGCAGGTGCTGGGCGTGCTCGGCCGCGACAGCAACCTGGCCAGCGTGCGCAGCCCCAGCCAGCTCGAACTGGCCTACCTGCAAAGCGCCGCGGATCTGGCCGTCATGGTCGCCGACGGCACGTTCCCCGGCCCGGCCGGCGAATCCGAGGAAGGCGCCGGGCCCCGGGTCGGTGACGGGCTGCTGCGCGTCGAGCCGGACGGCACGGTGCTCTACGCCAGCCCTAATGCGCTGTCGGCGTTCCGGCGGCTGGGCGTCACCGGCAACGTCCTGGGCGAGCCGATCGACACGTTGACCAGCACGGTGGCCGACGACCCCTTCGACGCCAGCGACCTGGCCCAGGTCGTGCAGCAGGCCGTCGACGGCGGCAACCCGACCCTGCTCGAGGTGGACGGCGGCGGTGCCACGGTGGCCTTCCGCGCGTTGCCACTGCATCCGCGCGGCGAGGTGCTGGGCGCGCTGATCCTCATGCACGACGTCACCGAGGTCCGCCGCCGCGATCGGCAGATCATGAGCAAGGACGCGACGATCCGCGAGATCCACCATCGCGTCAAGAACAACCTGCAGACGGTGGCCGCACTGCTGCGGCTGCAAGCGCGGCGGGTGGCTCAGCCCGAGGCGCGGTCCGCGCTCGAGGAGTCGATGCAGCGGATCAGCTCGATCGCCCTGGTGCACGACACGTTGTCGGTGTCGGTCGACGAGGCGGTGATGTTCGACGAGATCGTCGATCGCCTGCTGGGCATGTTGGCCGACGTGACCGGATCAGCCGGCCGGTTGCGGCTGCGGCGCACCGGGACGTTCGGCGAGATCCCGGCCGAGATCGCGACCGCGCTCGTGCTGGTGCTGACCGAGCTGGTGCAAAACGCCGTCGAGCACGCCTTCCCGGTGACCGAGACCGGTCGTGAGGGCGGCACGGTCGAGGTGATCGCCGGGCGCGCACGCGGGCGCATGACGGTGGTGGTGAGCGATGACGGCGTCGGGCTACCGGCCGGATTCACGCCCGACAAGAGCGATCGGCTGGGCCTGCAGATCGTGCGCACACTCGTCTCGACGGAGCTACGTGGCTCGCTCGAGATCAGCGCCCGCGACGACGGGCACAGCGGCGCCCAAGCCCGGATCACCGTCATGCTCGCCCGCCTTCCGGCTCAAGAAGCCGAATGACGGGCGACGCGACGAATCCGAGGGGAGGGGGGCCGGCCGGATCAGGCTGACTCAGGCCGTACGAGCGCGAGCACGCGCACGGCGCCGCTTGAGCGCCCTGCGTTCGTCCTCGGAGAGACCACCCCAGACCCCCGCGTCCTGGCCACTTTCCAGGGCCCAGGCCAGACAGTCTTGGACCACCGGGCAGCGATGGCACACGGTCTTGGCCTGCTCGATCTGGAGCAACGCAGGACCGGTGTTCCCAATGGGGAAGAACAGCTCCGGGTCCTCGTCACGGCAGATCGCGCGGTGACGCCAATCCATGGTCTATCTCTCCTCTACCTAGTGCTACGGCGGGGCTTCGCTGCCGTCGCCGCGCTTGTGAATTCTTTCACGAGCTAGGTCGTACTTCAAGGCCTGTTCGAACTTTTGAGCCACGTCACGCCAGCGTGCGGATCGCGCACGTGCTGGCGCACGCAAGCACTCGCCGGCGATGTCCAGCGTTACCGCAACCAGCCTTGCTCAATACCGTCTAGCCGGCAAGCGAAGTGTCGCGGCAACTTTTGCGATCCCTACAAACAACCGGACATTTACTGCCAAAACCAGCTAGATCACGACCCGTATTGCCTGGGGAATGGACCAGAACTGCATCTTTTCCCGAGGCTCGAGCAGGTCGCCGTCGACCTGAACGGGCATCGGCTCGTCGGCCCGCAGGACGAATCCCGGCAGGTCGTGCTCGAGCCGGGCCCCCCAGGAACTGGTCGTGCGGGGCGTGCTGCGCATCATCTGGGTGAAGCCGTACACCGCGCTGACGGCGCCCATCCGGCGGCGGGCGTAGATGTCCAGCCCGGTGTCGAACGAGGACTGCGGGGTGGGCCGCAACGGCCGGTTGCCGACGAACGTCCACGGATCGCAGTTGGTGACGATGGCGTAGAAGAGCTTGTCCACGGTGGTGCCGTCGGGCAGCTCCAGGTGCAGGCCCGGATGACGGCGGTCGGTGCGGAAGAACTCGCGGATGCCGACCCGGGCGTAGAGCGCGTGCGTCGATCGCTTGCCCTTGGCCCGGGCCTTCTCCACGCCGGCGACGATCGCCGCGTCGAACCCGACGCCGGCGGTGAAGGTGAACCAGCGGTCCTCGAGCCGGCCCAGGCTGATCGGTCGGCGGCGCCCGTGCCGCAGCGCGTCGAGCAGCGCGCCGGTGGCCTCGATCGGGTTGTTCGGCAGCCCCAGAGCGCGGGCGAACACGTTGGTGGATCCGGCCGGCACCACCCCGAGCGCCGGGACCTTGTCGTGGACGCCGTCGGTCAGCAGCCCGTTGGCCACCTCGTTGACCGTGCCGTCGCCGCCGAGCGCGATCACCACGTCGACCTCGTCGCGCATGGCCCGGCAGGCCAGCGCCGCCGCGTGCCCGCGATTGGCCGTCTGCTCGATCTGCAGATCGGCGGCGTTGCCCAGCGCATGCGCCAGCACGTCGCGCTGGCGGTCGGACATGGCAGTGGCCCGCGGGTTCACCACGACCACAATTCGCACGGGCTGAGCCTACCGGCGGGCTGGTTTCTATCCGCCGGATTACGCTGGGTGCCGATGAGTGAGGACTTGCGGCACGAGGTGGTCCCGGTTCAGCTGCGGCTGGCCGCCGGGGTGGTCTGCGTCCAGGCGGCCGGGTTGCTCGTGACGGCCGTCGTGCTGGTCGTCAAGACGATCGCCGGCCATCCCGACAGCGTGG
>DASXYE010000236.1:0-21726 GCA_036502695.1 Jatrophihabitantaceae bacterium
GCCCAGCTCGCGGGCCAGGTCCTGGTTGCCCGTCCCGCGGGTGAGCACGTGCACGCGCAGGCCCTGGTGCAGGGCCACCTGGGCGGTCAGGTGGGCGCTGCCGCCGAAGCCGTAGATGCCCAGGCGTCCGCCCGGCGGAACCGCTGCGGCCAGCAGCGCGCGGTAGCCGATGATGCCGGCGCACAGCAGCGGCGCCGCCTGCTCGTCGTCGATGCCGGCGGGCAGCGCGTAGGCGAACCGCTCGTCGACCAGGCACGCGTCGGCGTACCCGCCGTCGACGTCCCAGCCGGTGAACGTCGGGGCGGCACACAGGTTCTCGTCGCCGCGCCGGCAGTACGCGCACGACCCGTCGGTGCCGCCCAGCCAGGCCACGCCGACCCGCTCGCCCGGGGTGAACCGGGTGGTGCCGGGCCCGACCGCGTCGACGACGCCGACCACCTCGTGCCCCGGCGTGGTGGCCGGACGGTGCGGCGGCAGGTCGCCCTCGGCCAGGTGCAGATCGGTGCGGCACACCCCGCAGCAGACGATCTTGACGCGGACCTGGCCCGGTCCGGGCGTCGGTTCGTCGCGCTCGATGCGGCGCAACGGTCGGTCGTCGATCGGCGCGACGTGGTCAACAACCCAGGCGTCCATTCCGTCATTCTCGCGGACCGCCGCGTCGTGGGCGGCGAGTTCCACTTCCCCTCCCGACTGACCAGATTTTGGGCCGCCAGGTGGTCACCCGGGAGGGGAAGTGGGTAGCTGGCTCGGCGCGGCCGGGGCGGTACCCGAGTGGCACGCCCTACGCGTGGGCGTCGAGCCAGGTGACGATGTCGGTGAGGACGGCGTCCTTGTTCGGCTCGTTGTGCGACTCGTGGTAGCCGCCCTCGTAGATCTTGACGGTGACGTCGTCCGAGCCGGCGTGCTGCTGCACGAACTCGGTGGTGGTCACCGGCACGAGCCGATCGGCCGACCCGTGGATCAGCAGCAACGGCAGCTTCAGTGCCTCGAGCCGGGGCTGCATCGCCAGGACGGTCTGCAGGATCTCGGTGCCGGTACGGGCGCGCACCTTGCCCGTGTAGTTCAGCGGGTCGGTCCGGTAGTCGCGCACGACGTCCGGGTCGCGGCTGATCGCGGTGAGGTCCAGTTGCAGCACGCCGAGGTTCGGCGCGATCCGGCTCAGCACTGGAGACAGGGCCCGCGTCACGGCGTTGGAATCGCTGGTGTCCAAGGCCGGCGCCGAGACGATCGCGCCACGCAGCTCGATCGGCGTCCCGGTGATGTACTGCAGGGCGATCAGCCCGCCCAGGCTGTGTCCGAAGACGAAGGCCGGCACGCCGGGATGCCGCCCCGCGGCCAGCCGGGCCAGCGCGTCCACGCCGGCGACCGTCGACGCCATCGAGCCGATGTTGCCGCGCGGACCGGGGCTGCGGCCGTGCCCGGGGTGGTCGACGGCGTAGACGGGGTAGCCGGCGTCGGCCAGCCGAGCACCCACGTGGGCGTACCGCCCGCCGTGCTCGTGCACCCCGTGCACCAGCGCGACGACGCCGCGCACCGGTGCCTCCGACGTCCAGCCCTGCCAGTACTGCCCGGATGGCAGGGTCCCCTCAACATGCTCGGTCATGGGCTCTTCCTACCGCATGCAGATGATCTTGGACTTGTGGCTGAATAGCGACCACAAGTCCAAGATCATCGAGGGGAGGGTGGTGGATCAGGCTGCGACCAACTCCGGTGCGCCCTCGGCGACCGCCTCGGCCGGAGCGGCCTTCGTGCGCAGCACCACCGCGGTGACCACGGCGCCGGCCACGGTCAGCGCGGCCGCGATCAGGTAGGCCAGGTGGTAGCCCGAGTTCAGCGCGGTCATCGCGTCGTGCCCGCCGGACCGAAGCCCGTCCGTCCGCTCGGCGGCCAGGGTGGACAGCACGGCCAGACCGATCGCCCCGCCGACCTGCGCGGTGGTGTTGGTCAGTCCGGACGCCAGGCCCGAGTCCTGCGGGGTGGTGCCCGACATGGCGACCCCCATCAGCGTGGGGAAGGCCAGCCCGGCGCCCAGGCCCAGCAGCAGCATCGGCGGCATGACATCGGTGACGAAGTGGCCGTTCACCGGCGAGTGCGCGAACAGCACCAGCCCGGCGGCGATGATCAGCAGGCCGGCCACCACGGTCGGCACCGCGCCGAAGCGAGCGGCCACCGGGGCGCCGAACTTCAGCGAGACCGCGCCCATCACGACCGTCACCGGCAGGAAGGCCAGGCCCACGCCCAGGGCGTCATAGCCCAGGATCTGCTGCAGGTACAGCGCGCCGAGGAAGAACATCCCGAACATCCCGACGACGGCCAGGGCCTGCACGACGTTGGCGCCGGCCAACATCCGCGAGCGGAACAGCCGAAGCGGCATCAGCGGGTTGGCCACCGTGGCCTGGCGAACCACGAAGCCGGCGATCAGCGCGACGGCAACCGCACCCAGGCCCAGCGTGCGCACCGACGCCCAGCCGCTGTGCTCGACCTGCAGGATGGTGTACACGCCGAGCATCAGCCCACCGGTCATCAGCGTGGCGCCCGGGACGTCCGCGCCGGCGGAGAGGCCGATGCCGTCGCGGTTCGGCACGAATCGCCGGGCCAGCACGAAGGTGGCCACACCGACGGGCAGGTTCACGAAGAAGATCCAGTGCCAGCTGATCGCGCTCGTGAGCACACCGCCCGCGAGCAGGCCGATCGAGCCGCCGCCCGAGGCCACGAAGCCGTAGACGCCGATCGCCTTGGCCATGTCCTTGGGCTCGGGGAACATCGTCACGATCATGCCGAGGATGACGGCCGAGGTCAGCGCGCCGCCGACGCCCTGCACGAATCGGGCGGTGATCAGCATGATCTGGTTCTGCGCCACCGCGCAGAGCAGGGACGCCACGGTGAACACGGACAGCCCGGCGAGGAACACCCGGCGCTGCCCGATCAGGTCGCCGAGCCGCCCGGCCAGCAGCAGCAGGCCGCCGAAGGCGATCAGGTAGGCGTTGACGATCCAGGACAGGTTGTTCTGCGAGAAGTGCAGGTCGTTCTTGATCGAAGGCAAGGCCACGTTCACGATCGTCGCGTCGAGGACGATCATCAACATCCCCGTGCAGAGCACGTAGAGAGCCAGCCAGCGTGAGCGGTCGCTCGTCATCTCATATCTCCCTGGTCAGTGCTTTTCTGTTTCGTAGGGACGTCGGAGCCGCGATTGCGTTCTCGACATCGTCTGTAGCTACGACGAACGGGCCGAACGAAATTCATCGGTGCGCGGCGTGAAAAGTTCGACGGGTGGCCAGCCCCGCTCCTGCGCGGCGGCCTGAACGGCGGCGAGCAGCTCGGGCTCGCCGGTCAGCAGCACCCGGCCCGGATCGGCGCCGAGCTCGACGGCGTGGTCGGCCGCCCACTCGACGGTGTCCACGGCCTGGCCCACGTCGTCCGGGCACGTCGCGAGCAGGACGACGTCGGGCACCGGATAGCCGGCACCGAACAGCACGAGCAGTGGTGGCTGCCGGTCGGTGGCCGCCGGCCAGTACACCCGGGCGTGGATGCCGCCGCGGAGCTGGATGTCGGCGATCCGGTGAGCCCGGCGATCACGTTCCTCGGGAACCATGCCCAGACCGTCGCATCGTCCGGCGCGACAAGGGAAAGGCCGAATCGGCATCACGGTGGTGCGGCGATTGCATCACCAGCTGTGCCGACCTCCGCCACACTGGTCGCCGTGGACGAAGGCCAGATCCTGTCGCTGCCCTCAGCCCCGGACGCGATCGAGCTGCGCCACCTGCGGGCGTTCGTCGCGGTGGCCGAGGAGCTCAACTTCGGCCGGGCGGCGGCGCGGCTGTATCTCTCGCAGCCGGCGCTGAGCCGGCAGATCCGCGCGCTGGAGCGGCTGGTCGGTCCGGAGCTGCTGCGCCGCTCGACCCACCGCGTCGAGCTGACGCTGGCCGGCGAGGCGCTGCTCGGCCGGGCCCGGGAGCTGCTGCGCGACCTCGACCAGGCGATCTCGGCCACCCGCTCGATGGGCGGCGAGTACTCCGAGCGCACCGCCCGGCTGTGGGCGCCGTCGGACGCGCTGACCGCCAGCGACGGCGCGCTGCCCGAACTGCGCGCCGTCTGCGAGCAGCTGCACGCGCAGTTCCCCGTCCCGGCCGAGGTCACCGTCGCGCCGGTGAACACCGCCGGGGTACCGGGGCTGACCGTCGCGCCGCCGGATCGCCCGATCACGGCGCTGTTCCTGCACGGCGGCGGGCACGCGATGGGCTCGGCGTTCGGCTACCGGCACCTGGCCGGTGCGCTGGCCCTGGCCGCCGGCGCCGGGGTGCTCGTGCCGGAATACCGGCTCGCCCCTGAGTATCCGTTTCCCGCCTCGCTGGACGACGCCGTGCAGGCGTACCAGTGGTTGCTCGACTCCGGCGTTGCCCCGGTCGTGGCCGGCGACTCGTCCGGCGGCGGGCTGGTCGTCTCGCTCCTGCTCCGGCTTCGTCAGGACGGGTTGCCGCAACCGAGGGCCGCGGCGCTCATGTGCCCGTGGATCGACCTGACGTGCACCATCCAGACGGCGGCGCCGACGGGGGCGCAACCGCTGCTCACGCTGCAGGCCGCCCGCCGTTGTGCGCCGGCCTACATCGGCGACCACCCGATCGACGACCCGCTGCTCAGCCCGCTGTCGGCCGATCTGTCCGGGTTGGCGCCGCTCCTCGTCCAGGCCGGCATCGGCGACGCCGTGCAAGAGGACGCGCAGCAGCTCGCCGAGCGGGTGCGCGCCCACGGCGGCGACGCCCGGTTAGAGCTCTACCCGGTCGGCACCCACGACTTTCACCTGTTCTGGTCGTTCCTGCCCGAGGCGGCGGATGCGCTCGAGCACGCCGGCCGCTTCCTGCGGGAGGCGAGCGGCGCCGCGGGCGGTCAGCCCAGCAGGCGCTCGACGACGTCGATGTAGGACTGCTTGGCCTCGTCGGCGCCCAGCCCGGCCTTGGCCGTCCACGCGTCATACTTCGCCCGGCCGAGCAGGTCCAGCCGGCCCGGGCGCTTCGCTCCGGACGTCGCCGCGTCGCCGACGGTCGCCTGCTTGTACAGGCCGTACAGCTCGCGCAGATCGTCGTTGCTCGGCCGGGCCGTGATGTTCTTGACGTCGGCCTGGGCCTGCTCGAAGCGCGCGTCGAGGTCGGACATGGCAGCTCCCGTCGTCGGGTCGGCGCAACGTACCGTACGCGGCGTGACGCACCAGCTCACGCGCGAGCAGGCCCGGCGGATCGCGGTGCGGGCGCAGCTGCTCGACGCGTCCCCGCCGGGCGACCTGCATGCGGTGGTGCGGCAGCTGACGTTGCTGCAGGTCGACCAGACGGCGGCCGTCGCGCCGAGCGCGGACCTCGTCGCGTGGAGCCGGCTGGGCGCGGCGTACACCCCCGAGATGCTGGCCGACGCCCGCTACGGGCGGGCGCTCGTGGAGCTGCAGGGCATGATCCGTCCGGCCGAGGACATCGCGCTGTATCGCGCGGACATGGCCGCCTGGCCGGGCGCCGGCCCGATCAAGAACTGGCAGAACGCCCGCGGCGACTGGGTGATCGCCAACGACGCCTGTCGGCGCGACGTCCTGGCCCGGCTCGACGCCGACGGACCGCTCGCCGCCCGGGACCTGCCCGACACGTGCACCGTGCCCTGGGAATCCAGCGGCTGGAACAACAACCGCAACGTCCCCCGGCTGCTCGAGTTCCTGGAGGAGCGCGGCGACGTCGCCGTCGCCGGACGGCAGGGCCGTGAGCGGTTGTGGGACCTCTCCGAGCGCATCTACCCGGACGACCCGCCCGTCCCGGCCGAGGAAGCCCGGCGCAAGCGGGACGAGCTGCGGCTGCGGTCGCTGGGCATCGCCCGATCCCGCGCGGCCGAGTGCCCGGTCGAGCCGCAGGACGTGGGCGAGGCCGGCGAGGCGGCGGTGGTCGAGGGCGTCAAGGGCGCCTGGCGGGTCGATCCCGCTTATTTGGGCGGCACATTCTCCGGTCGGGCGGCCGCGTTGCTGTCGCCGATCGACCGCCTGGTGTTCGACCGCAAGCGCACCCTCGAGCTGTTCGGGTTCGACTACCAGCTCGAGATGTACAAGCCGGCCGCCAAGCGCCGGTGGGGGTACTACGCGTTGCCGATCCTGGTCGGCGACCGGTTCGTCGGCAAGCTCGACGCCACCGCCGATCGTGCGGCCGGCGTCCTGCGGGTGAACGCCATCCATGAGGACGTCGCGTGGACCGACACGGTGCGCGCCGACGTCTACGCCGAGATCGACGCCCTGGCGGACCGGTTGGAGCTCGATCTGCGCATGCGCTGATTAGGCTCGGACGGGTGGTCGACTACGGGCACGAGCTGCAGTTCGGGACGTTCATCACGCCGACGGCGGCGGATCCGGATGCCGTCGTCGAGCTGGCGATGCTGACCGAGGTCGTCGGCCTCGACCTCGCCACCTTCCAAGATCACCCTTACCAGGCAAGGTTTCTCGACACCTGGACGCTGATGGCGGTTGTTGCCGCCCGCACGTCCACGCTGCGGGTGGCGGCGAACGTGACCAACCTGCCGCTACGCCCGCCCGCCGTGCTGGCCCGCAGCGTCGCCACTCTGGATCTGCTCAGCCACGGCCGGGTCGAGCTGGGTCTCGGCGCCGGCGGCTTCCCCGATGCGGTTGCCGCGATGGGCGGTCCGCGACGCAAGCCGGCCGAAGCGGTCGCTGCGCTGGACGAGGCGATCGACATCATCCGGGCCGTCTGGGACGTCAACGCCCGCTCGATCCGCCACGAAGGCGAGCACTACCGGGTGGTCGGCGCGCACCCGGGACCGGCGCCGGCACATCCCGTCGAGATCTGGCTCGGCGCGTACCAGCCGCGGATGCTGGCGCTGACCGGCACCAAGGCCGACGGCTGGCTGCCGACGATGTCCTATGCCGGGCCGGACGAGTTGCCCGGCCTGAACGCGATCATCGACCAAGCGGCGGTGGCCGCGGGGCGCGCTCCGTCCGACATCCGCCGGCTGTACAACGTCGATCCGAACGTCGGCGCCGAGCAACTCGCCGAGCTGGCTCTCGTTCACGGCATGAGCACGTTCATCCTCAGCGGCGACGATCCGGACGCGATCCGTCGTTTCGGCGACGACGTGGCGCCCGCGGTACGCGAACTGGTCGCGGCCGGGCGGACGGCGTCGGGCTGAGCACCGACGCGCCCCCGGCACCTGTCCTACGAAGAACGCGAGCTCGTCGAACCGCCGGCCTGCTCCGGGTGACCGATCAAGGCCGCGTAGGCGGCGGCGATAACCTCGACGCAGCCGTCCAGATGTACAGCTGTGCTGTCTACCTGCAGGTGATAGAGGGCCGGATCGTCGATGTCGCGCCGGTACAGGCGGTGCACGTAGTGGCCGCGGGCGCGGTCGACCTCGTGCAGCCGGGTGGTCGCATCGTCGACGCTGATTCCTTCGACCCGCGCGGCTTGCTGGATCCGGGCCGCCTCCGGCCCGAACAGCCGGACGCGTAGCACGTCCGGTTCGCGGGCCAGCATCGCTGCGCCGGCCCGGCCCAGAACCACCACGCCGGTCGGTAACGCCTGGCCGATGATCGCCTCGGCCCGCTCACGGAACTCCTCGGTGTCATCGGGCGCCAACGTGATCGGCGCGCCTTTGTCGTCGACACCGATCACCCCGCCGGCCATGGGCGACAGCACGCCGAAGAACCGCGCGGCCATGGAGCGCTTCTTCCCGCCACACTCGGCTTCGTCCACCGAGACGTGCAACTGGTGGGCGATGCGCGAGCTGATCGCCCGGTCGAACAAGGGGAATCCCAGACGCTGCGCCAGGCGGGGCGCGACGACGCTGCCGCCGGCGCCGTAACCGGCCGAGATCGTGACTCCGGGCATGATCATCGCCTCTCGCGTGAACGGATGTTGTCGCGTGCCCCGCCACGTCGCTGTCGGCCGTGTCCCGATCAGCTTGGCCGATTCCCCGCGCATTCGCACCTTACGGACCTTGCCGGCGTCGAGCACGGCGGGCCAGAAGGACAGGACGGCTGTACTTCGGCAGCCAATAACGGCGCCCCCACGGCGGCCGACTCAAACTTGTCACGAACGTATAGGTCCGGATATGACGGCACGCAATAGGCGGCAATCCGACACCGAGTTAACCCGGAGTTCCAACGTTGTTATTGGACTGATTAGACATGTCATGACAGCGTGAGGAACGGCGGTCTTGCCGGGATCAGCCCCAACTGATCCCCAGCCGCTCGCAGGAGGATTGTCGTTCGGCGCGCGCGCATCGCCGGTCAGGGGGGACCTCGCATGTCGCACAGCGCGGCGAACTCGTCGCGGCCCGCGATGCGTACTTTCGGGATCCGGCTGCACACGGTGAGCGATCCGCGGAGCGCGAAGTACCGGTGGCAGCTCACCGCGGCGAACGGTCGGGTCATCGCCATGTCCGGCGGCACGTTCGACGAACCGGCGTCCGCGGTGAGCGCGTTCGAGGCAACCTGCGAGGTGGTCGACCGGCTCACCGTCGTGGTGACGCATCCGGCCGGACGCCTGGGCTGGACGTGGCTCGCGAGCGACGAGACCGGCCAGGTGGTGGCCAGCTCGGCGCGCGCCTATGAGCGCCGAGCGACCTGCCAGCGCAGCTACGAGCAGTTCCTGCGCGCCGTGAGCTGAGCTGTCCGCACCGTTCTGGATCGGATGGCCGTCGCCCCAACGCCGGGAATCATCCCTTAACAAGGGGCAAACCCGGGTTGGCCACTCTGCCCGATTCGTTGACCGCCTGCGGCGCCACTAGCGAGGGTCGAGCGGTCGGGTTCCCCCGGCCCGACTGCCTCGCAACCCGGGGCATCACCCTGATCTCCAGAAAGGGAGACCACCGTGCATCAGCTCAAGAAGCTGCTCATGGTCGGCGGCATCGCCGCCGCAGCAGTGGGCGTGATGGCCAGCCAGGCCCTCGCCGAGCCGACGTCGACGCCGCCGGCGACCGACCTCGTCGCCGTCGGATCCGACACGACGCAGGCCGTGTCCGACCAGTTCCAGACGGACTACAACACCTCGCACACCCCGAAGTACTGGAGCTACGACGCCGTCCCGGCCGGCAACGTCACGCCGAAGACGGGCTGCGCCTCGATCGTCCGGCCGAACGGTTCGGGCGCCGGCATCGCCGAGCTGGCCAAGAACCTCCACCCGACCGGTGACTCGACCAACTTCTGCGTGGACGTCGCGCGTTCCTCCCGGGACAAGCAGGCCAGCGACCCGGCGGGGCTGACCTGGGTGCCGTTCGCGCGCGACGGCGTTACCTGGTCGGCCAACAGCACCACCAACGCGCCGACCAGCCTGACCAAGGCGCAGCTGCTGGCGATCTACCAGTGCGACGACACCGCGCTGGGCGGCGCCGGCGACCCGGTGACCTGGGACGAGGTCAGCGGTACCGGCAGCGACGCGGTCGTGCCGGTTCTCCCGCAGGCCAGCTCGGGCACCCGGGCGTTCTTCCTGCAGTCGATCGGTATCGACGCGACCCACCCGCTGGGCTCGTGCGTGCAGCCGGGCGGCGCCCCGGGTGGCACCAACACCACGCCGGAGGAGAACGAGGGCACCGACCCGATCTTCGCCAACGGCGACGCCGCCAACGAGGTCTTCCCCTACTCGATCGCGGTGTACCTGGCCCAGACCGTGCACAACCACGGCGCTGGCAACCAGGGCAACCTGGTGCTGCACAGCGTCAACGGCGCGTCGCCGACGACCAGCTCGGCGATCAACACCAGCTTCCCGTTCCTGCGGCTGGTCTACAACGTGGTCCGGGGCAGCGGCACCGTTCCGGCCAACCTGCAAACCCTGATCGGTACCGGTCCGGGCACCGGCTGGATCTGCACCAGCGGGAGCGCCGACATCAGCGACTTCGGGTTCCTGCCGCTGGGCGCCAACTGCGGTGACCTCAGCGACCACACCTGATCGCTGCATCTCGCACAGCACTGAACCCGCAGCACCCGTTCCACCCGCGTGGCCTGTTCCGGGCAATCCCCGGAGCAGGCCACGCGGCTCGTAAGAGCCGAACTACCCAAATCCCCAAGAAGCGTGGGAACCATGAGGAGCAGACAGTCCATGAACAGAACAGCGATCCGCACCCTGACGGTGTCCGCAGCTGTGATCGGGGCGGCCGCCGCGCTCGTCGCCGGTGCGGCATCCGCCAGCGCCGATGCCACCGGTGGCACCAGCACGATCACCGTCCCGGTGGCCACTGAGGTCGCCCAGGCGCAGGCCGGCATCGTCGAGATCCCGCTCTCGCCGGCCCAGACCAGCTACAACAGCGTCACCCAGTCCGTGGACGAGACCTTCACCGTGACGGGTGGCGACGCCCGGATCAGCGTCTTCGTCGGCCACCTCGAGCACAGCGGCGGCCTGCTGATCGTCGACTACAAGACGAAGAAGTCGGTCCAGCTCACGAACATCGTCTTCGATCTCATCAACGACCAGATCAGCGCCGTGCCGTCCGGTGGCACCGACCCGGTCGTGTTCTTCGACGCCCGGGGCAGCCACGTCAGCCAGCGCACCGGCACCACCGACAGCTTCAGCGCCTCGGACTTGCAGGTCGACGCCGCCGGTGCTGCCTACCTGAACGGCGCGCTGGGCACGAGCTACTTCGTGGCCGGCCAGTCCGCCGGCAGCTACGCCGCGTCATGGGACAACGCCGACGGCTGAGCAGCATCTCAGTGGGTGCTCGGGCCCGGCGTCGACAACGAGCCGGGCCCGAGCTTGCTCGGATCGAGACGACATCACCGATATGGCAGCCGAATCATCGTCACATCGTGGTCGAGGCGTTAGCCCCGCATTAACGCATAGGACAGGATCCGGCCAGTTTGGCCGGTGAGGCTGGCGTTTGCGTGGCCGACAGTGCCGACGCGGGCGATGTCGGTTGCCCACCAGCTTGCGTCCCAGCTCAATACGGAGCGGCACCACGCGATCCGCCGCAGTAGCACGAGGGAGAAGCATCATCATGCGAACTGGGAGGCAGCGCCGACGCGCGCCCGTGCTGCGCGCAATGGCCGTGTTGGCCGCCGCCGGCCTCGCGATGCTGCTCGCGCCGATCGCCGTGCCGTCGGTGCTGCCGCGGGCGCACGCCACGAGCACCACGATCACCGGCAACGTCTCGAAGCAGAAAGCCTGGGACGTGGCCAACAGCAAGCCGTTCACCAAGACCCCGACGGTGACCGTTGACCAGACCGACAACCTGACCGATCAGGTCGTGCACGTCACCTGGACCAATTTCAGCCCCAGCCTGGACAGCAGTACCGGCGGCCCCATAAGCAGCATCAACAATCCGGGCAGTAACGGCTCCCTGCTGTATCTGGTCACGGTGCTCGAGTGCCGGGGCGTCAACCCGCAGGTGAGCATCGTTTTTGCGGACACGGAGTGCTATCCGTACTCGGCCGACAACTCCAATGCCAGCCATGGCGTGGGCAACCAGACGTTTGGCATCACCGGGCCGGACGGCACCGGCGAGGCGTACATGCACGTCGAGACCAAGCAGACCAATGACCGGCTCGGCTGCGACCCGACGCACCCTTGCTCGCTGGTGGTGGTGCCCAACTGGGGGGGCAAGCAGTACGGCGGCGACAGCCACTCGACGAACGGCGTGGACTGCGCCGATCACAGCACCGACGGCAGTTTCGGACCCGGCAATTTCCCGGGTACCAACGACGCCGGGGACAACAAGCTCGGCGGCGCCTGCTCGTGGCCCGACCGGTTCGTGGTGCCACTGCAGTTCGCGAAGGCGCCAACCGACTGCCCGGCCACCTCGGACGCCTTCGCGGCCGCGGGCTCACCGATGCTGCAACGAGCCATGGACCAATGGCGCACCGGCTGGTGCACCCAGGCGCAGCCGCTGACCCTGGACTACGACTCGGGCACGAACGAGTACCTGGCCCGGCAGTCGTTCCTGTCCGGTTCCGGCGCGCTGACGTCGTCCACCGACGCGGCGATGGTGACCCGGCCCGCGGAGTCGTTGTCCGGTGATGCCAGACGGTTCACCTACGCCCCGCTGGCCACCACCGGCATCAGTATCGCGGTGCTGATCGACAGTCATAAGACGGCAAAGGTGCTGACTGACGTGCGGCTGAACGCGCGACTGGTCGCCAAGCTGCTCACCCAGTCGTACTCGATGTCGTTCGGCTGTGCGGGAGCCAACGACACAAGCCCGAAGCAGGGCCCCAGCTGCGACCCGGCGGTGAAGGGCAACCCGAAATCGATCTTTGCCGACCCCGAGTTCCAACAGCTCAACCCGCAGCTCGCTCCGTTCAGTGGAATCGCCGGCACCAGCGACGTGGACATCGGCACCAACGGCGCATGGTTTCTGCCGCTGGTTGTGTCCGGCAACAGCGACCTGACCTACGAGCTGACCCGCTGGGTGGTGTCCGACCCGGAGGCGGCCGCGTTCCTGGCCGGCCAGCCGGCCCCCGGAGGCATGCACGTCAACACCTACTACCGAGGCCAGTCCTACCCGCTCGACCAGTTCACGGTCCAGGACCCCGGTTTCCCGGATCCGACCCGGGGTATCGGCGGTGGCACGATGCAGAACGCCTGGTCTCCGATCGCGGGCCTGGGCAATGTCGTGAACAGCGCGATCATCGCCCGGCCGAGTTCGGTGTTCTCTACCAGCGGCACGGGAACCCCGCAGGACCCCCATCGCGCAGTCCGCGACCCTGCCCAGTCGGTCGGCAGTCGGGCGATCTTCGCGGTCATGGATCAGGGCGACGCGGCGGCGGCCGAGCTGCCGGTGGCCAAGCTGGTCAACAGCGCCGGCGTGGCGGTGGCCCCCACCACGGTGTCGCTGGCCGCCGGCGTCAAGGACATGACCACCAACCCCGACAAGATCACCCAGTCGCCGAACTTCGACAGCACCGACCCCAAGGCCTACCCGCTGACCGAGGTCGACTACGCCATGGTGCCGACGTGCGGCCTGAGCCCGGCCAAGGCCAATGGGATCGGCACGTTCCTCGACAAGGTCACCGCCTCGCAGAACTACGGCCTCGAACCCGGGCTGCTCGCCCCCGGTTACCTCGCCCTGACCAACGCGCAGAAGGCCCAGACCCAGGCGGCGGCCCAGGCAGTGCGCAACCAGGGTTGCCTACCCAACCCACCCACCGGCCCGTCCCCCCCACCGAACGGCCCGAGCGGACCCGGCGGCAACGACCACAACCAACCGGGTGGGCCGGGCGACGGTTCGGGGCCGAGTGGTTCCAACGGCCCTGGTGGCAACAACGGCACGCACGGCCCGGACAACGTCGGCGGTCGCACGCCGGGTAACGGCCCGCACGACATCACCGGCAACCACCCGGACACCAAGGCCGCCTCGTCCGGCATCAAGCACGGTGATTCCGGCGGACCGATGCGCTACGTCCTCCCCGTCCTGCTGATCACCGGCGCGGTGCTGATCCTCGGTGGACCGGGCCTGTACGCCGCGTGGGCCAGCGGGGTGGGACCGAGTGCGCTGCGCCGGCTTCGAGCCCTGCTGCGGATCGGGAACTGACGCCGATGAGTGACACGGGAACCTTCCTGCTCGAGGGGCCGCCGGGCGTTCCATTGCCGGGTGGCCCCGCGGACGACCGGCCCCGCGCCATCGTGAGTCGGCGCAGCCGGTCCGACCACGCGTTCCGGATGTTGCTGCGCTTCGGCGGCCTCTCCGTCCTCGCGATCACCGGGCTGATCGCGCTGTTCCTGGTGCTGCGCGCCGGATCCGCGCTGAAGAAGGCCGGTCTGTCGTTCTTCACCACCAAGACCTGGATCCCGGCCTCCAATCGGTTCGGCATCCTCAGCCTGCTGCCCAACGGGACGATCATCGCGCTGATCGCGCTCGTCATCGCGGTGCCGATCGCCCTCGGTGCCGCGATCTTCATTTCCGAGTACGCGCCGTACCGGCTGCGCCGACCGCTGATCGCGCTCGTGGATCTGATGGCCGCCATCCCGAGCATCATCTACGGCCTGTGGGGGGTGTTCTTCCTGCAGCCGCACATCATCGGCACGATCCGCTGGATGTCCGAGCATCTCGGCTTCATCCCGATCTTCAAGGTCCGCGGCGAGCACGAGCCGAGCTCGTTCGTCGCGTCGACGTTCATCGCCGGCACGGTCGTGTCGCTGATGGTCATTCCGATCATCGCGTCCATCTGCCGCGAAGTGTTTTCCCAGGCGCCGCAGGGGGAACGCGAGGCCGCGTACGCGCTCGGCTCCAGCCGCTGGGGCATGGTGCGCACGGTCGTGCTGCCCTACGGGCGGGGCGGCATGATCGGTGCGATCATGCTCGGCTTCGGTCGGGCCATGGGCGAGACGATCGCCATCGCGCTGATCATCTCGCCGACCTACGACTTCGCCACCCGCATCTTCGAGAACCACGGCATGTCGATCGCGGCCCTGATCGCCCAGCGCTATCAGGAATCGACCCCGCAGATGCTGTCCTCGCTCATGGCCGCCGGCCTGGTGCTGTTCACGGTCACGCTGATCGTCAACGCGCTGGCCTCGATCGTGGTCAGCCGGTCGCGGTCCGGCGCGCAGACGGAGGCCTGAGTCATGACCTCGGCCACGCTCGCCCCACCGGTTACGACCGAAGCACCGACGCGCGAACGCCGGGTGCGCATCGCCCGGTTCACCGAGCAGGGATTCTGGTCCCTGCTCGGCTCGGCCGTCGGGGCTATCGCCCTGGTGTGGGTGCTCTACGAGCGAGTGCTTCCGCTCACCGGCGCGCTCGGCTTCTGGCTGTGCTGCTACGGCGTGTTCCTGGTGTTCTACGCCGGCGTCGGGCTGATGCAGTGGGCCCCGAAGGACGTCGTCGACCGGCTGGTCGCCGTCGTGCTGGCCACCGTCGGGCTGCTCGTGTTGGTGATCGTGGTCGAGCAGGTCGCCTACACGACGCTCCGCGGCTCGTCGGCCGTCCGGCACAGCAACTTCTTCACCCAGACGATGGCAGCCACCGGCCCGCTCGACCCGCTGACCAGCGGTGGTATGCGGCACGCGCTGGTCGGCTCACTGGAACAGATGGGCCTGGCCACTGCTTTCTCGGTGCCGCTTGGCATCCTCGCCGCGCTGTTCCTGGTCGAGGTCGGCGGCGCCCTGGCCCGTCCCGTGCGCGTCATCGTCGAGGCCATGACGGCCCTGCCGGAGATCATCGCCGGCCTGTTCGTCTACGCGTTCGTGATCTTGTCGCTCGGCCTTCAAGCGAGCGGGTTCGCCGCGTCGCTCGCGTTGGCCGTGATGATGATCCCGATCGTCACCCGGACGTCCGAGGTGATCCTGCGCCTCGTACCCGGTGGCTTGCGTGAGGCGTCGTACGCGCTCGGGGCCAGCCAGGCCCGCACCGTGTGGAACGTCGTGCTGCCGACGGCCCGGTCCGGCCTCTCGACCGCCGTGGTGCTGGCCATGGCCCGGGCCGTCGGCGAGACGTCGCCGGTGCTCTTGACGGCCGGATTCACCGGCTTCTACAACGACGATCCGTTCCGCGGCGCGCAGACCAGTCTGCCGCTCTACATCTGGAACTACGTCCGGTACCCGCAGAAGGAGATGGTGGCGCGGGCATTCGGGGCCGGGCTGGCGCTGATGGCCATGGTGCTCGTCCTGTTCTTCATCGCCCGCCTGATCGGCGGCAAAGCACCGGGCGAACTGACCCGCCGGCAGCGCCGCCTGCTGGCTCGCGCCGCCGCGACACCGAGGAAGGCCTGACCATGCACGTGCGACTGTCCCGGCTGCTGCGCTGGGGTGCGGTGGCCACCGTCCTCGCCGTCGTCGGCCTACTGGCCCCGCCCGCGCAGGCCGCAAGCTTCGTGCCGCTGAGCGGCGACGGCTCGTCGTGGGCCGAGCCGGCCATCCACCAGTGGTCGGTGGACGTCGAGAGTCGAGGCATCCGGATCGACTTCGGTGGCCAGGGGTCGCAAGCCGGGCGTACGAAATACATGCAGGGCCAGGCCGACTTCGCGGCTTCGGACATCGCCTTCATCACCGACAGCAACCCGGACCCGTTCGGCGGTGGCGGCGAGAGCCAGCAGTACGCCTACTCCTACATCCCGATCGTCGCGGGCGGCACGTCGTTCCTGTACAACCTGACGGTCGGCGGCAAGAAGATCACTAACCTGCGCCTGTCCGGGGACACGATCACCAAGATCTTCACCGGCCAGATCACGAACTGGAACGACGCGCGCATCACCAAGGACTACGGGATGCGCCTACCCAGCAAGCGCATCAACGTCATCACCCGTTCGGACGGCTCGGGCGCCACCTACATGTTCACCCGCTGGATGGCGAAGCAGTACGGCTCGCAGTGGACGTCGTTCTGCAAGGCCCGCGGTGGGGGAGGAGCCTGCGGGCCGACCGAGTTCTACCCCGGCTTCTCCGGTTCCATCCAGCGTCAGGGCTCCGACCAGGTGGCCAACTACATCGCCTCGCCCAGCTACGGCGACGGCTCCATCGGCTACGACGAGTACGCCTACGCGCTCAACAGCAAGATCCCGGTCGTCAAGGTGCTCAACCAGGCCGGTTACTACACCCTGCCCACCGCGTCCAACGTCGCCATCGCGTTGCAGAAGGCGGTCATCGACAACAACTCGAAGAGCGTCACCTACCTGATGCAGAACCTCGACCACGTGTACACCAACCCGGACCGACGGACCTACCCGCTGTCCAGCTACAGCTACCTGATCGTGCCCCGCACGAGCCGGGTAGCGAACGGCATCACGGTGGGTCCACCGGGGCGGTTCATGGACGGCAGCAACCCCAAGACCAGCGCGAAGGGCGCGACCCTGTCCACCTGGCTCAACTACGTGCTGTGTGGAGCCCAGCAGAAGGCGGGCGCGCTCGGCTACTCGCCACTGCCGAAGAACCTGGTCCAGGGCGGGTTCCTCCAGGAGGGCTACATCCCCAGTCACGTCACGGTCCCGGATTCCAAGCAGCTCAACGGCTGCAACAACCCGACCTATCACAATGGCCACAACTACCTGGTCGAGCAGGCGCCGTTCCCGTCCAAGTGCGACAAGGTCGGTACGCCGTTGACCTGCGCGGGCGGTGGTGGCGGTTCGAGCGGCGGCGGTTCGAACGGTTCGGGTGGTGGCGGTTCGAACGGCTCGGGCGGCGGTGGATCGGGTTCCGGCAACGGGAGTTCGGGCGGTCCCGCGGCAAGCCGTTCGACGGCCGGCGGCGCGGTTGACCCGGACACGGGCAAGCAGCTCGGCGGGTCGGACAACAGCGTCGCGAACGACAACGTCAGCGCGTTGCCCGTTTCGCTGACCGGGCATGGTGGCGGCAGCCCGCTCTTCGCCGTGCTGACCGCCCTCGAGATCCTCGGCGCGATACTCGTCCCGACGCTGCTCGGCACCTGGTTGCGAAAGCGTCGTCCCCGGGCATGACGGTCACCACCGAACGTCCGGAGATCGACGAGGACGCAGCTGCCCCGACCGCTGCGCCCGAACCGGCGCCGACGCCGGCGGCCCGGCCGAAGATCGCGCCACCGGAGGCGCTGCGGCACGTCGCCGTGGCGCTCGGCCTGATCGCCTTGCTGTTGCTGGGCTTTCTCGTCTACCTGTACGGCTTCTCGAAGCTGTCCGAGTCCCGGGTCCAGAACACGATGTACAAGACGTTCAAGCGCCAGCTCGATCAGGCGGTGGCGCCGGTCGGTCCGACCGGACTGGGCAAGCCGGTCGCGGTGCTGGACATCCCGGCGATCAACGTGCGCCACGTCATCGTCGTCGAGGGCACCGACTCGCGGCAGCTCACGAAAGGCCCCGGCCATCGCCGCGATACGGTCTTGCCCGGCCAGGCCGGGGTCAGCGTGATCTACGGCCGGCGCGCGACGTTCGGCGCTCCGTTCGCGCACCTGATGCGGCTCAACATCGGCGACACGCTGACGGTCACCACCGGCCAGGGCGTCGCGACCTACGTCGTGTCGTCCTTCGGCGACGGCGATCACCCGGCCCCGGCGAACTCCGACAACCGGCTGGTGCTCACCACGGCGGACTCCAGCGCCGTCGCCCACTCGACGGTCAGTGTCAGCGCCGACCTGCACACCCCGGTGCAGCCCAGCCCGGGCGGCCTGCCCGCGATCGCGAACGCCGAGAAGGGGATGAAGGCCAACGTCGACGGCAGCCTCGTCCCGCTGATGCTGTGGGCCCAGGTGCTGCTGCTGGCGTCGGTGCTCGGCACCGTCGGGGCGCACCGCTGGAACCGCTGGGCCGCCTACCTGTGCTTCGTCCCGGTCGCGATCGCCGCGACCTGGAGCGTCTACGAGAACGCGGCGGCCCTGCTGCCGAACCTGTATTGAGAGGATCGATCGTGAGCGCTGGAAATTCAGCCTTGGACGGCGCGGACGACGACGCGCAGCTGCCCGTCGCTGAGGACGCCGAGGACACCGGTGTCATCTCGCCGGACCCGCTGACCACGATGCTGCCGCCGGTGCCGAACGGCCGCCATCCGGCAGCTCCGAACGGCAGCCATCCTGTGGACTCGGTCCGACAGCTGTACGGGCTGGAGAGCCGGGACGTGTCAGCCTGGTTCGGCAGCCACAAGGTGCTCGAACGGATCTCGCTCACCATGCAGCCCGGCGAGGTCACGGCGCTCATCGGCCCGTCCGGATGTGGCAAGTCCACCTACCTGCGCATCCTCAACCGGATGCACGAGATGGTGCGCAGCGCGGCGCTGGCCGGTGAGGTGCTGCTGGCCGGCGAGGACATCTACGACGCGGGCAAGCGGCCGGCCGACGTACGCCGGCGTATAGGCATGGTGTTCCAGAAGCCGAACCCGTTCCCGGCCATGTCGATCTACGACAACGTGGCCAGTGGTTTGAAGCTGGCCGGCATCAAGGTGCGCGACAAGGACGAGGTCGTCCAGTCGTCGCTGCAGCGGGCCGGGTTGTGGAAGGAAGTGGCCAACCGGCTGAAGGCGCCGGGCGGCGCGCTGTCCGGCGGGCAGCAGCAGCGGCTGTGCATCGCCCGGTCACTGGCCGTCTCGCCCGACGTGTTGCTCATGGACGAGCCGTGCTCCGCGCTGGACCCCACGTCGACGCGGCGGGTCGAGGACACCATCGCCGAGCTGCGCGGCCAGGTCACCATCGTGATCGTCACGCACAACATGCAGCAGGCCGCCCGGGTGTCCAGCTCGTGCGCGTTCTTCCTGGCCACACACGACACCCCCGGGCACATCGTCGAGGCCGGCGCCACCGAGCAGATCTTCGAGGACCCGCACGACCCGCGCACCGCCGACTACGTCCACGGGCGGTTCGGCTGAGTGAAGGCACGTTGGCTGGGCGGTGTCCGTCCGCGCCACGATCACGTTGACGATTGCCGAGCGGTAACCCACGGCCTACGTTCGTAAGGTCTGCTCGTGGATCGGTCCGGAGGTGGCAGTCGTGGCTGAGCCGTCCTACACCTCAGGCCCGTCGAGTGCGCCGCTGCTCGGCGACACGATCGGCGCGAACCTGGGTCGGACGGTGGCGCGCTTCGGTGAGCGGGAAGCGCTGGTCGAGCACGCGTCCGGGCGCCGCTGGACGTACCGGCAGCTGGCCGACGAGGTCGACGCGGTGGCGCTCGGGTTGCTGGCCCTCGGGGTCGTCCGCGGTGACCGCGTCGGCATCTGGGCACCGAACTGCGCCGAGTGGACGTTCGTGCAGTACGCCACGGCCCGGCTGGGCGCGATTCTGGTCAACATCAACCCGGCCTATCGCACGCACGAGCTGCAGTTCGTGCTGGACCAGGCCGGGATCCGCACCCTGATCGCCGCGCCGTCGTTCAAGACGTCCGACTATGCGGCCATGATCGCCGAAGTACAGCCAGCCTGTCCTTCCCTTCGGGACGTCGTCCTGATCGGCGAGCCGTCATGGGATGCGCTCGTCGCGAGCGGGCGGTCCGGCGAGCGGACCCAGCTGGACGAGATCGGGGCCACGCTCGGCCCGGACGATCCGATCAACATCCAGTACACGTCCGGCACGACCGGGTTCCCCAAGGGTGCGACGCTCAGCCACCACAACATCCTCAACAATGGCTACTTCGTCGGGGAATTGTGCGGCTACACCGAGGCTGACCGCATCTGCATCCCGGTGCCGTTCTATCACTGCTTCGGCATGGTGATGGGCAACCTGGCGGCGACCAGCCACGGGGCGTGCATGGTGATCCCGGCGCCGGCGTTCGACCCCGCCGCCACTCTGGCCGCGGTGGCGGCCGAGCGGTGCACGTCGCTGTACGGGGTGCCGACGATGTTCATCGCCGAGCTGGCCGACCTGTCGTTCGAGTCGCACGACCTGTCCTCGCTGCGGACGGGCATCATGGCCGGGTCCCCTTGTCCGGTCGAGGTGATGAAGCAGGTCATCGACCGGATGGGCATGACAGAGGTCGGCATCTGCTACGGCATGACGGAGACGTCGCCGGTGTCGATGCAGACCCGAGCCGACGACTCGATCGAGCGGCGGGTGTCGACGGTCGGCCGGGTGCATCCCCATCTCGAAGTGAAGATCATCGACACCGACGGCGTGACCGTACCGAGGGGTACGGCCGGTGAGCTGTGTACACGCGGGTACAGCGTCATGCTCGGCTACTGGGAACAACCGGACAAGACCGCCGAGGCCATCGACGGCGCCCGGTGGATGCACACCGGCGATCTCGCCGTCATGGACGACGACGGCTACGTCAGCATCACGGGCCGCATCAAGGACATGGTGATCCGCGGCGGCGAGAACATCTACCCGCGCGAGATCGAGGAGTTCCTCTATACGCACCCGGACATCCTCGATGCGCAGGTGATCGGCGTGCCGGACGACAGGTACGGCGAGGAGCTCATGGCCTGGGTGCGGCTGCGCCCCGGCGCCGAGCCGCTGACCGCCGAGGCGTTGCGCGCGTACTGCGACGGGAAGCTGGCCCGCTACAAGATCCCGCGCTACATCCACGTCGTCGACGAGTTCCCCATGACCGTCACCGGCAAGGTACGCAAGGTCCAGATGCGCGAGGAGGCCGCGTCGATCCTCGGCGGGACGCCTACGCGATCGTGACGTCGTGCGGGTCGCCGCGAGTTGTCCGCGCGTAGCGGTGCTATGACGCCGCGAAGCGCGGACAACTTTGGATGGCCCGGCCGGGTCAGCCGGCCACGATGGCCTCGACGGCGTCGCGCGCGCGGTCAGCGTCGTCCGGGACGAGACCGATGCGGGTGCGGCGGTGCAGCACGTCGTCGACGTCGGCGGCGCCCTCGTGCGTGACGGCGAACTCGATCTCGGCCCGGGTGATGTCGATGCCCTCGGCGATCGGGTCGAGCGGGCGTTCGAGCGTGGCGGCGTCGATCACTGATCGGGCGGCGCCGCCGTGCCGGGCAATCAGGCCGGCCGGCAGGCCGCGGGTGGAAGCGCTGGCCGGATGGGCGGGCGCGCCGATCAGGGGCAGCTGCGCGGTGCGGCAGGGCGTGGCGCTCAGCCCGCGCCGGGCCACGGCGGCGTCGACGGCGTCCTGGGCCATGCGGCGGTACGTCGTGAGCTTGCCGCCCACCACGGTGATCACGCCGTCCGGGGACTCGACGACGGCGTGCCGTCTCGACAGGTCGGCTGTATTTCCGTCGCCCGCGTCGATCAGCGGTCGCAGACCGGCGAAGGCGCCCCGTACGTCGGCGCGCGCAAGGGGCGTCTCGAGCGCGGTGCTGATTGTCTCGAGCAGGAAGTCGATCTCGCGGTCGGTCGGGGTCGGTACGTCGGGGATGGGGCCGGGCGCCGCCTCATCGGTCAGCCCGACGATCACCCGGCCGAGCTGCTGCG
>DASXYE010000237.1:0-4466 GCA_036502695.1 Jatrophihabitantaceae bacterium
GGCTCGGGCATCGGCCAGGGCTCGATCAGCCTGCACCCCGGCGGGCACGCCCACGGCCCCCAACCCGGCGCCTACCAACGCTCCATCGGCGCCGAATACTTCGACGAACTCGCCGTCATGGTCGACACCTTCCGCCCCCTCAAACTCGGCGAAGGCGGCCGAGCCGTCGACGACGGCGCCTACGCCTGGACGTGGAGCGGCCGCAAACCGCCCGGCGAGCCGACATGATCAGCGGCCACCTGGCGGACCTGTTCACCGGCCTGTTCGACGACGCATCGATGTTTCCGCCCCGGGACGAGGATCCGGGTCCGGCTGTCGGGGGCCACCTCCTGCACCGCGTCGCCTGGTACGCCGACCTGGTCGGCCCGTTCGTGTGCGGCGCCGGCCGGCTGGCCGCGATCGACGCCGAGGCCGCGCGGCACGGCGTCGAGCAGTTCGACGTCGCGCTCGCGATCCCGGCCGGGGTGGAATCGCTCGAACGCACGCTGGAGCTGGCCCGGCGCTGCGAGCGACTGCGGATCGTCGCCATCGAGCTGCCGCTGCGGCTGAACCCGTTCGTCGACGTGCTGAGCCACCTCGAGCCGCTGGTCACCGACGATTGCCGGGTCTTTCTCGAGATCCCGGTCCCCGCCGTCACCGAGCACCACGTACACACGCTCGCCCCGAGTGGCGTCCGCCTCAAGCTGCGCACCGGCGGCACCTCGATCGAGGCGTTCCACACCGAGCGCCAGCTGGCGGAACCGATCGTCATGTGCGCCGCCGAGCGGCTCGCGTTCAAATGCACAGCCGGGCTGCACAACGCGATTCGGCACCGCGACACCGACACGCTGTTCGAGCACCACGGCTTCCTCAACGTCGCGCTCGCCGCTCGGGTGGCGGCCGCCACGGGCAGCCACGCCGCGACCCGGGCGATTCTCGCCGAGCGGGACGCCGCGGCGGTGGCCACCCGGGTCGGTACCTTGACGGCGACCGACGTGCGGGCGATCCGGGCACTGTTCAGCTCGTTCGGCACGTGCAGCATCGACGAGCCGGTGCACGACCTGCTCGAGATGGGACTGGTAAGCGTTCCGTGACGCCCCCCACCGACCCCCCGGACGATCTGTTCGGGGCGACCAATCTGCCCTACGGCTCGGCGATCGGCCCGGACGGCCGCCGGCACGCCGTCGTTCGGGTCGGCGATTCCGCGCTGTCGCTGACGACGACGGCCCCGCCTGAGCTGGCGCCGCTGTTCGCCGACGGCACGCTCGACCCGCTGCTCGCGGCCGGGCGAGCGACCTGGACCCAGGTGCGCGACGCCATTCCGGGGCTGCTCGACGGCGCCGAGCTGATGCCGATCGCCGACCTGCAACTGGTGTTGCCGTTCACCGTTGCCGACTACGTCGACTTCTACGCATCCGAGCATCACGCGTCCAACGTGGGCCGGCTGTTCCGCCCGGACGACGAGCCGCTCAAACCGAACTGGAAGCACCTGCCCGTCGGGTACCACGGGCGGGCCGGCACCGTCGTGGTGAGCGGCACGCCGGTCCGCCGGCCGAGCGGGCAGACCCGCGGTGCCGACGGGGCGGTCACGTTCGGGCCGTCGCGGCGGCTGGACATCGAGGCCGAACTGGGCTTCGTCGTGGGCGCCGGATCATCGCTCGGCGAATCGGTGCCCATCGGCGACTTCGCCGAGCATGTCTTCGGCGTGTGCCTGCTGAACGACTGGTCGGCCCGCGACATCCAGGCCTGGGAGTACGTGCCGCTCGGACCGTTCCTCGGCAAGTCGTTCGCGACCTCGGTGTCGCCGTGGATCACGCCGCTCGACGCCCTGGTCGCGGCCCGGGTTCCGGCTCCCGCACGGGACGTCGCGGTGCTGCCCTACCTCGACGACGCCGATCAGCCGTGGGGCTTCGACATCGCCGTCGAGGTCTGGCTGAACGGCCAGCTGATCTCGCGGCCGCCGTTCGCCTCGATGTACTGGACCGGCGCGCAGATGCTGGCCCATATGACCGTCAACGGGGCCAGCCTGCGGCCGGGCGACCTGTTCGGGTCCGGCACGATCAGCGGGTCCGCTCCCGACGAACGGGGCTCGCTGCTGGAGCTGTCCTGGGGCGGCGCCGAGCCGCTCACCCTGGACGACGGCGCGATCCGCACGTTCCTGCAGGACGGCGACGAGGTGGCGCTGCGCGCGACGGCGCCGGGCCCGGGCGGCACCCGAATCGGCCTGGGCGAGGTGCGCGGCCGGATCGTCCCCGCCTAGACAAAGCTGTCCGCGCTTCGCGGTGCCAATGCATCGCGAAGCGCGGACAACTCGTGGTGAGAGCGGGCGTTACGGCAGGTAGTACATCGGGTTGGGGATCTTGTACGTCTGGTCGGCGTGACCGCCTTCCAGGTCACTGAACTGATCGCCGAAGTTCGCCACGATGTGATATCCGAGCGACTCGATGTGCGCCCGCGTGCTCGACTTGTACTGGATGGTGGTGCAGGTCGGCGCACAGAACGACAGCCACGGCACCGTCTGGTCCTTCAAGTACAGGTGGGTAGTGTCGGCCGGGGCCTGGTAACCCACCTTGGCCAGGTTGCCCTGAGTGCCGGCCCGCTGGGCCTCGGGCCGTCCGGTCAGGAAGAAGACCGTATAGCCGTGGGTGTTCGCCCAGTTGACGAGCGACGGCATGCCGAACACCGCCGGGAACCGCTCGTTGTTCACGTAGTCGGCGTTGGTCACCGGGTTGTACGCGAAGCCGGAGAAGATCTCGTAGTTGTAGGTGTTCAGCGTCGTGTCGTCGACGTCGAACACCAGCGCCGGCTGGCCGTGCCGCACATGCTGGTGCGCCAGCGAGTGCTGGGCCTTGTCGGCGATGCGCTCGACCTCGTGCGCGTAGTTGCCGTCCGGGGACGGCAGGTGGTCGGTGCCGACGAGCGTGTCGCCGTAGTACGCCTTGATCTGGTTCTCGACGAGGGTGACGTTCGGGATCGAGTCGCCGTGGTGCGGCGTCGAGTCCGAGACGGCTACCCCGCCGAGCGTGAGGCCGGTCGCGGCGACCGCGCCGGCCGCGATCAGGGCGATCGCGCGGCGGCGACTCGGACCGCGTGGTTGATCTTGCATACGGGCCTTCTTCCGTACCTGGGTGATGGGGGTCGGCCGCCCAGCCTGGAGCAGGCGTGCGCCGCCGACAAGGGCACGGATCGCGGAAGCTCGCCGCCGTGGCTGGCGAGATGTGCCAGCCGGCAGACATAGGAAGAGGCGGCGGCACGGGAGGGATGTGCCGCACGCCTCTTCGACCAAGAACTGTATTGCATGGACGGGGGTGTCGCGCAAGCGGGAGAGCCCGGACGCGGCCCGACTTGGCCAGCTTCGCCCGTAGTGTGCGGTCCCTTCGTGACCGCCGGGGCAACGGCCTGCGATCTGTCCCACAACCTCCCCGAATTCCTATCTAGCCCGTAGGCTTGGTGGCGTGAACTGGTTGTTCCGGTTCCCGAATCCGGTGAACGAGCTGGCCGCACGTACCGTCGCGGCCGGCGTGCTGACCCTGACGGTGCTCACGCTGCTGCTGAGCGCCGCGTTCGGCTTCGGCTGGCTGTGGCTGACCGTGCCGCTGGCCTACGGATTCCTCGCGCGCGTGCTGACCGGTCCGACGCTGAGCCCGCTCGGTCAGCTGGCCACCCGGGTCGTCGCGCCCCGGCTCGGCCCGCCGCGTCCGGTACCCGGGCCGCCCAAACGGTTCGCCCAGGGCATGGGCGCGACCATGTCGTTGGCCGCGGTGATCGCCCACTTCGGCTTCGGTGCCGACTGGGTGGCGGTCGCGCTGCTCGGCCTGATCGTGGTGGCCGCCACGCTCGAGTCCGTGTTCGCGTTCTGCATCGGCTGCACGGTCTTCGCCGGGCTGATGCGCGTCGGTCTCATCCCGGCCAGCGTGTGCCTCGAATGCGCCGACATCTCTTATCCGCCGGACTCGGATCCGGTCTCGCCCCACTCGCTGACGCTCGGGGGCAATCCCGGACCCGAACGCGCCTGACGGCGCGTCCGCATAGCGGCCGGCGGGCTCTTCGCGCGAGCGCTCATCGCGTCCGGGCAGACTGTCCGGGTGAGCGACGCAACCGGCGTATCCGAGAACGCGAGAGGTCTGTCCGGCGTACTCGAGAAGCCGCGCTACGGCCTGGAAGTGCTGGCCGTGCTGGGCGTCTCACTGGGCATGTCGGCCGTGTACACGTTGCTGTACTACGTCCGCCAGGAGATCACGGTCAAGGGTGGCATCGGCGCCACCACGGCAACGGTGGTCTCGGGACCGGCCACCACCTATCCCTGGCTCGACCTGGCCGACGACCTGGCCGACGTGCTCAACGGTCTGATGCCGGCCGCACTCGCGCTGGTGCTGCTCGCTCGCAGCCCCGCCGGCCGTGGACTCGGCATCGGTCTGGATCGGCTGCACGTGCGCCGCGACGTCCTGCAGGGCATCGGGTTCACGGCTCTGATCGGCATCCCCGGC
>DASXYE010000238.1:0-9241 GCA_036502695.1 Jatrophihabitantaceae bacterium
CTGGCCGGGTGTGCGTTCCCATACGGGGGTGTCCGGCGCGAGCTGGAGCCATGCGGCGCGGAGGTCGAGATGATCGGGGATCGGCGCACCGGCAAGGAGGTAGACGCCGGCTGCCACTCGCGCGAGTGCTGATCCGGGCGCGGTGAGCCGGTCCAGCGTGGTCGGGGGAGTGCCGGCGTCAGCGATCTGCCGCCGAGTGATCAGGCCCCACTGGTCGGCGGCGACGTCGCTGAGTCGCTGGAGTGCGACGCTACTAGCCACTACTGCAAGATACCCCGAGAACGGGGGTAATTGCAGTACCTGCGGCGTTCAGAGTCGGGCCGAAACGCCAAAGTTGTTCGACCCCCGGCGTCAGATAGCGCGCCGAGGGTCGAACAACTTGGAAGACGGTGGGGACTCAGTCCAGGTAGTCGCGCAGGACCTGCGAGCGGGACGGGTGGCGCAGCTTGGACATCGTCTTCGACTCGATCTGGCGGATGCGCTCGCGCGTCACGCCGTAGACCTGGCCGATCTCGTCGAGGGTGCGGGGCTGACCGTCGGTCAGACCGAAACGGAGCTTGACCACGCCGGCCTCGCGCTCGGACAGAGTTTGCAGCACCGACTGCAGCTGATCCTGCAGCAGCGTGAACGACACGGCGTCCACGGCAACTACAGCCTCGCTGTCTTCGATGAAGTCGCCGAGCTGCGAATCGCCTTCGTCGCCGATGGTCTGATCCAGCGAGATAGGCTCACGGGCGTACTGCTGGATCTCCAGCACTTTGTCCGGGGTGATGTCCATTTCCTTGGCGAGCTCTTCGGGCGTCGGCTCGCGGCCGAGGTCCTGCAGCAGCTCGCGCTGGATGCGGCCCAGCTTGTTGATGACCTCGACCATGTGCACCGGGATGCGGATGGTGCGGGCCTGGTCGGCCATGGCGCGGGTGATCGCCTGCCGGATCCACCAGGTGGCATACGTCGAGAACTTGTAGCCCTTGGTGTAGTCGAACTTCTCGACCGCGCGGATCAGACCCAGGTTGCCTTCCTGGATGAGATCCAGGAACGCCATGCCGCGGCCGGTGTAGCGCTTGGCCAGCGAGACGACCAGACGAAGGTTCGCCTCGAGCAGGTGGTTCTTCGCGCGCTCGCCGTCGCGGACGATCCACCGCAGGTCGCGGCGCATCTGCGTCACGAGCTTCTCGGCGGTCTCCTCGGCCTGGCGCAGCCGCTCGGCCGAGTACAGGCCGGCCTCGATGCGCTTGGCGAGATCGACCTCTTCCTCGGCGTTGAGCAGCGCGACCTTGCCGATCTGCTTGAGGTAGGCGCGAACCGAGTCGGCCGAGGCGGTCATCTCGGCGTCCTTGCGCGCCTGGCGCAGCGCCTCGGACTCCTCTTCGTCGTCCCAGGCGAACTCGGTCGACTCTTCCTCGGCGCTGACCTCGGCGTCGGCCGGGCCCTCGGGCTCGGCTTCGCCGGTCTTCGCCGCGGCCTCGGCCGCGGGATCGGTGCCCGGCTCGTCCTTGGTGGCCTTCTTCGGTGCGGCCTTGCCGGGCTTGGCCGGGGCTTTCGCGGCGGCGGCCTTGGCGGCCGGGGCCTTGGCCGGCGCCTTCGTCGGCTTGGCCTTGGCGGCCGGCCGCGCCGGTTTGTCGGCGACGGGGGTGGTCACCTTGCGGGTGGCCGTCGCCGCGGCGACCGTGCGTAGCTGGTCGCCGGAGGTGTTGTCCGAAGCTGGGGTAGTGCTGCTCGCGCCCACAAACGCCCTTTCACCAGATGCGCGCAAGGACCTGGTAAGCCAGAGCCTTCGCGCGGAATTGTTCCGCCTGACGCGGAGGGAAGAGGCGGGTCAGCTCGCCGTCTGTTGTTCGCCTCAAACCTCGAGTCCAGTACGTGCGCAGTGACCTGATGCATATTGTAGCCGCGCGCGGCAAACCGGCGGCGACCTAGGTTCGAGCGCGTCGCCCACTCGTAGGACCGGCGCTATTCGCCGCGCCGCTCGGCCGCCGCCATCGCCGCGCCGACGATGCCGGCGTTGTTCAGCAGCTGGGCCGGCTTGACCGGAGTGTGCAGGTCGAGGTGTGGAACCCACTTGTCGGCTTCCTTGCTGACCCCGCCGCCGACGACGAACAGGTCCGGCGTGAACAGCTTCTCGACGTGCGCCATGTACTTCTGGACGCGCTTGGCCCAGTGCTTGTACGACAGCTTCTCCCGATCGCGGGCCGATGCCGCCGCCCGGGTCTCGGCGTCGTGGCCGTCGAGCTCGAGGTGGCCCAGCTCGGTGTTGGGCACGAGCTTGCCGTCGACGAGCAGCGCGCTGCCGATGCCGGTGCCGAACGTCAGCAGGATGACGACGCCGGCCACGTCGCGAGCCGCGCCGAACCGGGCCTCGGCGATGCCGGCGGCGTCGGCGTCGTTCAGCACGATGACCTCCTCGCCGGTCGCCTCGGTGAACGTGGCGTCGACGTCAGTGCCGATCCAGCTGTGATCGACATTGGCCGCGGAGCGGGCGACCCCGTGCTGGATCACTGCCGGAAACGTGGCGCCGATGACGCCGTGCCATTCGGCCTGTTTCACGATCTGCGCGACCACGGCGGCGACGGAGTCGGGGGTCGACGGCTGCGGTGTCACGATGCGCACCCGCTCGGTGGCCAGCTCGCCGCTCGACGTTCGCACGACCGCGCCCTTGATACCCGAGCCGCCGATGTCGATGCCGAACGCCTGATCAGGTCGATCGACCACGTCAGTCCCCAATCCCTTAGGCCACGTCGGCCGTACCCTATCGCCGCCGGTGTGGTGCGATGGATCAGTGACACCGTCAGCGACCGAGCTCGGTGAATTGGCCAGCGGCATTGCCGTGACGGCCGGCGAGCTGATCCGCCGCCATCATCGCGATCATTTCGCCATCGACACCAAGAGCACGCCCACCGATGTCGTGACCGAGGTGGACCGCGCCGTCGAGGCCCACATCCGCGCCGAGCTCACGGCGCGTCGCCCGGACGACGCCGTGCTGGGCGAGGAGGCGGGCGGGCAGGCCGGCACCAGCGGGGTGCGATGGTACGTGGATCCCATCGACGGCACGGTGAACTTTGTCCTCGGCCTGCCGCAGTACGCGGTGTCCATCGCCGCCGAGGTGGACGGGCAGGTCGTCGCGGGGTGCGTGCACAACCCGATCTCCGGCGAGCTGTTCCATGCGACCTTGGGCAGCGGTGCGTTCGTCGACGACGAGCGACTGTCCGGCCCGCGCGTGGTGCCGCTGGCCCGGGCGGTGGTTGCCACCGGATTCGGCTACGACTCCGCGCTGCGGGCCCGGCAGGCCGCCGTCGTGGCCCAGTTGCTACCGCGCATCGCCGACATCCGCCGGCTCGGCTCGGCGGCCCTGGATCTGTGTGCGCTCGCGGCCGGGCGGCTGGACGGCTACTTCGAGGTCGGCCTCAACCCGTGGGACTGGTCGGCCGGCGTCCTGATCGCGAGCGAGGCCGGCTGCGTGGTCACGGGTCTGCGCGGTCGTCCGCCGAGCGGCACCATGACCGCCGTGGCCGGACCCACCCTGGCCCCCGACCTCTTCGCGCTACTCGAAGAGCTAGGGGCAGACCGGGTCTAGCAGCTGGCGCTGGTCGTCGCGGTGGGCGTCACCGCGGCGCGATTGGCCCGGGCCGGCAGCTGGGTCACGTGCTGGTCGGCCATCGCCTTCTTGGCCTGCGCGGTTGTGGCCAGCGCCTTGTACTTCGTGCCGAGAGACACGGTGACCACGCTGTCGGTGGCTTGCGTCGGCACGAGAGTCGCGTTGGGCAGGTAGAACGTGAGCAGCGTCGCTGCCTGGGTGGCCTTGGGGCCGTACCGGATCTCGGCGATGCCGTTGACCACGACGCTCGGGTCGTCGTTGCCCACGCTGGTCACGTGGAAACCGAGCTTGCCCATGGCCGTCCCGACATTGCGGGCCAGATGCAACCGTTCGGTCGAGTTGAGAACCTTGACACTGACCGACCCGGGCTGGGGCACCACCTTGCTGGTGGTCGACTCGCAGGACTTCTGTGCCTTGGGGTGTCCGGAGTCGGAGCGGTGGATGACCCGCCACCACACGAGCGCGGTCAGCAACGACAGCCCCAGCAGGAAGATCAACGCAGGGAGCGGGCGCCGCGCAGACACGCTCGCCATCGTGATCTCCCTCTCGCGAATCGGCCTGATTCGGTGCCCGAGGGGTGCCCGGACACGGCTCAGATGTGCCTGTGAGGGTATCTCGTCCACGTCCCGGGAATGTGAAGGCGTGTCCTGTCGTTTGCGGCGACTGCTGGCGCGGTACCGTTCCGCGGCGCCGTCCGGGATAGCTACGGACGGAACCTCGCAGACAGGTGCACGTCCCGGGCACAAATTCGGGGACCCGGACGTTGCATCCCGCGCTGGCAACGACGCCGAGGTCACGGTGGCTGAGCACGAGCTGTGACCCACGAAAACGGGTTGCCCGCGCTGACGACAATTCAGCGGCGAGCCGATCGAGGAGTTGAAGGCCGATGGCCACCGATTACGACGCCCCACGACGGGGTGACGTCGACGAGTTGAGCGAAGACTCGCTCGACGAGCTGAAGGCGCGTCGCGCCGAGGCACAGTCCGGCACGATCGACATCGACGAGACGGAGCTCAACGAGTCACTTGAGCTGCCCGGAGCCGACCTGTCGAACCTGTCCGGCGAAGAGCTGACCGTACGGGTGCTGCCGAAGCAGGACGACGAGTTCACCTGCTCGCGCTGCTTCCTGGTACACCATCGCAGCCGCCTCGCCCGCGAGCGCAACGGGGAGTACATCTGCCGGGACTGTGCTTAGTTGATCCCGCCTTTCGCGTATCTGCTTGTGGACCCCTCGCAAGCTCGGGGGCCAACGCAGCTCCGCACCGCTCCTTCGTCGCGGGCCGCGTCGCGGCAGCGGGGCTCTTCGCGCAAGCGCTCATCGCGTTGGGGTCGGTTTGGTGGGCCGAGTTCGCCGGTGAGCGCGTCGCTCGTCCTTGGCTACAAACCCGGGGACAGCGAAATGCCGCCGTCGATGACGAGGGTTTGGCCCGTGATCCAGGCGGCATCGGACGAGGCGAGGAAGGCGACGGCGCCTGCGACGTCCTCGGGCTCGCCGAGGCGCTGCAACGGGTAGCCGGCCGCGGACTGCTCCTCGTGGCCCTCGTAGAGCTTGGCCGCGAACCGGGTCTTGATCACGGCCGGCGCCACCGCGTTGACCCGCACCGACGGCGCGAGCTCGGCGGCCAGCTGGGTCGTCAGCCCGATCAGCGCCGACTTGCTGACGCCGTAGTAGCCCAGGCCCGGCGCCGGACGCAGCCCGGCGATCGACGCGATGTTCACGACCGAGCCCGGAGCTGACGCGCCCAGCCCGGCCGCCCGCGCCTCGCGGACCCAGCGCAGCGCCGACAGCACGTTGACGTCCATGATCTTGCGCGCGACCTCGTCGTCCAGCTCGCTGAGCGGACCGTAGGCGGGGTTGATGCCCGTGTTATTGATCACAATGTCCAAGCGCCCGAACGCCCTCACCGCCGTCTGAACGGCCTGCGCCTGGTGCTCGGCGTCATCGCCGCGTCCGGCGCTCACGACCGCGTGCTCGGGTCCGCCGAGCACCTCCAGCGCGACCGCCAGCCCCTCGGGTTTGCGGGCTGTGACGGCCACCCGAGCGCCCTCGGCGACCAGGCGCTGGGCGACGGCCAGCCCGATGCCCCGGCTGGCTCCGGTGACGAGCGCGACCTGTCCGGCGAAGCGGGTTCCGTAGCTCACCCGGCGCAGGCTATCGGGACTGCGCCGACTGCTCCAGGGCCGCGATCACCCGGTCCGGATGCCGGGTGCTGACGACCCAGTACGGCGTCGGGTCGTCCGGATCGTCGAGCCACAGCTGCACGCCCGGGCCGATCCACGGCCGGATCTGGATGAACGCCGCCGGGTCGCCTTCACGGCCCACCACGCGGCGCAGCGTGTTCGGATCCAGCGTCACCCAGCCGGTGATGTAGCGCAGCGGCAGGTGGGCGTCGCGGATCCGCAGCTCGCCGTCGGCAATCCGGAGCTCGCTTCGCCCCGTGATCCAGACGATGAACGCGGCCAGCGGCAGCATCGTCCCGAAGGGAATCCAGTCGGTGAGCCGCAGGCCGGCGATGTGGAATTCGGCGGCCAGCAGGCCGGCGACGAACAGCCCGACCGGGTACCACCACCACGGTGTGCGCAGCCGCTCGCGATACAGCTCGGACGGCACGGTGTGCTCCGCGTCGACGTCCATGGGCGCAAGGGTAACCTTGCCCGCCGTGACCATCGGCAGCACTGCGACGACCGGGCTGCGCGTGCACGTGCGCCGCCTCGACCCGGACGTGCCGTTGCCGGCGTACGCGCTGCCCGGCGATGCCGGCGCCGACATCGTGACCACGGTCGACGCGGTGCTCGCACCGGGTCAGCGCTCGGTGTTGCCGACCGGGATCGCGATCGCCTTGCCCGAGGGGTACGCCGCCTTCGTGCACCCGCGGTCCGGACTGGCTGCCCGGGCCGGGCTGTCGCTGGTGAACACGCCGGGGACGGTTGATGCCGGGTACCGCGGCGAGATCAAGGTCATCCTGATCAACCACGACCCGGTCGAGCCGATCGTGTTGCGGCGCGGTGATCGCATCGCCCAGTTGGTGATCCAGAAAGTGGAGTTCGGTCAGTTCGTCGAAGTGGACGAGCTGCCGACGTCGACCCGCGGCGCCGGCGGGCATGGTTCGACCGGAGGCGCCGCCGTACTCGACGGGGCCCGGTCGGTTGAGGGAGGAGCCTGATGGCGTTGCGGCGCCGAAACAAGCGCACTGATCAGTCGAAGATCGACGCGACGCCACCTTGGGAGACGCGGCACCGGGACGAGCCCGAGCCGACCGACGGTCCGTACGACGTGCGCGACGCCCCGGACGACGAGCTCGCCCGTATCGACCTGGGCGCGATACGCGTGCCCGTCCAGGCCGGCATGGAGATGCGCCTGGACATGAACGAGGCCCAGCAGGTCGTGTCGGTCACCCTGGTGAACCGCGACGGACAGCTGCAGGTCGGCGTCTTCGCGGCACCCCGCAACGAGGGCATCTGGGATGACATCCGCAAGGAAATCCGCGACTCGATCGTGAGCCAGGGCGGCCTGGCACGCGACAAGAGCGACGGCCCGTTCGGTACCGAGCTGGTCGGCACCCTCAAGGGCGACGGCGGCAATTCGCCCGTGCGCTTCCTCGGGACGGACGGACCGCGGTGGTTCCTGCGCGGCATGCTGCTCGGGCCGGCCGCGACCGAGACCAGCAAGGGCCGCCCGTTCGAGGAGGCGTTCCGCAACGTGGTGGTGGTGCGGGGTACCGAGCCGCTGCCGGTGCGCGACTCCGTCCCGCTGCAGTTGCCGAAGGAGGCCGCCGAGCAACTGGCGGCGCTCGCGGAGGAATCCGGCGAGGACGCGCAGCCGTCCTGAGCTTGTCCTGAATCCCACCTGAACTGGGGGCACCGAGCGCGCTGACGGTGGCCTACTGTTGTCGGCGTGGGAGGTCGACTGTCATTCCTGCATCGGCTCACGGCCGATGCCCATGACCTGGACGCGGCCGAGCTGCAGTCCGAGGTGGTGCGCTGCTCGGCCAGTCCGCTGCGCTCGCTGCACCGCGGCGAAGTAGCCACCGTCACCGGGCGGCTGCGGGCCGTCGCCTACACGCCGCGCGCGAACGCCCCGACCCTGCAAGCGGAATTGTTCGACGGCTCGGCGTGCATCGACCTGGTGTGGCTGGGCCGGCGCCGGGTGGCCGGCATCGAGCCGGGGCGCACGATCATGGCCCGCGGTCGGCTGGGTGTGCACGACGGTCGGCTGGCCATCTACAACCCCTGGTACGAGCTACGAGAGCCGGCATGAGCGAGAACGACGAGGCAGGTAAGCCGCAGCCCGGTACCCGCGAGATGTACCGGCAGCAGATGCTCAACAGCATCGGCGGCTGGTCGGGGTCGATCATCACGGCGATCCCGACGGTCGTGTTCGTCGCGGTCAACGCGGTCACGACGCTGCGCTGGTCGATCATCGCCGCGGTCGGCTCGGCGCTGGTGCTTGCCCTCTACCGGCTCGCGCGCAAGCAGTCCGTGCAGCAGGCGTTGACCGGCCTGCTCGGCGTGGTCGTCGCCTCGATCATCGCGGCGCGCACCGGCCAGGCGAAGGGGTACTTCCTGCTCGGCATCTGGAGCAGCTTCGTCTACGCCGCGGCGTTCGCGGCGACGATGGTGGTGCGCCGTCCGGCGATCGGCCTGCTCTGGGAGTTCCTCGACCCGACGCCCGGGACCGACGACCACGCGGACGGACGCGACGCCCAATCCGAGGCCGACCGCGAGCCCGACCACGAGGCCGAATCCGAGACGGTGCCGTGGCATCGCCACCGGCCGCTGCTGTTCGCGTACATGCTGGCCACCGCCGGCGCCGCCCTGGTGTTCCTGGCCCGCGGCATCGTCCAACTGGCGCTGTTCCAGCACAACGCCACGGGCTGGCTGGCCGTCGCCCGCATCGCGATGGGCTACCCGCTGTACGTGGCCGCGATCGGATTCGCGTTCTGGGTGGTCCGCCGGGCCCGCAACCAGCTGGCCGTCGAAACGGCAAGCACCCCCGCCTAAGCGGCAACATACGGCCGCGCGGATCGCGCTCGCCGGCCGACGACCGCGCGCGACCACCGTGCGCGAAGACCACGCGTGGCCGGCGGCGCGGTTGGGGAAGTGGGAATCCCGCGGGCCGCGGAACGCATCCGAACGACGATCGTTGTGACGGATCCGCAGGAAGATCGTCCGGGCACTCGGATCTTCCTGCGCCCGCTGCCCCCTACGGCGGTACGCGCAGGAAGATCGCGGCTGGCGAGTGATCTTCCTGCAGACGCGATGAGGGCGGGGTCAAACAGCGAAGCCTGGCCGAGCTACTCAAGTGAGAGTGCGATGAGCGCTTGCGCGGAGGGCGGGATGGGTCAGGCCGCGCAGACCGAGGCTCGGATGGCCGGCTCGGTTTCGGGCAGGGCCACGAACAGCAGCTCGTCGCCGGGTTCGAGCGGTTCCTCCGGCGTCGGCGTGATCACGCGTGGTCCGCGGACGATGGCCACCAGGGCGGCGTCGCGGGGCAGGGCGAGCTCACGAACCGGCAACCCCGCGCACGGCGCGCCCGGCGGCAACGTCACCTCGACGAGATTCGCCTGGCCCTGCCGGAACGTGAAGAGCCGGACGATGTCGCCGACCTCGACGGCCTCCTCGACCAGGGCGGCCAGCACGCGCGGCGTC
>DASXYE010000239.1:0-4197 GCA_036502695.1 Jatrophihabitantaceae bacterium
CGTCGGTGAGGTACTCGGGTTCACAGGTGCCCGGGGCCAAGTAGACCTCCGACACGGTGACGGCCCCGCCCTGGGCGACATTGACGTCGCCGTCGAGCACCTGCACCTCGGCCAGCTGCAAGCGCGACACGGGATCGGGCCAGGCCCCCTCCTTCAGCGGCAGTCCGAGCCTGGTCACGTTCAGCCTGACATAGCGGGCCTGCTGGGCCGGGATGTCCACCGTCGCCGGCGGCACCGGGGCGGACAGCGCGTCCCATTCGGCATTGCCGATCCACTGCGCGCGCCAATCCCCCGGCTGCAGCAGGCCGATCTCCCACCGGGCGACGTCGCTCCACGGTGACACCCGGCCGTGCTCGTCCCACGACCGCACCTGCCAGTACGCCCGGGTACGGGAGGACAGCGGCTGGCCGCCGTAGGTGACGTTGCGGGCCTGCGCCGACCGGATCCGGCCGCTGCGCCACAGGTCGGCGCGGCTCAGCCGGCGCGGGTCGCTGGCCACCCGGATCTCGTAGGCCGACTGGCTGCGGTTGGTGCCGCCGGCGCGCAGCTGCCAGCTCAACCGCGGCCGGGCCGCCTGGATGCCCAGCGGATCGTGCATATCGCCGACTGTCAGCCGGCTGACGGTCAGCGCGCCGGATGACGTCGGGTGCCCGGCCTCGGTATCCGGCACCGCGTCGGCGCTGGGCAGTTGGCTGGTCACCGCCATCCCGGCTCCCGCCACCACTCCGGCCTGCAGGAATCCTCGCCGGCTCATGCCGCTCATCGATCGACCACCTCTCCCGTTGCTCATCGCGCTAGTACGTCCGTACGCCCCGGGTCGAGACCGACGATCAGGTCGTCGCCGTCGACCGAGACCGGCCGTGGTCCGGTCGGTGTCAGCACCAGGAATTGGTCGGGTCGACGGCCGGCGAGCGGCCAGCGCAGCGTGCCCGTGACGTTGCCGGGCACGGTGACCGCCACCCGGCAGCGTGGCGATTGCTCGATGTCGACTCCGACCAGCCCGCGCACCGTTGCCACCGTGCCGCGGACCCGGGTCAGGTTCGCCGGCTGCGGGGCGACCTCGATCCGCGCGCCGCCCGCCTCGACCACCCGGACCCCGAGCAGGTACCGCGGAATCACGTTGGCCGGCGCCGATGCCCACGGGTGGCTGAACGTCGTGTTCGACTTCACCGCGGGCGACCAGGCCTCCATGGTCTGGGTCGCGCCCCACGTGTCCATCATGGCCAGCCAGGACGTGTCGCGAGCACTGGTCATGATCTCGACGGCGGCATCGGCCCGCCCGCCCAGGAACAACGCCTCGAGCAGCCACTGCACCGCGTTCGCACTGACTCGGACCGGGTCGGCGGTGTCGCTGGCCAGCCAGTTCGCGATCTTGGGCAGCTCGCCGTCCAACGCCACGCCGAGCGCGGCCGGGTACAGGCTGGCGTGCTGCGCCTGGTGGGACGTGCCGATGCCGTCGTAGTAGGCGCCGGCCGTCCCGTCGTAGAGCTGGGCGTTGACCGTCGCCCGCATGGTGCGGGCCAGGGTGGCATAGCGGTCGGCATCGTCCGTACGGCCCAGTACGGTGGCCGCCTGCTGAAGCCGGACGAACGCCTGGTACTGCCAGGAGTTGACGACGGTGTTGACGTTCGTGAACACGTAGCCGTCCCGCTGCGACACCGGCCAGTCGACGATGTCGCTGTTGTTCTGGCTGCTCCCGCCCGGATCCTTGTGGATCAACCCGTCCGGGCCGAGCCAGCGCTCGCCCTGTTCGGCGGCATGCAGGTCGAAGTCGGCGGCCAGCGCGTCCGGATCGCCGGTCTCCAGGTACTCCTCCCAGGCGGAGGTGATCGTCATGAACTTGTACTCGGTCGGCCAGGTCGGCCGGCGCAGCAGGAAGCGGTTCGTCTGCCGGACGATGTCGTAGCTGCGCGACAGCGCCATCTCGCCCCGGCCGTGCACGACGAGGTCGCCCTCGTACGCATCACGCTCGCGGGTGGCGCTGTCCATGTGCAGGTCCTGCCGGTTGGCCGCGATGGTGTACGCGCACAGCTGCCACACGCGGTTCAGGTCGGCATCGGACGACTCGAACTGCGCGACCTGGTCCGGCTGCGGCACGACCTGCTCGAGCAGCGTGACGGCCCGGCTCAGGTCCAGGGCCGGGTCGGTGATCAGCTGGCCCCAGCGGAACTCCCGATACCCCCAGTGCTCGATCACCTGGCGCCCGGCGCGCAGCGTCCATACCTCGCGGTACGTCGTTTGCGCGCGCAGGTTGTAGCGCACCGATCCGTCCCCGTTGCGCTCCTCGCCCAGGCGTACTTCGACGGTGGTGCCGGACAAGGCGGCCGGGATGTCCAGGGTCAGTCGCAGGCCGGCCGTCAGCTCGCGACCGGTGTCGAGCAGCCACTGGCCATCAGCGAGCTTCGTCAACGGCGGCGGCCGGTGCTCGACCCGTTCGATGGCAGCGGCCTCCCCGGGCGCCAGCCCGCTGATCGGATCGCCGACGACGGCCGGGACGAAGTCGGTACCGCTGTAGCCGGCGTCCCGCCAGCCGACCGGCTCGTCGCGCGCGTCGAACGCCTCGTTCGGGGCGACATAGAACGGTGTCTTGAAGTCACCGGCCCACGGCAGCCAGGAGCCGCCGGTGCGGGCCGTCCAGCCGGAGCCTGTCGTGACCGTGACGATCCGCCCGTCGGCGTAGTGGACGTCGAGCAGCGCCTGCACCTGCCGGCCGGACCGGGTCCAGCACTGGAACGCGACGGCGTTGGTCTGCCCGGCGCGGACGACGTCGCTGATGTCGTGCACCTGGTAGCGCGGCCCGTCGGCCGAACGGGCCGGCCCGACACCTGCGTGCTGCCCGTTGCACCAGGCCCGGTACACGTGCTGGCGCGCGCCGTCGGGCGACTGCGCGCTGGCGTACAGGTACGCACCGGCGATGCGACCGGGCGGCAGGGCGAACTCCTTGCGGACGAGCGCCCAGTCGTCGGGACCGGGCACGCCGAGGACGCCGGCCGTGCTGACACCGACCAGCAGCCGCCCACCGTCCAGGCTGCCGAACGGCGGCAGGTCGCTGGGGGTGGAGAAGTCGTTGCGGTACAAGGAATTCCCGGCCAGGTCGGTGATCACCACGTCGTCGGCCCAGAACGACTCGGTCGATCCGGTGCGGAACCCGAACGCGCCAGGTGTGTCGTTCAGCCCGGTGGCCGTGTCGACGACCTGGCCGTTGATCGACGTGGTGATGGTGCCGCCGTTGGCCTCGACGCGCACCGCGAACGCCGCGGCGGTAGGGATCGCGACCGGCAGGGTGATCTCAGCCAGCACGGTGTAGGTGCCGTTGACGACGACGTGCCGGCGCAGCACTCCGGGCGAGCCGGCCACCAGCTGCCACATGTACCCGTTGCGCAGGTCGTTCGACATGCGCACGAACACGCCGGCCCGCAGCTGACGGATCTGCAGCGACGCGGTAAACGCCGCATCGCCGTACGTTGGGGTATGGGGCGTCGGCGCCCACAGGGACGCCGCCCCGGCCCAGTCCCCGCCGGCCAGCGGTCCGAGCACGACCCGGATCGGCGCCGACCAGCCGGTCCAGCGGCCGGCGCCGGACCCGACTCGCACACGCACCCGCCAATGCGCGACCTGGCGCGGCCGCAGCGGCGCGAACGGCCACGCCACCGCGGTGCTGGCCGCCGAATTGACCACCCGGGTCGTTTCGGCCCGCGCGCCCAGCGCGAAGCCGCGCGGGTCGCGGGTCAGCTGGATCTCATAGCCGCTCTGCCGCCCACCATCGCGTCCGGGCCGGACCGGCACCTGCCACCACAGCCGGGGCGTTGCGCTCGGGATGCCGATCGGGTCGTCGCGCAGCGCCGTGAGCAGCGAGCTCGGCGCGTCCGGGCCACTCTCCGGCGCGGCCGCGACGCGAGCGGATCCGGACGGCCAGCCCGCCGCCGCTACGCCGGCGCCGGCGGCTGCGGCGGTCAGAAACCCCCGCCGGGACAGGCCGTTCCTCATTGACCGGTCACCTGGAACGTGTGGGTACCGGCGCTGACGCGATCGTGGGCCATCGAGGTGCAGGCCCGCCTACGCGTGGTCCGAGCGGTTCGTGGCACAGCTACCCCCGAGTGACATCGAATCGTTTCAACCATTGCTACGAGAGATGCCAACGTTGGACAAGGCGTGGCGTTGGGACTGACCGAATCCGGCCACCCGATCAGCGGCCCG
>DASXYE010000240.1:0-12364 GCA_036502695.1 Jatrophihabitantaceae bacterium
GCTCTGGGCGCGTATCTGTTCTCGCTGGGACCGATGCTGTACGCACTCGTAATGCGTAGGCCCGGGCCTCGACTCCCCGAGGCGGCTCCATGTCGGAAGGCCCGGAATCCCGGGCCTCACGCACCGGATTCGGTGCCCTCAGCCGACGCAGATGTCGCCTAGGTGTCCCCGACCAGCTTCGCGGCCTGCCACAGGTTGCCGTCGATCAGGTGCCCTACAGGTCCATGGTCATCGTCGCGGTGGCGTGTCCCAGCACGCGCTGAACGACCTTCGGGTCAGCGCCGCGACCGAGCCAGCGCGACGCCGCCGTGTGCCGCAGATTGTGCACGCGCTGTGAATGCCGACTACCAGGAAGGGCGTTGGCGCGGCCGGCCATACTGCATCGGTGAGGGGTGCGATCTCTGGTCGGTGGGACCACGGCGCAGCTATCGACGCCGCAACGGTAAGCCAGGTCAACGCCAAGTTCTGGACCAGCGACGACAGCGTGTGCGTATGGGTCGACGGTCGCCGGCCGAGCGTCCTCTGCGTCTCCATCGACGTCGCCGCGAACACCGATGATGAGGCGATCGCGGAGGGCCGCAGCGCCCTTGATGAGGCCGTCCGAACGGTGTCCCTCACGGGCGATCCGGTCGAGATCGTTGCCATGACCGACACCGGCATGATCACGTGGTCGCCCTGACGCGCGTGTCCCCGAGGTGCCCCCGGACAGCCCTCAACAGCCATCAACGACCGACGCCGGCACGGCTTACATACAGTTCATGGAGTGAAAGCATCTGCTTCACGATCATGGTTGAGTGACGCTTATGCCAGGCCGCTGGTACCGCTGAGGGGTTATCCCGAGGGTCGGCGTGGTGGGGCGATCGCTTCTTCTAGGTCGGCCGGTCCCACGGCCCGGAACGTGAGCGTTGCCGCGGCGAGCAGTGCCACCACGCCGAACCCGTGGGCCACGCCGTTGTCCAGGACGGTGAGCAATAGGAAGCCGGCCACCAGGCAGGCCAGCGCTAGTCGAGCGGAGCCGATGCCCGTGCCGCCATACCGAGGCGTACGGCTGGCGGGCTGCGCGGCCGGGCGAGCAGACGCGTCGAATCCGCCGGTGAGGACCAGCCGGAACAGCAGGCCCAGGGACGGCGCCAGGATCAGTCCGCCGGCCACCACCGCGACGATCACCGCGATCAGCGTGGCTCGAGGGGCAGCGGCGTCGTGCAGTGTCAGTCCGGGTAGCACGGTGGGACGCTGCGCGGCGGCCCACCCGGCGATGATCGCGGTCACTGCCACGGCCGCGCTGATCCGGGCCAGCTGGAACCGCGACGACCACACCAGCGCCAGTGTGCCCAGTCCGGCCAGCCCGGACACGACCACCGCGGCCAGCCCGTATCCGGACGTCAGTCCGTGGTAGGCGTGCCGGGCGTCGTGTGCCAGCACGGGCAGGCCGGCGAGGGCGACGGCGCCGGCAACCACACCCGCTAGCAGCGCGCGCATCCGGAATGCGCGTTGCAGGTCGAGCTCGCCGAGCCGGGCGGCGTCGGCGGCCAGGTACACCGCCGCGAGGAACGCGCCGACCGTCACGGCGAGGCATCCGGTCAGGATCGACGTGGGGTTCACCCAGCTCGTCACCAGGTCGCCCGCGGCGTTGCCGACCGGCACACGTTGGGATGCGATCGCGCCGACTGCGGCGCCGAGCATGTACGGGGTGAGGATCGATGACACCGCGAAGGTGGCGTCGATGACGCGCCGCTCGTGCGGCACGTCCGTAGCTGCTTGCAGCGCGTAGGCCAGCCCGCGGAAGATGATGCCCAGCGCTGCCAGGGACAGCGGCACCGTCAGGGTCGACGCCAGCGAGCCGACTACTTCGGGGAAGGCTGTCCAGGCCACGGTGAGCACGAAGATCAGCCAGACGTGGTTGGCCTCCCACACCGGGGCGATCGCGTGGTGGGCGTGGTCGCGGATCGCCCGTCCGCGCCCCCCTGGGCCAGACACGAGCTGCCACAGCCCGGCGCCGAAGTCGGCCCCCGCCAGGACCGTGTAGAGCACCAGCCCGGCCAGGGCGAACAGCAACACGATCGTCTCGAGCACGCCTCACACCCCCGATGGCATCGGCCGGCCGGCCAGACGGCGCAGCGCCCAGGCCACGGCCCCCACCAGCACGACGTAGGCCGCGGCCAGCGCGGCGTAGCTCACCGGGATGCCGGACGCTCCGGTCACCGCGTTGTCGGTCCGCATGATCCGGTAGACCACCCAGGGTTGGCGTCCTACCTCGGTGGTGACCCATCCGGCGATCAGGGCGACCACGGATGCCGGCCCGGCCAGCGCGAGCGCGCGGTAGAACCACGGCGTGCCCGGTAGGCCGCCGCGGCGCCAGCGCACCAGCAGGAACACCAGCGACAGCAGCGCGAGCAGCGTGCCGATGCCGACCATCAGCTGGAACGCGATACGCACCACGTTCACCGGGGGCACGTCGCCGGCGGGAACTGTGTTCAGGCCCTGCACGGTGGCGTTCGTGCTGTGGAAGGCGAGGAACGACAGCAGCCGCGGGATCTCGATGCCGTAGTCGACGCGCCCGTCGGTGTACCAGCCGAGCAGATGGATCGGCGCGCCGCGCGTGGTGTGGCCGAGCCCCTCGAGCGCGGCGAGCTTGACTGGTTGATCGTGCGCGACGGTGCGGGCGGCCCAGTCACCGACCAGCACCTGCACCGGCGCGGCCACCGCGGCGGCGGTGAGCGGCACCGCGAGCGCGATGCGCTCGTAGCGTCCCCACCGCCCGCGCAGCTTGCCGATCGCGTAGGCGCCGGCAACCAGGAAGCCGGTGACCATGTATCCGGCCAGGTACATGTGTACGAGCTCGTGCCAGAAGTAGGAGTTGCCGAACAACGCCCGCCACGGGTTGACATCGGTGACGCGGCCGCCGACGAGGCGGAAGCCCTCGGGATGGTTCATCCAACCGTTGACCGAGATGACCATGACCGAGCCGAGCACGCCGGCCACCGCGATGGGCAGCCCGGCCAGGAAATGCGCCCGTGGCGAGAGCCGGTCCCACCCGTACACGTAGATGCCGATGAAGATGGCCTCGAGGAAGAAGGAGAATCCCTCGATGGCGAAGCCCAGCCCGAACACCCCGCCGAAGGTCGAGGTGAAGTTCGGCCACAGCAGCGCCATTTCGAAACTGAGGATGGTGCCGGTGACCACGCCGGCCGCGAACAAGGTGACCAGCACCTTCGTCCAGCGACGAGCCAGCGTGCGGTAAACCTCATCGCCGGTACGCAGGTAGCGCCACTCCACGTACAACACCAGCGCTGGGAAGGCGATGCCGAAGCACACCAGCGGGATGTGCACCATGAACGAGAGCGCCTGCATCTGCCGCGCCTGCAGCAGGTAGCTCTGCTGCACCGGCGCCGAGTCTGACAGTGCCACGCTTAGCATCGCCCACCTCGCTAGTACGCGCTGGTGCGCTGATCCTTGCACTGGCACCGCGGATCGCTACGGACCGTCTCATGCTCGGGCCCGGCGCGCATGCGCTTACCCGTCCCGTCAAACCACACCGACCCGTGCCGCAGTTCGTAGATCCCCACTGTGTGAATCGAGCACGTAGGTAGTCGAAGGCATCGTCGAGCTGAGCCTTAGTCCTCCTGCTTGGCACCGCTCGGCTCGGCCGGTGCAGATGTCGCCGAGGTGTCCCCGACAACTTTCGACGTGTCTTCGGCAGATTCGGTCAGGTCATAACCCGATGTTGTGAAGGTTGGCGGTGCAGCTGGCGGAACGGTCGGTGGCGTACGGACCGGCCAGCGCCAGACACGACGTTGCCAGTCACTTGTGCCGAAGATGACAGCCACGAGGCGGCGCCAGCGGGGGAAGGCTGGCGTGCCGTCCTCGTTCCGTCCCGTCATGGCCCTCAGGGTAGCTACCAACGCAGATGTTCCGAGGTGTCCGCGAGCAGCCCTCAGCAGCCTGCAACGACCGGCGCCGGGCACGCCGCGAACGGCCCGTTCTTCGGAGCGTTGGTCTGTAGATCCCCTCGGATCGCGCGACATTAGGCGGTCAGCCGCCGCCGAACGTTGCGCGATCGCTGATAGAGCCTCAGCCGCCCGGGGCCGGTGCGGGCCGCGGGGCGCAGGTCGTGTCCGGACCGTTGCCCGGCTTGCGTCGCGGCAGGGTGCCCTTGGCCAGGTAGGCCGCGATCCGGTTGTCGAGGCAGGTGTTGCCGGACAGCGAGTTGGCGTGCGAGGTGCCGCCGGGCAGAGCGATCAGGCTCGAGCCGTAGCCGGCCGGGCCCGGGTCAGGCTCGTGATCTTGGTCGGTGCGGGCGTGTCCGCTCGGATGGTTGGGTGTCCACTCCGAGCGAGCGGCGACGCTATGGAATTCTCGAGCGATGGGTTGGATCGCGCCTCCGGTGGAGCGCATTGACGAGTCGTATGCGGCTGATGAACGCGGCACGCTCGAGGGAATCCTGGAGCGGCAGCGGGCGACGCTGCTGTGGAAGTGTGCCGGGCTGAACGGCGAGCAACTCGCCCAACGCGCGGTTCCGCCGTCGAAGCTGTCCTTGCTCGGGCTGGTGCGCCATCTGGCGGACGCCGAGCGGGCTTGGTTCCGGCGATACCTCCGCGGCGAGCAGCTACCGGAGGTGTATCGCCGTGAGGACTGCCCGGACGCCGCGTTCGAGGAGGCCTCGGCCGAGGGGGCGGAGGCCGACTTCGCCCGGCTGACCAAGGAATGGGAGCTGTGCCGGAAGGCGGCGGCCGGCGCGGCGCTCGACGACACCTTTCTGCACGAGCAGGTCGGGTTTCTGCACGAGCAGGTCGGGCCGATCTCGCTTCGCTGGATCTACGTCCACATGATCGAGGAGTACGCCCGGCACAACGGCCACGCCGATCTGCTGCGCGAGTGCGTCGACGGCGTGACCGGCGAATAAGAACCGCGCGCCCACCGGGGTGTGCCCAGCTAAACCGCCCGTTCGGCACTGAGCCGCGGTCGGTGGGCCGTACCGCCGAGCGCTCGTTATGCTGACGGTGCCGTGGCTCACGCCGAACCTCCGCCTATTGGCTCCCAGCGCCGGTCGATCCCTTGGAGGCAAAGGGTCTTCCGTACTCGGGTCGTATCTGATCCCCTGCTCGTTGCCGGTGTGCTGCTGGGAGGCGTTCACCTGCAGCGTGGAGGTAGCTGATGACCACGAACCGCAATCTGAAGCGACGCATCCGGCATCGCGCGGCCAAGACCGGCGAGTCGTACACGGCGGCGCGTCGCCAGCTGACACCGGGCGAGGCGGTCCGAGCGATGCGAGTGGCCGGCGCTCAGTTGCCGCTCAACCCGGATCCGGGCGATGTTCGCCAGCTCAGCGACAGCGGCGCGACCGTGCGCGCCCTCATGCGCGAAGCGAGCCGGCAGGGCGCCCAGCTGGTGCAGTTCTCCGAGGGCGCGCTCACGTCGCCGGACAAGGCTGTGCTGTCCAGCACCGGCCCGCACCACATCGGGCCGGCCGACTGGACGCGCGTGAACTGGGCCCGCGAGTGGCGGCGCGCCGCCCGCGCCACCGTATCGACCTGAAGCCTTGCGAGTTGTCCGCGCTTGAACGCGCTATAGCACCGCTAAGCGCGGACAACTTCGGTCATACCGCGGCGCGAGGGCGGGTGCGCCAGGCTTCGGCGGCCACAATCAGGGCGACGCCGGCCACGACGGCGCCGAACACCTCGAACGTGGTGTCCAGGCCGAGGTGGGTGACCACGATCCCGGCGATGACGGCCGGCACCGACAGCGACGCGTAGGCCGCCACGTAGAAGGCGGACATGACCGCCGCGCGGTGCTCGGGCGGGATCACGACGACGAGCTGGCGCAGGCCGCCGAGGAACGCGACGCCGAAGCCGAGGCCGGCCAGGGCCATGCCCACGACGAACACCGCAGCCGAATCCGTCGCGGTGGCGAGCACCACGAGCACCATGCCCACGGCCAGGCCGAGCGACCCGGCGCTGGCGCCCAGCCACGGCGCGGTGCGGTGGAACAGCAGCTGCGAGGTGGCGCCGCCGAGTCCGAGCAGCACGCCGGCGATCGCGCCGAGCATGACGTTGGTGGTGCTGAACAGCTGGTCGGACAGCTGCGCGCCGATCGAGAAGAACAGCCCGGCGATCGACCACGACGACAGCACCGCCAGCGCGGCCAGCAAGAACGCGTGCCGGATGCCGGCCGGTACGCCGGGACGTTGCGGGGTGAGCCGGAACCGGGTCCGATGGGCTACCGGCTCGGGCATCCAGTACGCGCCGACGAGGGCCACGCCGAACAGCACGAGCACGACGACGTACGGCAGGGTATGGGGAGCCGTCCCGGCCTGGACCAACGCCGACGAGATCAGCGAGCCGAGGCCCAGGCCGGCCGCGCTGGCCACGCCGTTCATCAGGCCGACGCTGACCGGGTCACGCCGTACGTGCAGATCGAGCAGCGCCGCGCTGGCCGTGCTGATCGCCGCGCCGGTCGCGAGACCCTGGATGCCGCGCGCCACGAACAGCCAGGGCGTCCCGTCGGCGACGATGTACAGCACGGCTGAGAGCATCAGCACCGCCAGCGCGGCGAGCAGCACCGGCCGCCGGCCGACCTGGTCGGACACTCGTCCGACCAGCAGCAGCGCGGCCAGTACCCCGAAGGCGTACGTCGCGAAGATCAGGGTCAGGGTGAGCGGCGAGAAGCCCCACTGCACCGCGTACGAGTGATACAGCGGCGACGGGACGACCGAGGCGAACAGGCACAGCCCGATGACCGCGGCCGCGTGGGCGTAGGCGAGCCGATGCGGCAACGTCCATCGCGATCGAGCGGCGTCGGCGACGGTTCCGAGCGCGGCCTGGTCGGCAACCAGCGACGGCTGGGTCATCAGAGAGTCCCTCTGGTTCGGTGAATGAACTTCCGTCCCTTGACCCTAAGGTTCGTTCACCGAACCTGCAAGTGACATACTGATGACATGCCTCTCCCGCGCGAATACCTCGACCAGGAATGCGGTCTCGCCCGATCGCTGGAGATCGTGGGCGAGCGGTGGACGTTGCTGATCATCCGTGACGCGTTCTACGGCGTCAGCCGGTTCAGCGATTTCCGTGACCATCTCGGCGTGCCGCGCGCCGTGCTGTCCGAGCGACTGAACTTCCTCGTCGACGAGGGCGTGCTCGAACGCGCCGCCGGCGCCAGTGGTCGCGACGAGTACGCGCTGACCGACAAGGGCCAGCGGCTGTGGCCGGCCTTGTGGGCCCTGCTGTCCTGGGGGGCCGACCACTACCTGACCGACCGCACCCGGCGCCGCTTCACGCACAACGACTGCGGCGGCACTATCGGCTCGGACGGGCGCTGCGACACGTGCGACACGACGCCGATGCCTGACGACCTCAGCATCCAGCCCCGCTCCGGTCGTAAGCGTCCGGCCAAGACCGACCCGGTCAGCCGGGCCATGCGCACCGCCCACCCGCTGCTGACCCCGATCGGCGCTGACTCGTAGGTCACACCGGCCGATCTCGGGCATGCGACCCGTCCTGATCAGGTTGAGATTGAACGGAACTGATCAAGGGTTCCGCGAGCCAGACCGCCCTACGGGCAAGGACCGCGACGGCCACCGACTCGCCAGATCGGGAGCCGAACCGGCTCCCTCCTGAGGAGGTACGGGCCATGAGCCTGAAGTACGTCATCAACCTGCTGCTCGCCCTCGCCGGCGGATTCCTCGTCGTGGCTTCGCGGACGTTCGCGCCGAACACGGCCGGCTGGCTGGGCCTCGGAATCGGCATCTTCGCCGTGGTGCTCGCCGGCGTCGGCGCGGCCGCCGGCGGGTTGCGCCTGCGCTCAGCGGGCTACGCCGTGACCGCGCTGGTCGGTGTGTGGACCATCGTGTCCTCCAGCGTGTTCTCCGGATCGCTGCTCGGCTGGCTGGTCTTCGCCGATGCCTTGGCGCTGGTGGCCGTGGCGCTGGCCGACCTGACCGCGCACGAGGTCAGCACCGAGCGGGTCGTGCACACCCTCGACGTCCGCGAGCGGGCCGGGATCCCCACCGCCGCCTGACGATCAGGCAGACCAACGAGGCGACCTGCGGGTCGCCTCGTTGTTGTGTGGCGTTCCCATCGCTCGCCGGACTGGTTAGATTACGAGCGCCTGTTCAACCGTGAGCGGGTAGCCGGTGGCGCGAGGGGGGCCCGTGTCCGTAATGGGCAGATCGACCGTGCGTGCCGTGTTGTTCCGCCGACTGCCAGCGCTGATCGCGGCCGTCGGTGCAGCGTTGATCGTCGCGGCGTCGATCGTCGGCGGGCTCGGCATCGGGGCGAGCCACTCCACGGCGGCCGGCGCGGCGGTGCCCGTCCCGACCGGCAACGACGCGGTGATCACCGTCCGGACCGTCGGCGATCGGACCGCGGCCGGTGACCCGACTCCGCTGGCCGGGGTCGTCCTCGGGTTGGCGCCGGACAACAACACCGGCCAGGGCTTCCACACGACGTGCACGTCCGATGCCGACGGCGACTGCTCGTTCGTCGTGCCGGACACCGAGATCGGCGGGGCGAACCGGGACGTCCGGTTCGTCGTCGGCCAGAACGCCGCGCCGGCCGGCTGGGACCCGATCAGCAGCGTGGCGCTGCCCAACGGCGCCGGCCGGATCTCCGCCGCGGGGTACGCCTTCGAGACCGGGCCACAGCTGCGCGCCGGCCAGACGTACCGGTCCGGGCAGGACTTCATGGTCGACACGGGCGTGAACGATCCGCGCGACGCGTCCGGCGTCTGGGTCACACCGCGGGCCGACGACCCGCTGACCCGCCAGTGCGGCCTGCAGATCGCGCTGGCCATCGACATGACCGACGCGAACCCGCCGACCGCGGCGGTCGAGGTGGTCGATGCCATCGGCGCGCTGAACCAGCCCTCGGTCGTGTCCCTGTTCCCGTTCGCGCCGGGCACCGTGACCACGCCGCCGCCTGCCCCCCGGCTGCTGCTGCCGGTGAACAATCCGGCCCAGGCCCGCCAGGTCGACACGATCATCGACAGCTTCCGGCACGTGGGTTCCGACGTCGTCGACTGGGACAGCGTGCTGCGGCGCATCGCCGAGCAGCCCGAGCACTACGACGCGGCCATGCTCATCAGCGACCGCTACCCGACCACCTCGCACGACGCCCCGCCGGGCATCGTCCGCGTCCGTCCGCTCGAGGACGCCGTGCTGTCGGCGAACGAGCTGAAGGCCGGCGGCACCTGGATCGCCGGGCTGGCGCCGGACAACGCGCTGGCCGCCGGGGACCTGCACGACATCGCCGGCCCGGACGCCAACGACGTCCACACCGGCGATCCGACCCCGTGGCTGAACGGCCACGTCTTGCCGATCGTGGACAACGACTGCCAGAAGCCGTTGACGATCGTCAAGCGGCTGGTGCCGTTCGGCGGCACGACAGCCGACGCCACGCCCGGCGCCGGGTTCGCCTGGGACGCCACCGTCGCGGGTGGGGCCCAGGTCAGGCCGTTCCTACCGACGAACGCCGCGGGCCAGACGCAGGCCACGGTGCAGGTGCCGTCCGCGGCCAGCAGGGCGTCGGTGACGCTGACCGAGCGGGCCCACGCCGGCTACGCGCCGTTCCGGGTGGGCGGCGCCACCGCCACCTGCACGCGCACCGACACCGGTGCGGCGGTGCCGACGACGAACAGCGGCCAGTCCGGCTTCACCGTGCCGATCGCCGGCAAGTTCCCGGTGCGCTGCGTGGTCTACGACCGGGCCACGGCGGCCAGCCACCTCACGTTGCACAACACCTGGGTCGTCAACGGGACGAGCTACCCCGAGGGCTCGCAGCCGGCCGGACTCGTCGCGACCCCGGCACTGGACGGTGTCGCCGTGCCGTGGGGGCAGGTCGGGACAACCGGCACCGACCAGCCGGTGATCAGCGAGACGACCGACTTATCCGCCCGGCCGCTGTGCACGCTCGTCGGCGCGCGGCTGATCAGCCTGGACGGGTTCGCCTTCCCGGGCGGCGACGCGCTTCCGTTCCGGGTGTCCGCGCTGCCGCAGGCCCAGAACACCGGCGAGATCACGACCACGGTCACCTGCACCGCGTCGTTGACTCTCGTGGCGACTGGCGGCGCCGCGCCGTGGACACTGCGCGCCACCGGCCCGGCCGGCGCGCAGCCCGGTCCGAGCGGAGCCTCCGGCGCGCACGCGGCGGTGACGCCGGACGTCCGGTACACGTTGGCCGAATTCGGCGGTGACCCGCTCTACGTCCAGTCCGGCGCGTGGGCCTGCGTCGCCCTGGCCGCCGACGGTACGACCCTGCCCGGGTACACCGACGGGGCGGACGGCGGCGTCACCGTGCCGGCCGGCTACTCGGTGCGGTGCACGGTCACGAACAAGACCTCCTCGGTCGTGCTGCGGGCGGCCGTCGTCAACTCGGCCGGGGGTTCGGCGACAGCTGCCGACTGGACGCTGTCCGCCACGCCGACCGGGTCGTTCCCGGGCGGCGTCGGCCCGGTGAGCGAGCCCGGCAACGCAGGCACCCGGCTGAACATCCGGCCCGGCACGACCTACCTGCTCGGCGCCGACGGACCGGCCGGCTACACCGCGTCCGACTGGCAGTGCGCCACCGCCGGATCGCCGCCCACCGCCGGCGCCACGCTCGTGACCCAGCCTGGCGACGCCGTCACGTGCACGATCACCGAGACCCAGCAGCAGGCGCCCCCGCCGGCGCCGCGGCTGACGCTCGTGCTGTCCGTCGACAACGGCGCGACCGGCGGTACGGCGGTCCCGTCCGGCTGGACGCTGCACGCCAGTGGCCCGGTGACGCTCGACGGGACGAGCGGTAGCGCGGCGGTGACCGACGTTTCGGTGCCGGCCGGGACGTACGCGCTGAGCGCCGACGGTGGGCCGAACGGCTACCAGCTGTCCGACTGGACCTGCACCGGCGGGACGGGGGCCGTCACGCTGGCCGCCGGCGATGTGGCCACCTGCACGGTGACCGCCACGGCGCAACCGTCGCACCTGACCCTGGGCCTGACGATCGTGCCGCCCGACGGCGGCTCGCCGGCCGACTGGACGCTGACCGCCACCGGTCCGGTCACCGTCAGCGGCCATCCGGGCGACGGCGCGATCACCGACGCCACCGTGCCGATCGGCAGCTACACGCTCAACGCCAGCGGGCCGGACGGGGCCACGGCGTCGAACTGGGACTGCAACGGCGTGGCGAGCGGGCCGTCCGTGACGCTGGCCCTCGGCGACACGGCTACCTGCGTGGTGACGTTCACCGCGCCGACCAAGCCGCCCACCAGCCCGACCACGCCGACACCACCGACGACGCCGACGACGCCGACGACGCCGAGCACGCCGACGTCGCCCACCTCGCCGACCTCCGGCGGATCCACGCACCCGTCCACGCACCGGTCCTCGTCGACCGGGCCGGGCGGCGGGTCGTCGACCGGGCCGAGCGCCGGCTCGTCGGGCGATCACTCAGGCAGTGGACTGGCCGACACCGGCGTCCGGGTGGCCATGCTGCTCGGGGCCGGCCTGCTGCTCGTCGGGCTCGGACTCGTCGCGCTGCGCGTCGGCCGTACCCGGACCGCCCGGCACTGACCGGGCAGCGCTCAGCGGTAGTTCACGAACTGGACGGCGAAGTCGAAGTCGTGCTCCTTGACCAGGCGTTGCACGGCCTGCAGGTCGTCGCGGCTCTTGCTGACCACCCGTAGCTCGTCGCCCTGGGTCTGCACCTTGACGTTCTTCGGGCCCTGTTCGCGGATCAGCTTCGACACGGCCCGGACGTTGTCCTGGCTGATGCCCTGGGCGATGGTCACGACGATCTTGTAGAGCTTGCCGGACGGCTTGGCTTCGCCGGCGTCGATGTTCTTCAACGAGACGTTGCGCTTGACCAGCTTGTCCTTGAACACGTCCAGGACGGCCTCGGCCCGCTTGTCGGCGTTCGCCTGGATCTCGACGGCCTCGCCGGACCACTTGATCCCCGCGTCGACGTTCTTGAAGTCGTACCGTTGGCGGATCTCGCGGGCCGTCTGGTCGACGGCGTTGGCCACCTCCTGGTGATCGACCTTGTTGACGATGTCGAAAGACGATTCGGACGCCATGCTCACTCCCTCGTAGACGTGGCTACTTTACGGACGGCCGCGTCGCCGACCGCGTCAGAACCCGGTCGGCGTGATGATCTTGGCGGCCACGGCGCGCTGCCGCCACGTGGCCAGGGCGTCGGGCAGCGGGCCGGTGGATATCAGGTGCGACATCCGGCCGGCCAGCCGGATCCGGGTCGCCAGGCTCAGCTCGAAGCCGCGTTTCTCCAGTGTTGACGGGACATCCAGGTCGACGTCGGCGACCGCCACGATGCGTCCGCCGTCGGTGAGCAGCCGGGGGAGCTGGTTCCAGAAGGCGTCCAGGCGGCCGGTGGTCCGGACG
>DASXYE010000241.1:0-40155 GCA_036502695.1 Jatrophihabitantaceae bacterium
GGGAGTGTTGGGCGGGTGCTCGTCCGACGGGTACGGACCGTCGGGGAACAGCCAGGTCACGTCGGCCAGCACGCCGTTCGCGCAGTCCTCCTCGAACCCGAGGTAGGCGACGTTCGCCTGCGTCGGATTGGCTGAATCGCCGATCCCGCCGGGGGTTCCGTCGCCGAACAGCGTGCCGGGCTGCCGGATCGGGTTGTACAGCCCGGCTGGCAAGATGCCGGGGCTCTTGAAGTTGGTCCACCAGCTGAAGTAGTTGTACGACCCCGAGCTGCTGTAGGTCTTCACGCTGTAGCCGGCGTCGTAGAGCACCTCCGCTGCCGACGGCCAGGTCAGCGCGTTCGGCGCCACCGTCTCCAGGATCGGGCCGCCTTGCTTGCCCTGCGGGTCGTTCGTGCCCGACATCCACACCGCGCGGTTCGGGTACGTCGGCCCAAGCACCGAGCAGTGGTAGTTGTCGAGCAAGGTGAACGACTCGGCCAGCGCCCAGTGGAACGGGATGTCCTCCTGGGTGAGATAGCCCATCGTGAACGGGCCCCGCGAGTCGCCGTCGGCCGCGACGTGCGTGGCCAGCCAGCCGTCCATCCGGCCGTTGTTCCACGAGCCGTGCTGGTCGCGCCAGTCGTGCGACAGCGACGGGACCGCGGCGGCGCCGGTGGTGATGGTCGACATGTGGTACGGCTCGAGGTACCCGTCGGGGTTGGACAGGTCAGGTTGTTGGAACACCGACCGGCCGTTGGGCAGGCGCATCGCCTTCGGGTCGCTGAAGCCGCGGGCGCCGGGGAAGGTGCCGAAGTAGTGATCGAACGACCGGTTCTCCATCATCACGTACACGACGTGCTTGACCTGGGCGAGATCGAAGCCCTTCCGCCCAGAACCCGCGGCTCGGGCCAGGCTCTCCGGCAGCGTTCCGGCCAACCCGGCCGCACCGGCCAGCGCGGCCGCGCTCGTGATGAACCGCCGGCGCGAGATCGGCGTGGCGAGCGGGTTCGGGCGCTTGTCAGTCATCCGCAGAGATCCTCACTTGGCGACGCCGAGCACCTCGGCGATGGAGCTGTTCGTGGTGTCGGCGATGTACAGCGTGTGCTGCGACGGGTCGACGGCCACCGCGTGCGGGGAGTTCAGCTGTGAGGCCGTCGGGGCAACTCCGCTGCTCTCGCCGCCGGCCGTCGGGATGGCGCCGTTCGGCCCGGCCGAGTTCACGACGGTCGAGATCGTCCCGTCCGCGGCCACCGCCCGGATGGCGTTGTTGAACGTGTCGGCGATGAACAGGTTGCCGGCGCCGTCGACGGCCACGCCCTGCGGGTCGTTCAGCTGCGCTTTGGTGGCCGGGCCCCCGTCGCCGGAGAAACCGCCCAGCCCGTCGTGGGCCTTGCCCGCGGCGTAGTTGCCCGCCACCGTGGTGATGACCCCGGTACGAGCATCGACCCGACGCACGAGGTTGTTGGCCGCGTCGGCGATGTAGACGTCGGCCTTGGCGTCCAGCGCCACTGCGCTCGGCCTGTTCAGCGACGCGAAGACGCCCAGGCCGCGATCACCGCTGTAGCCGGCGTCGCCGGTACCCGCGACGGCGAAGATCTGCCCGCGCGAGGTCACGCGCAGCACCCGGTTGTTGTTGGTGTCCGCGACGTAGACGTCGCCGTTGGCCGCGACCGCTACGGCATCGGGGTGATTGAGCGCCGTGCGGGTGGCCGGCAGCAGGCTGAACGGGTAGCTGCCCACCACGCTCGCCCCGGCCGCACCCGTACCGGCGATCCGCTTGATCGTCCCGTCCGCGGTGATCTCCCGGACGACGTTGTCGCCGCTGTCGACGACGAAGACGTTGCCGTGGCTGTCCACCGCGGTGCCGCCGGGCTGGTAGAGCGTCGCCTTGGCAGCCGGTCCGCCGTCGCCGTGATTGCCGTAGCCCGCCAGGGTGCCGGCCACCACCGCGCTCTGCCCGTTCTGCAGCGCCGCCAGCACGTTGTCACCCGTGTTCGACGCGTAGACGACACCGTCGCGGGCCGAGACGCCGGCCGGGCGATACAGGCCACCGGCCGGCGGCAGCGGCAGGCCGGTGGTCGGATCGATCTGGATCTCCCCACCAGCGGCGGCGTCGTAGGGCAGCGTCTGCAGGATCGGACCGCTCGGCTTGGTGCTGTCGCCGATGGTCAGGTTCAGGTCGTCGGCCTCGCCGTTGTTGTCGTTGCCGGTGCTGACCGCCGTCATCGCGATCGTGACGAGCACCTTCACCGAGCCGGACGGCACCGCGCCGTACCAGGCCTGCGCGACCAGTCTGGAGACGTTGCCGCGCTGGCCGGCCTTCACCGGGCCGATGCTCGCGATGCTCAACGTCTTGCCGGCGGCGTCGGTGAACGTCGCCGTCACCACGGCATTGTCGTTCTGGGTCGCGTAGCCGCCGAGCAGCGCCGACAACTTGAACGAGGCGCCGTCGACGTTGCCGAGCGAGCTCAGGTCGATCAGCTGGGTGGCCTTGGTGGTGACCCCGGCGACGCCGCCGTCCGGGTTGGTGCCGCCCCAGAACACCCGGCTGCTGTCCCGGACGGGCGGGTAGCCCGACGAGGCCTGCGGGTACGACTCGGCAGTTGCCTCGGGCGCGGGCAGCGCCGACGAGCTGATCCAGCAGTCCGGCAGCGGGGCCGAGTGATCGCCCGGACCGCCGAACCAGATGTTCGAGGTGTAGTCCTCGGCGCCGGGGTTGGCGATCAGGTTGTGGTCCAGGGCCGGGATCACCGCGTCCGTGGCCGGGCAGTTGGCGGTGGCACCGTGCGTGCCGGAGGTCAGGTCGTAGCTCTGGGCCTTTGCGCCGGGCGCGGTGGGATCGATCGTGAAGTTCAGGTCGTCCGCGACGCCGTTGCTGTCGTTGCCGGCCGAGATGGCGGTCACCGTGACAGTGATCAGCACCTTCGCGGTCCCGATCGGGAGCTTGCCGAAGGTTTGCACCGGCAGCAGGCCACTGTTCGCGGTCGTCCCACCCAGGTAGGTCAGGTAGTCGGCGTTGGCGACCCGCTCCGGCTCGGTGATCGGGCCGAGATTCACGGTGCTGATCGGGTTGCCGCCGGAATCCTGGAAGGCGGCCGACGCCGCGGCGAAGTCACCCTGCGTGCTGTAGCCGCCGAGCCGCGCGGCGAACTCGAACGGGTGCCCGCCGGGATCGAGCGAGCTGACGTCGATCGTCTGGGTGGCCGTCGTCGTGGTGCCCTGGACGTCGTTGGTGAAGCCGGGCGCCGGGTTCGGCACCGTGGCGCCCGAGTTCGTGCCGCCGAAGAACAGCCGCTGGCCGTCGACGCCGGGGTAGCTCGTCTTGGCGGTGGCATACGACTGGACCACCGCGTCCGGGGCGGGCAGGTCGTCGTGGCTGATCCAGCAGTCCGGGACGGCAACCGTGGCCGACGCCGTGCCGGGGTTCGTCGCGCCGCCGCCCGTCGCGTACGGGACGGCGACCTGGGTGAATTCCTCCGCGCCGGGGTTCGAGACCAGGTTCGCCCCGCCGGCCGGCGCCGCCCGGTTCGGGCAGGTCGCCGTCTCGTCGTAGTTCTGCGGCGTCGGCGCGACCGCGGTGGAGCCGATGATCAGGCTCAGGTTGTCGGCGCTGGCGTCGTTGTTGCCCGCACCGCCGTGGGTGAACGTCAGGGTGATCACGACCTGCGCGGCACCGGCCGGCACCGCGCCGTACGCGCGGCGCAGCACCTCCGACGAGACGTCGCCGCGATCCACGGCGAGCACCGGGCCGAGCTTCGCGACGGCGGCGTGCCCGCTGCCGTCGGTGATCGCGCTGCCGCTGCTGTCCTTCCAGGCGGCGCTGACGACGGTGTTGTCGTCCTGGTTCGCGTAGCCGCCGAGCGTGGCGCTCAACGCGAACGGCTGGCCGGCGACGTTGTCCAGCGAACTCAGCGCGATCGTCTGGACGGCCATGGTCACGGTGCCGGTCGGCGCCTTGTCGTTGGCGCTCTTCCCGCCGTAGAAGTTGACCTTGCCGCTCGCGCCGGAATATCCAGTCGTTAGGGCACTGGCGATCTCGTTGGCCGGGTCGGACCCGGCGATGGTGGAGGTGACCTGCCAGCAATCCGGCAGCAGGACGCCGTCGGGGTCCGGCACCGTGCTGCCGCCGGCCGTACCGGCCCCGCCGGGCAGGTCGCCCCGCCGCGTCGTGTACTCAGCACCCGGGTTGGAGATCAGGTTGGCGTTCACCGCCGGCGCCGCGCCGCCCTGCGTGCACGGGACGGTGTAGCCCTGGGCCGCGGCGGCCGACGCGGTGGCCGACTTCCCGGTCGTCAGCGCCACGGCGAGCAGCGACGCCGCAATCGCAGCGACCGCTCCGAGCGCGATCCAACGCCGTCGGCCGACCAGCGTGAGCAGAGCTGAGCGCTTCGGACTTGCTTCCGAGGTCACCGCAGGATCCTCCGCAGTAAAGGGAAAGGACGTCTCGCTCCGAGCGCGCGCAGGCGACATTGACCGCGAGGCGTGGCGTTTGGATCCTGTTGGGCGAAGGTGAACTTATTTCGTCGCCCGGTTGAACGGATGACGTCCGTCCCCGGCTACTTCAGATGAACACCGCGGCTGAGCTAAATAGCTGCTGTGAATAGCAACCACTACCAGTGGTTAAGGTTCGCGCCGACGTGCCGCCGGGCATCGCCGTTCAGGGATGCCGAGAGCCCGGCCGCCGCCCTCGCGGGCGGAGCGACCGGGCTCCCGTCGCGGTACTGCCATAGGACCGCGTAGCGGCCCCGACCACGCGTCAACCGCGGCCGGGGGCGCTCAGCTCAACTGCAGCCGCTGGTGCTGCCGCATCCCTCGCAGACGAAGCAGCTGCCGGCGGGGCGCATCTTGGTACCGCAGTTCATGCACAGCGGCGCGTCGGCCGAGGTCCCGATGATCGACTCGAGAAGCTCAGTCGAGCTGTGTACCTGCGCCGGGGCCTCGTGGGCGGTGTCGGCCACCACCGGATCGGCGGCGACCGGCCTCGGGTTCACCGGCGCCGACTGGGCCAATGCCTCGAAGTCCTCGGCCTCGTCCGACGAACCGTACGAGCCGGTCTCGACCTGCCGGGTGCGCTCGGCGACGGTGTAGATGCCCAGCGCGGAACGGGTCTCGTAGGGCAGGTAGTCCAGCGCCAGCTTGCGGAAGATGTAGTCGAGCACCGACTGCGCCATCCGGATGTCCTGGTCGTCGGTCAGACCGGCCGGCTCGAAGCGCATGTTGGTGAACTTCTGCACGTACGTCTCGAGCGGCACGCCGTACTGCAGCGCGATGGAGATCGCGATCGAGAACGCGTCCATGACACCGGCCAGGGTCGAACCCTGCTTGCCCAGTTTGAGGAACACCTCGCCCAGGCCGTCGTCCGGGTACGAGCCGGCCGTCATGTAGCCCTCGGCTCCGCCGACCGTGAACGACGTCGTCCGCGACGGGCGCGACTTGGGCAGCCGGGTGCGGGTCGGCCGGTACTCGACGACCTTCTCCACCGCCGCCTCGGCCCCGTTGTTGTCGCCCTTGCCGGCCGACAGCGGCTGGCCGACCTTGCAGTTGTCGCGGTAGACCGCCAGTGCCTTCAGGCCGAGCTTCCAGCCCTGGAAGTAGATGTCCTCGATCTCCTCGACGGTGGCCGACTCCGGCATGTTCACCGTCTTACTGATCGCCCCGGACAGGAACGGCTGGGCCGCCGCCATCATCCGGACGTGGCCCATCGGCTTGATGGCCCGCTCGCCCATCGCGCAGTCGAACACCTCGTAGTGCTCGGGCTTGAGCCCGGGCGCGTCCACCACGTGGCCGTGCTCGGCGATGAACTCGACGATCGCCTCGACCTGCTCGCCCTGGTAGCCCAGCGCGCGCAAGGCGCGCGGCACGGTCTGGTTGACGATCTGCATCGACCCGCCGCCGACCAGCTTCTTGAACTTGACCAGGGCCAGGTCGGGCTCGACGCCGGTGGTGTCGCAGTCCATCATCAGGCCGATCGTGCCGGTCGGGGCCAGCACCGAGGCCTGCGCATTACGCCAGCCGTTCTGCTCACCGAGCCTGTTGCCCTTGGCCCACTCGTCGGCGGCCACCTTGTACAGCACCCGGTCGTTGTCGTGCATGGGCCGAGCGGCGTCGTTGGCGGCGGCGTGCTTGCGCATGACCCGGGCGTGCCCCGCGGCGTTGCGGGCGAATCCCTCGTACGGGCCGACGATGCCGGCCAGCTCAGCCGAACGGCGGTAGGACACCGCCGTCATCACCGAGGTGATCGCGCCGGCCAGGGCGCGACCGCCGTCGGAGTCGTAGGCCAGGCCCGACGCCATGAGCAGCGCGCCGAGGTTCGCGTAGCCGATGCCGAGCTGGCGATACGCCCGGGTGTTGACGCCGATCGCCTCGGTCGGGAAGTCGGCGAAGCAGATCGAGATATCCATCGCCGTGATGATCAGCTCGACGGCCTTGACGAACTTCTTGGCGTCGAAGGTGTTGTCGTCGCCGAGGAACTTCAGCAGGTTCAGCGACGCCAGGTTGCACGAGGTGTTGTCCAGGCTCATGTACTCCGAGCACGGGTTGGACGCGGTGATGCGCCCCGTCTCGGGGTTGGTGTGCCAGTCGTTGATCGTGTCGTCGTACTGGATGCCGGGGTCGGCGCACTCCCACGCGGCCGTGGCCACCTTGCCGAACAGCGTCTTGGCGTCGACGGTCTCGATCACCTCGCCGTTCGTGCGGGCCCGCAGCCCGAACTCGCCGCCCTCGTCGACCGCGCGCATGAACTCGTCCGAGACGCGCACCGAGTTGTTGGCGTTCTGGTACTGGACGCTGGTGATGTCCTGGCCGCCGAGGTCCATGTCGTACCCGGCGTCGCGCAGCACCCGGATCTTGTCTTCCTCGCGCGCCTTGGTCTGGATGAACTCCTCGACGTCGGGGTGGTCGATGTCGAGCACCACCATCTTCGCCGCGCGTCGGGTGGCACCCCCGGACTTGATCGTGCCGGCCGACGCGTCGGCGCCGCGCATGAAGCTGACCGGGCCGGACGCGGTGCCGCCCGAGGACAGCAGCTCCTTCGACGAGCGGATCCGCGACAGGTTCAGCCCGGCGCCGGAACCACCCTTGAAAATAAGGCCTTCCTCGCGGTACCAGTTCAGGATCGAGTCCATGGTGTCGTCGACGGCCAGGATGAAGCAGGCGCTGACCTGCTGCGGCGACGTGGTGCCGACGTTGAACCAGACCGGCGAGTTGAAGCTGAACACCTGGTGCAGCAGCATCCAGGTCAGCTCGTGCTCGAACACGATCGCGTCCTCGGGCGAGCGGAAGTACCCGAACTGCTCGCCGGCGGCGCGGTACTTGCCGACCACCCGGTCGATCAGCTGACGCAGCGACCACTCGCGCACGTCGGTGCCGACCGCGCCGCGGAAGTACTTGGTGGTGACGATGTTGGCGGCATTGACCGACCAGAACTCGGGGAACTCGACCCCCCGCTGCTCGAAGTTGATCGAGCCGTCGCGCCAGTTCGTCATGACGACGTCGCGACGTTCCCAGGTCACCTCGTCGTAGGGGTGCACGCCGGGCGTGGTGTACACGCGCTCGATCGCGAGAGCGTTCTTCGCAAAGACCGGACCGCCGTCAGCGGCCCCCCGGCCGCTCCGCTTCGCCTCGGCCGAGCCCTTCTTCTGGACTGTCTCGGTCATTCGCCTCTCCCTCTGCTGGGTCTTTCGTGCTCAGTCGTACTCAGTGGTGCTCAGATGTCTCGGGTTCTACTGCTGCTCGCCGGACTCGGGGCTCCGGTGCGCGACGCGCAGCTCGGAGATCGCCTTGTCGAAGTCGTCGATCGAGCTGAATGCCTGGTACACGCTGGCGAAGCGCAGGTACGCCACCTCGTCGAGCTGGCGCAACGGGCCCAGGATCGCGAGGCCGACCTCGTCGCTTTGTACCTCGGCCGCGCCGGTGGCCCGGATCGCCTCCTCGACGGTCTGCGCCAGCTGAGCCAGCGCGTCCTCGTCGACGGGACGGCCCTGGCAGGCCCGGCGCACGCCGTTGATCACCTTCTGGCGGCTGAACGGCTCGGTCACGCCGCTGCGCTTGATGACCGCGACCATGGCCTGCTCGACGGTGGTGAATCGCCGGCCGCACTCCTGGCAACTGCGCCGCCGCCGGATGGCCTGGCCCTCGTCCTGCTCGCGCGAATCGACCACCCGCGAATCGGGATGGCGGCAGTACGGGCACCGCATCGCACTACCTCCTGTGGCCGAGCCCCTGTGGACGAGCCTGCTGACAACTTGGGGACGAACTGTGGATCATCAGCCCCAACCTGTGGACCACTAACCCCAAGCTGTGGATGACTTACACCAGTGTAACTACTACATCTTGGGGTTGACCGTAGAACGCCGAGACAGTTCGCGCAAGGCGAAACGCGGCGCGCCAGACACGGATGAGATCCGAGCGCGGGGGTGGAAGCGCGCGAATGAGTGCGAATGAGCCCGATCAGCGGGTGCGCAGCACCTGGCCGGCCTGCACGGCCGGGGTGTCCAGGTGGTTGAGCTGCTCGAGGGCGGCGACGGTGAGCCGCGGGTCGCGCTGCGGGGCGATCCGCGAGGCGATCGACCACAGCGTGTCGCCGGGACGCACCGTCACGGCGGCGACATTGCCGGCCGGAGCCGGGCGAGCCGAGGGCGCGGACGCGTGGGCCAGCCACAGCAGCCCGGTGGTGAGCGCCGCGGCCAGCAGCGCGACCACGACGTATCCACGCCGGGTCAGTCGCAGCGGCGCCTTCGCGCGAATCGGTTCGCCGATCGTGACCGCGGGCCGGACCGGATAGGAGGTGTCCACGCGCCGCGCCGCCTGCCGCAGCGAGTCGCCGTCGCCGACCGGTTCGGCCACCGGGCGGGCGCGGAACGGCAACACCGTCGCCGTGCGCGGGCGGGCCGACGGCGGGATGTAGACCTCGGGCGGGAACTCCGTGGCGACCGACATCTCAACTCCTCCAGGAACGCCCCGCCGGACCTCGTACGGCCCGCCGAGACGGTATGCTTGTCTCGAACGATCGTTCGATCGAACGTCTGTACGAAGGTCTATCACCGGCCTCTGACAAAATCCAGAATCGATCGGCGTGTCGTTCGAACAGACGTTTGAGATCGGCGGGTCGTCCCGCTAGCGTCGACCCATCCGGACGACAACATCCGGACGACCGAGGGAGCTGAACCAGTGCCGCGACAGTCGCAATCCACGCCCAGGTCCAAGGAGGCCGCGAAGCCCACGACGGGGGTCAAGCGCGGGGCCCCGCGAGGCAGCCGGACCGCACCACTGCCCACGCCGGGGGCCGACGGCGCCAAGGTCACGGTGCTGTCCGACCGCGATCGTGCCGACGGGCTCACCACCCGGCAGCGCGTCATCCTCGACGTCATCCGCGAGTCGGTGAACCGGCGCGGTTACCCGCCGAGCATCCGCGAGATCTGCGAGGCGGCCGGGCTTGCCTCGACGTCCAGCGTGGCCCACCAGCTGGCCGTGCTCGAGCGCAAGGGTTACCTGCGCCGCGACCCGAACCGCCCGCGCGCCGTGGACGTCCGCTCGACCGCCAAAACCCGGCGGGCCCGCCGCGAGGACGGCCCGGCCGAGGCTGAATCGCCGGTGTTCGTGCCGGTCGTCGGGCGCATCGCCGCCGGCGGGCCCATCCTGGCCGAGCAGATGGTCGAGGACGTGTTCCCGCTCCCCCGCGCCCTGGTCACCGAGGGCACGCTGTTCGTGCTGCGGGTGGCCGGCGACTCGATGATCGACGCGGCGATCAACGACGGCGACTGGGTGGTCGTCCAGCAGCAGCCCGACGCCGACAACGGCGACATCGTCGCCGCGATGATCGACGGCGAGGCCACCGTCAAGACGTTGCAGCGCCGCGACGGCACGATCTGGCTGCTGCCGCACAACGACGCGTACGCGCCCATCGACGGCACCGAGGCCACCGTCCTCGGCAAGGTGGTCAGCGTCCTACGGAAGATCTAACGCCCGGGGAGGTGGGCCGTCTGGACGAGCGTGGCGCCCGTGCGGCGCTGCACGAGGCGGCCCCGTCCCGGCGGCAACGGCTCCATCTTGGTCGATCCGAGCACCGCGCCCTCGTCCTTGCTGCCGGACAGCAGCAGGCCGGGTGAACCCATCTCACGGATGCGCTGGATCATTCCGTCGAACATGCCCCGGGCCGCCCCGCCGGCTGCCCGGCTGAGGATCACGTGCAGCCCGATGTCACGGGCCTGCGGCAGGAACTCGGTCAACGCCAGCAGCGGGTTGCCCTGGGCGCCGGCGAGCAGGTCGTAGTCGTCGATCAGCAAGAACAGCTTCGGGCCGTTCCACTGCGGAACCTCCGTCGACGTCGGGTCGACCTGGATGCCGGACAGGCGGTCACGCAAGGCCCCGCCGATGTTGTTGACCATCTCCGGAGCGGCCGCCGAGGACATCACGTAGCCGATCTGGTGCGGCGTGGTGATCGCGCCGAGCAGCCCGCGCCGGTAGTCGAACGTGATGATCTTCGCCTCGGACGGCGTGTACCGGGCGGTGATACCCCGCGCGATCACGCGCAACAGGTTGGACTTCCCCGACTCGACGTCGCCGATCACGATGAAGTGCGGCTCGGAGTCGAAGTCGACCGACACCGGCGAGAGCGTGTTCTCGTCGATACCGATCGGGACCGACCCCTTGGTCATGTCGATCTGCGGCAGCGCGGTGATCGGCAGGTCGGCCGGCAGCAGTCGCACGTCCGGGGCGGTCGGACCGCTCCAGGCGCCGGCGACCCGCTTGACCATGGCGGTGACGCCCTCGGCGATGTTCTCCGTCGACGGGTCGCCGTCGATACGGGGCAGCGCCGAGAGGAAGTGCAGCTTGTCCGGGCTCAGGCCCCGCCCCGGCGTGCCCGCGGGCACGTTCGCCGCAGCCCGCCGGTCGACGTCGGACTCGGTCGGATCGCCCAGCCGCAACTCGAGCCGGCTGCTGATCAGATCGCGCATCGCCGGGCGGAGCTCCATCCAGCGCTGGATCGACAGCACCACGTGCACGCCGAAACCCAGTCCACGCGCGGCTATCTGGGTGATCTGCTGCTCGAGCTCCTCGTAGTCGGACCGGATCGTGCCCCAGCCGTCGACGACCAGGAACACGTCGCCGAACCCGTCGCGCGGCACCTGCCCAGCGGCGAGCATCCGACGGTAGGAACCCATCGAGTCGATGCGGTACTGGGTGAACACCTGCTCGCGGTGGTCGAGCAGCGTGACCATCTCGGCGATGGTGCGGCGCAGCCGTTCCGGCTCGAGCCGGGTGGCCACCGATCCGACGTGCGGCAGGTCGGCCAGACCGGTCAACGTGCCGCCGCCGAAGTCGAGGCAGTAGAACTGCACCTGCTCCGGGGTATGGGTGAGCGACAGGGACGAGACGAGCGTGCGCAGCACGGTGCTCTTGCCGCTCTGCGGGCCTCCGGCGACGAGGAAGTGCGCGGTGGCGAGGTCCAGCCACATCGGGTCGCGGCGCTGCTCGTACGGCTTGTCCACCAGACCGATCGGGAAGGTCAACGCCGGGACGCTGCCCCAGTCGGCCGGGCGCAGGCCACGGTCGGTCTCGGTCAGTCGGGGCAGCAGCTCGTCCAGCGTCGAGGGCACACCCAGCGGCGGAAGCCACACCTGCCGGGCCGGCGCACCGCGACCCTTCAGCCGCTCGACGATGATGTCCATCAGCGTGTCGGCCGGGCCGGTCGGCTCGGGCACGGGTGCTGCGAGGCTCGGTTCGGGGGTGCGCGGCGTCACGTAGGACACCCCGTAGGGCAGCATCTGGTACTGCGTGGTGTCCGTCCCGCCGCCGATGGTGGTGGTGCGCTTGGAGTAGGTGCCCGACACGTAGGCCGCCTTGAACCGCTCCAGCGGCTCCGTGCCTTCCTTGAGGTAGCCGTTGCCGGGCGCGCTCGGCAGCTCGTACGCGTCGGGGACGCCCAGCACGACGCGGCTCTCCATCGCCGAGAACGTGCGCAGACCGACCCGGTACGACAGGTGGGTGTCCAGGCCGCGCAGCCGACCCTCTTCGAGGCGCTGCGAGGCGAGCAGCAAATGCACGCCGAGCGAACGGCCCAGCCGTCCGATCATCACGAACAAGTCGATGAAGTCGGGCTTGGCCGACAGCAACTCGCTGAACTCGTCGACGACGACGAACAGCGACGGCATCGGCTCGAGCGGGGCACCCTGTTCCCGGGCCCGCTCGTAGTCCTTCAACGACGAGTAGTTGCCGGCGTCGCGCAGCAGCTCCTGGCGGCGGTTCATCTCACCGGCGAGGGCATCGCGCATGCGGTCGACGAGGATGAGCTCGTCGGCCAGGTTGGTGATCACCGCGCTGGTGTGCGGCAGGACGTCCAGGCTGGCGAACGTCGCGCCACCCTTGAAGTCGACCAGGACGAAGTTCAGCGCCTGCGAGGAATGGGTCAGCGCCAGGCCGAGGACGAGCGTGCGCAGCAGCTCGGACTTGCCCGACCCCGTCGCACCGATCACCAGTCCGTGCGGGCCCATGCCGCCCTGCGCCGACTCCTTGATGTCCAGGTCGACCGGCTGCCCGGACACGCCCACCCCGATGGGCACCCGCAACCGGTCGCGCGGCGCGCGCGGGCGCCAGGTGAGGTTGGTGTCGATCTGGTACGGGTCACCGAGGCGCAGCAGGTCGGGCAGGCTCAGGTCCGCGCTCAGCGCGTCGGTCGGCTCGGCCGACGCGGTGGACATACGCAGCGGCGCCAGCGCGTGGGCCAGCGTCTCCATCTCGGCCCGGCTGAGCACGTCGGCAGTTCCGAGACGCGACGTCTCGTTGGTGCCGGTACGGTCCTGGCGCACCATCGACAGCGTGCCGGCGTCGATGGACAGCTGCAGCACACCGGCGTTGTAGTCGGTGCCCAGCACCGAGTTCAGGTCGAGCACCGTGACGCCCTGCACCAGCCCGGTGGCCAGCTGGGCCTCCGGCGGCACCCGGCCGCCGTCGACGACGACGATCACGTGCGGGCCCTCGCCGCTACCTCCGGAGATGCCGAACCGGGGCCGGCTGGTGAGCGTGTCGCCGAACATGGCCTCGAGCGCCAGCAGGTCGTCGCTGACCATCCGGGCCTGACCGACGGCGTCGTACACGTCGGTGGCCATGCCGTGCGGCAGCCACTTGACCCACTCCCAGGAGTCTTGCTCCTTCGGGCCCGCGCAGACGGCGACCATGACGTCGTCCGGCGAGTGGAATGTCGTCAGCTGCGCGATGATCGCCCGGGTCAGCGACCGCACATCGCGCTTCGGGCCGCTGAACGCGATGCGGGCGAACGCGCTGAACTGGATCGCCACCGGCAGGTCGGCCACCGACGAGTGGGTGCGGACGAAACGGCGCAGCGATCCGGCCGAGATCGGTTCGAGGTCCTCGATCGGCTTGGTCTCAGGCGTCACCAGCGTCACGCCGAGCCGCTGCCCACCACGGGCGACGCGAACCGACAGGAAGTCGCCGTCGACCGGACGACGCTCCCAGAGCCGGGTGCCCAGCGCGATGCACCACAGCGAGCTGGGATCCGGGTGGTGCCACAGCGCGGCGGCCCGCTGCTGTTCGGCCGCCCGGCGCACTCGGCGGCGTACTTGGCCGAGATAGCGCTGGTAGTCACGACGGTCGCCGTCGAGGCGGCGCCGCTTCTCGCCCGACGAGCGGCCCATGCTGCCGGTCATCATGCCGAGCATGGACAACGCCATCATGCCGCTGGCGAGGTAGGTGATCGGTGAGCCGCCACTGCCGGTGACGAGCAGAGCGGTCGAGCCGGCGCCCGCCGCCATTGGCAGGTAGGTCAGGGCCTGGCCCATCCCCCCGGTGCTGACGGACTCCGGCAGCTCGGGCGGAGACTCGAGGACGATCTCGCCTTTGGGCTCCGGAGGTGGCTGCCGGCGCAGCGGCCGCCGGAACAGCTCCGTGCTCATGCGAGACCTCCGATACGGTTGCGTCCTACGGTTGGCTATCGTGCCCGACCGGTACAAACGTCAAATCACGGCCTCGATCGTAGGGGCCCCATGGCGAAAGCGAGAGTCCCGTGGCCGGCGCCAGCGTCATGACCAGCACCTGCCGCCTGACCGTCATCACTCCGAAGTGGCGGGTCGATCTTGCGGTGCCCGTCGACATCCCGGTGTCCGACCTGCTCGCGACGCTCGTGCGCAGCATGGGCTCCGAGCTCGCCGACGACGGCGCGGCGCACGGCGGGTGGGTACTGCAGCAACTGGGCAAGCCGCCGCTCGAGCCGTCCTCGACCCTGGCCGCGGCGTCGGTGCGCGACGGGGACGTGCTGCGCCTGCGCCCGGGCTCGAGCCAGCTGCCCGAGCTCGCGTTCGACGACGTGCTGGACGCGGTTGCCTTCGGCGTGAACGATCGCACGCCGCGGTGGCGCGCCCAGCACACCGGTCGAGCCAGCGTGCTGTTCGCGTCGGCCGCGCTGCTGTTCTCGCTCATCACCGCGTTGCTCAGCGGGCCGAAGTGGGTCGGCCCGTCGGTGGCTGCCGGCGTGACGGCGGCGGCGCTGCTGGGCGCGGCCGCCGCGCTCGGCCGGGCCTACGGTCAGCGCAGCGCCGGGATCACGGCGGGCAGCTTCGCCGTCGCGTTCGCGGCCGCCTCCGGGGCGATGGCTCTCGGCGACAAGCACGCGTTGTGGGCGTTCGGCTCGACGCAGCTACTGCCGGCCCTGTGCGCCGCCGTGTTCGCGGCCGTCGTTGCGGTCATCCTGCTGGGCACCGGCGTCACGATCTTCGTGGCGATCGTTGCCGCCGGCGTCCTCGGGGCTATCGGCACCGGCGTGTCGAACATCGCGAGCCTCGGCGTGTACGGCTCCTCGGCGCTGGTCGCGGCGATCACCCTCGCCTGCTCCCCGTTCTTGCCGATGCTGGCCTTCCGGCTCTCCCGGCTGCCGCTGCCGTCCATCCCGTCCAGCGCCGAAGACCTGCGCCGGGACACCAGCCGGGTCGAGGGCGCCACCGTCCTCGACCAGGCCGTGCGCGCCGATCAGTTCCTGACCGGGCTCGTCTCGGCGACCGGAATCACCATCGGCGCCTCGGCCGCCCTGCTCACGACCGGTGGGATCAGCGACCGGGTGCTGGCCGGCGTGCTCGGCGCGATCTGCCTGCTGCGGTCGCGCTTGTTCACCGGGCGCGGCCAGCGCATCGCCATGCTGATCGCGGGTGGAGTGGCCGGCCTGGCGCTGCTGATCACGCGGGCGTTCGCGACCCACGAGACGACCCGGGTGCTGGCCTTCGTGGTGCCGGCCACCGTGCTGGCGCTCGTCTTTCTCGTCATGGCGGTAGCGCTGCCCGATCGGCGCCTCGCACCGACCTGGGCCCGCTTCGCCGACATCGTCGAGTCGATGCTGGTCTTGTCGGTGATCCCGCTCGCGCTCGGCGTGATCGGCGTCTACGGCGCGGTGCGCAACCTGTCGAACTAGCGCGAGCCCTGGGCCAGCAACTGGCCCTCGGCCTGCGTCGGGTCGAGCGTCACGTACTGGATGACGCCGCGGGACACCAGGGCGACCGATCCCGGACCGAGCGCGGTGAGCTGGCCGGTCTGCGACACGGGCAGGCCCATCATGTCCGGCAGTGCGTTGGCGATCGCCGCGGTGAGCTGTCCGAATATCAGCACGTCGGCGTGCGCGATCGCGCCGAGATCCGCGGACGACATCAGCGCCCGGATGTCCAGCCGGCACTGCCACGGGCCTGCGTCGCCCAGCCCGCCGGCATCGGTCGGGCGATCGTCGACGACCAGCACCGGAGCGTGCGGCGTACCGGGCGGCGGCAGTCCGGCGCCGGGCGGGGCCACCGTCACGTTCGCGCCGTGCCGCAGCACCGGCCCCCAGGCCTGCGGGCGCGGGCTCTGCACCCGGATCATGGCGCCGACCGACGCGGCGCGCATCGCCAGCAGTTGCGCGGGCACCGCACTGGCCAGCACCGCCACCCGGGTGCCCTGGGGGCGGAACAGCCGCAGGGCGACCGGCCGCTCGCGGCGCAGCCCGATGTGCACCCCGGACGGCTGGGCCGGCGCCTCGTCGCCTGCGCGGATCGCGACGTTGATCGAACCGAGCATCAGCCGAGCCCCTCCGAAAGCCCGAGCGGGGTCGACGCCCGCAGCAGCTCACCCTGCTCGCCGCTGACCCGCTGAACCGGCAATCCAGCCTGGCTGAGCAACTTGCGCACTTGGCCGTTGAGGTCACCGACCGAGCGATCCGCCGGTGCACTGACCCGGACGAGCAGCGCGCTCTGCGCACCACCGCGCCGCCGATCGGGAGACAGGATCAGCGAGGTCGCAACGACCCGGCCGGGCAGATACGGCAGCAGCTCGACCAGCCGGGTCAGGGCGACGCCGGCCGCTCCGCCGATCGCCACCGTCGTCGAGTACGTGCCGCCGATCCGAATACCGCTCGCCGACTCGGCAGTGGCCGCCGCGGCCGGAGTGCTCACGGGGGCCGACGGGCCGAGGCAGTTGTCGAGAACACGGTGGGCCGTCGACTCGTCGAGTGTCTCCACGCGCAGCCGCGCGCTGCCGAATACCTCCTCGGCACGCATCGCGCACCGGCGCAGGATCTGCGTGATCGCCGCTTCCGAACCGCCCCGGTCCGCCAGCGCCGCGGCGGCGAGCATCGTGTCGAGGGTCAGGACGCAGTACCGGGTGGCGTCGCGGGCCAGCTGCGGGGTCGGCCCCGTGGGCGCGGACGAGGGCACCACGGCGGGCGTCACGATATTGAGCAGTCGCACGCTCGCCAGCGACACGTCCTCGATCTTGAGCAGCGATTCCAGCCCGCCGAGGGGAACGCCCGCATCGTCGTTGAACACGCTGTCCTGGCGTAGCTCCAGCGGCACGGCCCAGATCGTGCCGGCCCGGATCACCGCGATCGGAGCACCGCCCGACGTAGCCACGTCCACGACCTCGTACGGGCCGGCGAGCGAGGCGAGTCCGGTGTGACGGCGCTGCACTCGCTTGCGTCCGGTGAGGCGCAGTCGCGCGCCCAGGGCCTGGTACAGCCATCGACGTTGCGCCGGGACGATGCTCAGCAGCAGGAGCAGAGCGGCGATCCCGATGCCCACCGCCTGCCAACCGTGCTTGGCCGCGAGGCCACATACGACCGCCGCTGCCGCGATCTCCAGAAGCACCAACTGGACGACGGTGAACCGCGGCGCCAGCGCCGGCCCGGGCGTAGCCGCCTGGCGAGGGCCGGTCGGGCCCTGGCGATTGCGCCGATGGCCACCACCGCCGGTCGTGGTCGGCTGCACCGTGGCCTGCGACCATCCGCCACCGGATGCACCACCGGACGAACTCCGTGCGTTCCGCACGTCGGCCACTGATCCTCCTTGCCGGTCCGGGCTGATCTGCTGACGAGTGCTGCCGCGCATCATCGCAGGTCGTGACATTCTCCCCCGCGCCGTATCCTTTCCGACGGTCGCTCGGTCGGCGAGCGCCCGGATACGGAAGGGGCGAGCGTGCAGTCACGTCGCGACCAGCTGCAGGCGTACAAGTTTCTCACTCGTCGCGCGCTCGCCGCTCTCGTCGTGGGTGAACCGGACGTCCCCGAGGCACCGATGCGGCGGCTGTCGCTCACCACCCTCACCGGGATCATGGTCGCGGTGCTGGTCACGGCCGGCTTCGCCGTGTTCGGGCTCATCCGACCGGGCAACAACACCAAGATCGAGACCGGCACGATCTACATCGAGCGCGGCACCGGGGCGCAGTTCGTCCTGCTGGACGACGGATTCCTGCACCCGACGCTGAACTACACCTCGGCTGTACTTGCCGCGGGCAAGAACGGGCAGGTCGGCACCAAGACGGTGTCCTCGGGCGCGCTCACGCACAAGCAGCACAGCTTCACCGTCGGTATCAGTGGGGTTCCGCAGTCGCTGCCGCGAAGCGGCGGTGGCCTGGTGCGTAGCCCCTGGTCGGTCTGTTCCCAGATCAAGGAGCAGGCGGCCAGTGAGAACCGCGCCGAGGTCACCGTGACGATCGGCGGCATCGGCGGGGCGACGCCGCTGCAGCCCAATGACGGCATCATCGTGTCGGCGCCGGGCGCCGGGCAGCCGGAATACCTGCTCTGGCAGGGCAAACGACTCAAGGTCGCCGGCGACGACATCTCCACGGCACTGGGCCTGCAAAGCGGCAACCCACTGATCATCGGGTCCGGCCTGCTCAACGCGTTGCCGGAAGGCCCGGTCCTGCAGACCCCGACCATCCCCGGCGCAGGCAGGGACGGCCCGACCGTCGGCGGTCAGCACACCGTTGTGGGGCAACTCGTCCAGATCACCGACGACAACTCGTTCCAGGTCGTCCTGCAGGACGGGCTCGCTCCGGTTCGACGCGTCTGGGCCGGCCTGCTGCGGACGATGCTCATCGCCGGGCAACTACGGGATCCGATCCACACCAGCCTGCGAAACGTGCTGAACCCGGCCGTGCCGAAGTCGAACAACCCGCACGCGGCCCTGCAGCAGTTCGACGGTTTGCCGTCGGACAAACCTGCTTTCCCCGACGCGCCGGCTCAGGCCGGTGGCGCTTGCGTGATCTTCCACGAGAACGCCCCACTGACGCTGGCCGTACCGCAGGGTACGGCGCCGGCCAACGGCGGTGAGGTGCTCGAGTCGCCGCTGGCGGCGCAGGGCGTCGCCGACCAGGTGAACGTCCCGGCCGAGAAGGCGGCGGTTGTCGCGTCGACCAGCGGCGCCGCCGGGCGGTACGTGATCGCGGCTCCGGGCAAGAAGTTCTCCACGTCCACCGCAGCGTTGGGCCTGCTCGGCTACGGCTCGGTCACCCCGGTGAATGTGCCGAGCCAGCTGCTGTTGCTGATCCCCAAGGGTCCGGCATTGGATTCCGACGCCGCCCGGCACGAAGCCATTGGATCTTGATTTGCGGCTCGTACGTGGCGCAACTATTTGACGCACATTGTACGTGGCGCAACTTGTCGCATCTATCGAGTCGTTTCTGTACGTTATTGAACGCACGCGCGTCCCAATTGGGGGGGCGCTACTAATCACCAGGAAGGCGAGGGAAGCATCGTGACTGGTTTCGGTACCAGCGAAGAGGCCATGCAGGCCGGTGCCAACGCTGTCGAGTCGGCAACGCAGGCCATTCGTGGGCACATCAGCACCCTGCGCAGCGAGGCCGAGCAGATGATGTCCGCCTGGAAGGGCGAGGCTGCCGGCGCGTTCTCGAGCGTGCACGCATCGTTCGAAGAGAACGCGGCTCGCATCAACAGCGCGTTGCAGCAGATGCACGAGGCGCTCGTCGCGACGCACCGCACGTACGGCACGCAGGAGAGCAACCAGAGCCAGACCTTCACCAACATGAACAGCCAGATCAACAGCTGAGCTGCACACTCGACTTCAGAAAGGCATTAATATCATGGGTGAAATTTCGGTCAACTTTGGCGCACTTCAGCAGGGGCACGCTGGGATCGCGCAGACCTACAGCCGGCTGACGGGCACGCTCGAGGAGCTCGAGAGCAACCTCAGCGGCATGATCCAGTCGTGGTCCGGTCAGGCGCAGGAGGCCTACCTGGCCAATAAGCAGCAGTGGGACCAGGCGGCGGCCAACCTGGCGACGGTGCTCAACCAGATCGCGGGCGCCGTCAGCGACGCTCACGACAACTACCGCGCAGCTGAGAACACTGCCCTGGGCAACTGGAAGTAGCGACTGCGCGTCGGGGGCCGCGCCGTATCGGGCTCGGCTCCCCTGGTCGCTTGTCCTTGGCCGATTCGGAAAGGCTGCCTACGCATGGCCGACATGAAGATGGATGTCGACGAGCTGAACACAGCTCTGGAGATCCTCAAGAAGATTCCGAAGATTCTCGACGGAACCGAAGCACCGACCGGCGGTAAGCCGATCGGTGACCTGAAGAGCCTGGCCGGTACCCAGGAGGTCACCGGCGCGCTGAAGGGATTCGCCGCCAACGGCGGCAGCGCCCAGAGCGCGGTCAGCGGCTGGATCAACGAGCGCAACGCGGCGATCCAGCAGGAGGTCACCACCCTGCAGAGTGCTTGCGGTGGCCTGGCTCAGAAGCTCGCCGCCTCGATGAACAGCTACACCGGTACCGACAAGTACAACGCCGACGACGTGAGCAAGTCCGGTCCGGACAGCAGCGGCAACGGCCGCGCGCCGGCCAGCTGACGGGGAGGGCCACATGGGTGTACAAGATTTCAACAACGGCGGCATCATGCTGGCCGACGAGAACGGCGCGCCGGTCGACGACAGCACCATTAGCGCCGACAACTGCCGCGACATCGTCAGCCCGAACAGTTGGGGCAGCCTGGAGAACATCGGCAACACCTACAAGGGCGTTGCCACCACGCTGGCCGAAGTGCACGCGCAGCTCACCACCGCGCTGCAGACCATCAAGGATCACTGGCACGGCGACGCCGCGGACTCTGCGCAGGACCACATCAGCCGGATCCACACGTCGTCGGACAACCTCGCGAGCTCATCGGGTGACACCTCGCACGCCATCCTGGCGATGCAGCAGGCAGTGAAGACCTCGCAGGCCACGCCGATCACCGACGACAACGCGGTGGCCGTCTGGACGAAGTTCAAGAACGACACCAACGCTGCCCTGGGATTGCTGCCCGCGTCGCTGACCACCGACATACCCAGTGGCGGCAACGACACCAGCTACAACCCGGGCCCGCCCGGACCCGGCATCGGGCCCGGCGCACCGGGCGTGGGACCGGGCGTCGGCCCGGGCCACATCGGGCCAGGCGTCGGACCCGGCCCCGGGCCCATCGGGCCCGGAACCGGCCCGGGGCACCCCGGTCCGGGCGTCGGTCCGGGCGTCGGCCCCGGTGGCTTTCCCGGTCACCCCGGTCCGGGCGTCGGCCCAGGGGGCATCGGTCCGAGCACCGGCATCGACACCGGATCCTCGCTGGCCAGTGCCGGCGGCGGCCCGGGGGGCATCGGCCCGGGCGGTCCCGGCGGCCTCGGCGCCGGCGGTGGGCTGGGGGCCGGCGGCGGCCTCGGTGCCGGCGGCGGCGGGCTGGCCGGCGGTGCGGCCGGAGGCGGCGGCACGAGCTACGGCGTCGCGGGTGTGCCGGACGGGGCCGGCGGCGCGGCCGGCGCCGGTCGCGGCATGATGCCGATGATGGGCGGCCAGGGCAACGACGAGCAGGAGCGGGAACGTTCCACCTGGCTCACCGAAGACGAGGACGTGTGGGGCGGATCGGACGCACCACCACCTACGATCACCGGATGACGTCGAACGCATTCCGGCAGTGGCGGCGGGGCTTGTTGAGCCTCGCCGCCAGTGTCGTCTTGATCGCCATTAGCGCCCCACCCGCCCACGCCTGGCCGAGCCAGTACTGGATCTCGTTGCTCGGCTACGACAAGGCGTGGTCGGTTACCAAGGGCGCCGGTGTCACGGTCGCGGTGGTCGACTCCGGCGTCGTCGAGCTGGGCGATCTGAAGGGCCGGGTGCTGCCCGGAACGGACCTGGTCGGCGGCGGCACCGACGGCCGAGCCGATCCCGGCTACCTGTGCCACGCGTCGACCGGCTGCTACAGCCACGGCACGGACATGGCGCTGCTCATCGGCGGTAGCGGCACGGGCGCCGGCGACCAGGGCGTCGCGCCGGACGTGAAGATCCTGCCCGTCAAGGTGCAGACCCGATCCGGCGCCGAGGCACCCCGCGCGGCCGTCGCCAACGGCATCCGGTGGGCGACCGATCACGGCGCGCAGGTCATCAACCTGTCCCTCGGCACGCAGGGCGCCTGCCCCGAGGATCAGGGCGCGGCCATCCAGTACGCCTACGACCACAACGTCATCGTGGTGGCCGCTGCCGGCAACGAGCACGACGCCGTCAGCTCCCCGGCGAACTGCGCCGGCGCGCTGGCCGTCACCGCGAACGACCGGAACTTCCGACCCTGGTCGGGGGCCAACGACGGACCCGAGCTGGCGTTCACCTGCGAGGGCGTGAACCTGCCGGAGGAGTCGCTCACCGGCAAGCAGCTGCCCGGGGTCAGCGGCACCAGTGGCGCCGCGGCGCTCGTGTCGGGCACGTTCGCCCTGCTGCGCGCGCACTTCCCCAAGCTGAGCGCGCGCGACATCGTCACCCGTGCGCTGTACAACGTGCACAACGGCCTGCCCGGCCACAACACGCTCACCAAGAAGGCCGAGGGGTTGGGCTACGGCGAGATCCTGCCGGATCGCGCGCTCACCCAACCGTTGCCGGCCCACGCGTCCAACCCGATCTATGACCACTGGGAAGGCCTGTTGGGCAAGCCGTCGGCCACGGCGGGATCGAGCCCGAGCAGTTCGGAAAGCGGTTCGGGATCGGCGCCGTCGAGCCACTCGACCACCCAGGTCAGCGGCATCCCGGCGGCGCACGGCACGGGTGGCGGTGGTTCGTCGAACACCGGCGTGATCATCGGTGGCGTGATCGGGGCCGTGATCGTGATCGGCGGGATCAGCCTGCTGCTCGCGCGCCGGTCCGGACGGCGCAGCGCCAACCCGGGCTTCCCTCGCTAACGAGCGCCCACCCGCAGGCCGGCGACGCTTACTCGCCGACCGGCGGGGCGGGCGCGTGCATGCCGCCGAACCAGGTCCCCCGCCGCACGATGGCTGCGATCAAGCCGGCCAGTACGGCCAGGCCCAGCAGCGCGACGCTGACCCCCAACGCGAGGTGCTGCAGGTGGCGGCTGGCCGGCGGGGGCGGCGGTACGGCCTGCACGGCCTGGGGGGTTGGCGGCGGCGGTGAGGCCGCGGCGTCGTTGCGCACCGCGGTCACCGCCAGGTACGGGTTGACGATGCCGTAGCCGTACGAGGCGCTGGGTACGGTGACGCCCGGAGGCGCGTCAGCCGTCGCCTCGATGCGTGACACCACTTCGGCGGCGGTCAGCTTCGGATGGGCGGCCCGGACGAGCGCCGCGGTGCCGGCCACCACCGGCGAGGCGAAACTGGTGCCGTCCTGGTTGGGCGCGTAGGTGTTCTTCGGCATGGCCACTTCCACGCCGGCGCCCGGCGCCGCGATGTTGATGTAGTTGCCGTGCGTCGACACCCCCGACACGGTGTCGGCGCGGTCGGTCATCGAGACGGCGAGCACGTTCGGGTATCGGGTCGAGTACGCCGCCGGGTAGGCCGGCTGGTTGGTGTTCTGGCCGTCGTTGCCACCGGCCGCCACGATGACGATGTCGGCTCGCGCCGCGGCGGCGATGGCCCGCTCCAGATCGGGCGTGCCGTTCTGCGCGGAGATCGAGATGTTGACCACTCGCGCCCGAGCCGCGATGGCCGCGTCGATCGCCGTCGCCATCTTCTCGGTGCCCTTCTCGTCCTCGCTCTGCTGCTCCTTGATCGGCAGGATGGTCACGCCGGGCGCGACGCCGGTGAAGAAGACGCCGTCGACCCGCGGGGCGGCGATGATTCCGGTGACGGCGGTGCCGTGATAGAAGCAGTCGCGCACATCGTTCGGGCCGAACACCCCGGACACGTTCACGCCCGGCAGCCTCAGGTGGATCTGGCTCAGCTGGGTGCCCTCGTTGTTGAAACCGCTGTCGATGACGGCAACCAGCACACCCGAACCGTCGGTGATCGGCCACACCTGGCGGACGTTGAGCCGCTTGTGCTCCCACGGTTCGCCGGCCTGTTCGGCCTGCCGCGCCGGGGATCCGATCTTGACGTTGCACTCGGGCGGCGCGGCCGCCGCGGCGGTGATCGACGTGGTGGCCGGTACCGACATCAGTAGCGCGCAGGACGCCGCCGCCGCGGCCAGAGGGCGAACTCTCATAACGCCTCTAGCTTGGCAGATGGGACGGGCCGACTCACGACCGCACGAGGATCCGACGCGGCACCCGCCGGTCGATGAGCCGGCCCACGTCGGTCCAGACCGGCAGTACGGCCAGCAGGAGCAGCAGGACGCCGACACACGCCCCGCCGACGAAGTCGCTCATCCAGTGATAGTCGAGCAGCGTCATCCCGACCACGATGGCCAGCGGGGCGATCACCTGCAGGGCCCGCAACGCTCGCGCCAGCCACACCGGCGCGCCGGCCCGGATCGCACTCCACGCCATCAGGCCCGGGATCAGCACCCCGTTGGCCAGGTGCCCGGACGGGAACGAGATCGACCGGTTCGTCTCGCCGACCTTGATCACCGGCGGGTAGCGCGTGACGGTGAACTTCAGCGCGTAGACCGCCACCGTCAGCGCGACCAGCGCCACGACGTAGCGCACCAGGAACTCGCTGCGGCGAGCCCGCCAGGTCAGGTACAGCGTCACCGGGATGGATACCAGCAGCACGTAGAAGCGGTTACCGAACCGGACGAGCAGCGACAGCCACATCTTCGCGGTGTGATCGTCGCGCAGGTCCCAGTCGAGCATCTTGTTCGAGACGGAGCGATCGGCATGCCACAGCAGGCCGTGGTGGTCGATGTCGAGAATGGTCAGCAGCAGGATTACGCCGGCAAGCCCCGCAACCCATAGGGCCGGGTTCGCCCGCAGCCGGGCCGGAGCCGCTCGACGCAGCTCAGTCAGCACTCGGTTTGGTGGACTCCGAGTCCGAGTCGTCCGCGGGCCGGTCGGCCGGCGGGACCGGCGCCTTCTCAGCCGGCGGCGCCGGCTCGATCGCTTCGGCCTTGTGCGCGTCGCGGGCCGCGTCGTCGTCGCTCATGCCCTTCATCTCGGTCTTGAAGATGCGCAGGGACTTGCCGACGGACTTGGCCATGTCGGGCAGCTGCTTCCAGCCGAAGAACAAGATGGCGGCGACGATGAGCAGCGGAATCAGATGTCCCGGCGAAAATATCTCCATGACCGGCTTCCTTCGGGCGGGGCGTGAACGTGGCCAGCGTACGGCTACGAGACTACGCCAGCCGGCGCAGCGAAGGGCTGCAGTGTCGCCGCGAGATCACTGTTCACCCGCGCGTTCACGAGCGTTCCCTCGGCCAGGTGATCGGTCGAGAGCACCTCGCCGGCCTCGTGCATCCGAGCCACCAGGTCGCCGCGGTCGTACGGCACGAGCACGGTGACGTCGACGTCCGGGCGGGGCAGCCGGTCGTCGACGACGGCCTGCAGCTTGTCGATCCCCTCGCCGGTGCGGGCCGAGACGAACAGCGCGTCCGGGGCCAGCCGGCGCAGCCGCAGCAGCATGTCCGCGTCCGCGGCATCGACCTTGTTGAAGACGAGCTGCTCGGGCACCCGCAGCGCGTCGATCTCGGCCAGCACTTCGCGCACCGCGCGGATCTGGGCCTCCGGATCCGGGTCGGACGCGTCGACCACGTGCAGCAGCAGGTCGGCGTCGGCGACCTCTTCCAGGGTCGAGCGGAACGCCTCGACGAGCTGATGCGGCAGGTGCCGGACGAAGCCCACCGTGTCGGCCAGGGTGTAGACGCGCCCGTCGGCGGTCTGGCAGCGCCGCACGGTGGGATCCAGGGTCGCGAACAGCGCGTTCTCGACGAGGACCCCGGCGTCGGTGAGCCGGTTGAGCAGCGAGGACTTGCCGGCATTGGTGTAGCCGGCCAGCACTACAGCCGGGATGCGGCGCTCGACGCGCTGCGATCGCTTGGCATCCCGGGACGTCTTCATGTGGCTGATCTGCTTGCGCAGCTTGGCCATCCGGGCGGTGATGCGGCGCCGGTCGATCTCGAGCTTGGTCTCACCCGGGCCGCGGCCGCCGATGCCGGCACCGCCCGCGGTGCGACCGCCGACCTGCCGGGACAGCGACTCGCCCCAGCCGCGCAGGCGGGGCAGCAGGTACTGCATCTGGGCCAGCTCGACCTGGGCCTTGCCCTCCTTGGACCGGGCGTGCTGGGCGAAGATGTCGAGGATCAGCGCGGTCCGGTCGACGACCTTGACCTTGACGACGTCCTCGAGCTGGCGCAGCTGGCCGGGGGTGAGCTCGCCGTCGCAGATCACCGTGTCGGCGCCGCGCGCGCTGGCGATGTCGCGCAGCTCCTTGGCCTTGCCGGAGCCGATGTAGGTCGCCGGATCCGGCTTGTCGCGCCGCTGCATCAGCCCTTCCAGGACGTCCGAGCCGGCCGTCTCGGCCAGCAGGGCCAGCTCGTGCAGCGAGTTCTCGGCCTCGGTCAGGGTGCCGGTGGTCCAGACCCCGACGAGCACAACCCGTTCCAGGCGCAGCTGCCGGTACTCGACCTCGCTGACATCAGTGAGTTCGGTCGACAGGCCGGCCACCCGGCGCAACGCATTGCGATCTTCGAGGTCGAAGCCTTCTTCGGGAAATTCCGTCATCGTGCATCCATCGTGACACGCTCCCGGACGCGACGGCGAACGATTAGCCCCGGGCGGCGTCCAACCAGTCACTATTCAGCTCGATCTCGGCGACCAGCACCGCCGGCCCGCGCAGGTGCACCTCGCCGCTGGTTTGCCAGGTGACCTGGCAGGTACCGCCCGGGACGTCCACCCGCCAGGTGCTGCCGTCCGCGGCGGCGTCGGGCTGGGCCACGACGGCGGCGCAGATGCCGGTGCCGCACGAGCGGGTCTCACCGACCCCGCGCTCGTGCACCCGCATGACCAGGTGCCGGGGTCCGTCACGCACGACGAACTCGACGTTCTGCCCGTCGGGCCGGCTCGGCTCGATGATCGGCGGGCGGCTCAGGTCCAGGGCGGCCAGCTCGGCCAAGCTCGGCACCGGGACCACGACGTGGGGATTGGGCATCTCGACCGCGACGCCGGGCACGGCGTCGATCGATAGGGCGGCGGTGGCGACCGGCCGGTCGGCAAGAGCCAGCGGCAATCCCATGTCCACGATGACGTCACCCTCGTCCGTGAGCCATGTGCGCTTGACTCCGCCACGTGTCGCCACCGCCGCATCATCAACAACGACGCTCACCGCCTGGAGGTATCGGACGAAAACCCGCACACCGTTACCACACATCTCGGCGACCGATCCGTCGGCGTTTCGGTAGTCCATGAAGAACTCTGCGTCACCGGCCATCTGCGCACTTTCCGGGTCGTTCTGGGCCCGGACGACGCGCAGCACACCGTCCGCACCCACGCCGGCATGCCGGTCACACAACGCTTTTACCAACGCCGGCGTTAAGTCCAGGGCACCGTCGAAGTCGGGCACGATCACGAAGTCGTTCTCGGTGCCGTGCCCTTTCAGAACGCGCAGGCGGTCCATGCGGCTCAGGGTAATGCGGCGGTGATCCGGTCCAGGACGTCCGGCGCGGCGCCGTCGAACCACCGGATCCGCGGATCGCGCCGAAACCACGACCGCTGCCGCCGCACGAACCGCCGGGTGGCCCGCACCGTGGCCTCCACGGCCTCGCCCAGGTCGCCGGTGACGGCGCCCTCGTCGTCCAGGACGGCGAGCAGCTGCGCGTACCCCAGCGCCTTGCCGGCGGTGGGGCTGGCGCGCAGCCCGGCCGGCAGCAGGCCGCGGATCTCGTCCAGCAATCCCCCGGCGATCATCCGGTGCACCCGCTGTTCGACCCGGTCGTCCAGGTCGTCGCGGTCCAGGCCGAGCTGCACGCAGTCATAGATCGACTCGAACCCCGGCATGGTGGCCACGAACGGGCGGCCGGTGATCTCGATGACCTCCAGGGCGCGGACGATGCGCCGACCGTTCGTCGGCAGGATGGACGCGGCCGCGGCCGGGTCCAGGGTGGCCAGCCGCGCGTGCAACGCCGCCGCGCCGATGTCCTCGAGCTCGGCATAGAGGCGGGCCCGGATCGGCGGCGACTCCCCCGGGAACTCCAGCTTGTCCAGGGCGCCGCGCAGGTACAGCCCCGAGCCGCCGACCAGGACGGGCAGCCGGCCGCGCCCGCGGATCTCGGCGATCGCCGACCGGGCCAGCTGCTGGTACTCGGCCACCGCGGCGGACTTGCCGATCGGCCACACGTCCAGGAGGTGGTGCGGCACGCCGTGCCGGTCGGCGGGCGGCAGCTTGGCGGTGCCGACGTCCATCCCGGCGTAGAGCTGCATCGAGTCGGCGTTGACGATCTCGGCGGCGCCGAGGCGCTGGGCGAGGGCCACCGCCAGGTCGGACTTGCCGGTCGCGGTCGGCCCCACTACGGCGAGCACATCAACCACGGGCGGTCCACGCAGCGACGAAGTACCCGACGCCATAAGGCGCATCGGCGTAGAGCAGCTCGGCTGTGTAATCGCCGGCCAGCACGCCGGCGGCCGCGCGCCACGCCGGGATGCCCGAGGCGAGCAGTTCCGCGCCGAGGTGCTCGTCCAGGTTGGCCAGGGCGTCGACGTCGCCGTCGCGCAGCGCCGCTTCGACGGTCGCGTCGAACGGCTCGGCCCGCGGATCGAGGTAGCCGGGCGCGGTGTGCGAGCGCCGGGCGCTACCGTCGCCCATCACGACCAGCCCCACCGTCTCGGACTCGGCCAGCGCCAGCAGCTCGACCGCCGCCCGGCTGGTTGCGAAATCCGGACCGACCTCGAACCCCACCGCGCCAGTGCCCGGGCCGAGGGTGTCGGCCAGCAGCCACGCCCCGACAGTGAGCGACAGCGGCAGCTCGACGGCTCCCCCGCACGCCGGCGAGCCGAGGTGGACGTCGAGCTCGACGCCGTATCCGGACAGGCTGCCGCGCGCCACCGGAGAGTGCATCGCGGACGTATCCCCCGAACCGATCAGGGCAATCCGGGCGACTCCGCTGTCGCGAACCCGGTGCAGGGCGACCCGGCCGGCCGCGCGCAACGGGTCCAGTTCGGCCGAAGCGCCGCCCGCCACGGTCGGCACGAGCAGCGGCGGATTGGGCAAGAATGCGGCCGCGACGATCACGATGGCACAGTATCCGTCCCCTCACACGGGCTGATCGTGTCTAATGCTCTGTCATGAGCTCGGAGTGGGGACGCATCGACGCGGACGGCACGGTCTACGTGCGCACGTCCGAAGGCGAACGCGTCGTCGGATCCTGGCAGGCCGGAGACGCCGAAGCCGGCCTCGCCTACTACGTGCGGCGCTACGAGGATCTGGAAACCGAGGTGACGCTGCTCGAGCAGCGGCTGGCCTCGGGGGCCGGCGATCCGCAGGCCACCCGCACGCATGCCGTCGAGCTGCACGAGCAGCTGCCGACGGCCTCGGCGGTGGGCGACCTGGCCAGCCTGGATACGCGGCTGACCGCGCTGATCGGGGCGGCGTCCGAGCGGGCCGACGCCAACGCCGCGGCCCGGGCCCAGGCCAAGGCCGATGCCGTCGCGGCCAAGGAGAAGCTGGTCGGCGAGGCGGAGCAGATCGCCGAGTCCGCGACGTCGTGGAAGGTGTCCGGCGACCGGTTGCGGGCCATCGTCGACGAGTGGAAGCAGATCAAGGGCGTCGACCGCAAGACCGACGACGTGCTGTGGAAGCGCTTCGCCGCGGCGCGCGACGCGTTCGGCAAGCGCCGGGGCCAGCACTTCGCCCAGCTGGACGCTGAGCGCGGGGCGTCCCGCCAGGCCAAGGAGAAACTGATCGAGCGGGCCGAGGAGCTCGCCCAGTCCTCGGACTGGAAAGAGACCGCGTCGGCGATGCGCGACCTCATGACCGAGTGGAAGGCCGCCGGCCGGGCCGGGCGCGACGTCGAAGACCAACTGTGGACGAAGTTCCGCGCCGCGCAGGACTCGTTCTTCGCGCGCCGCTCGGCGACCTTCGCCGAACGCGACGCCGAGCTGGTCGACAACCAGAAGAAGAAGGAGTCGATCATCGCCGAGGCCGAGGCGCTCGACCTGAACGACCCCAAGGCCGCCCAGTCGGCGCTGCGCGGCCTGCAGGCTCGCTACGACGAGGCCGGACACGTACCGCGCGACGCGATGCGGCGCACCGACGACCGGATGCGCGCGGCCGAGCAGCGCATACGCGATGCCGTCGACGCCGAGTGGCGGCGGGGCAGCGTCGAGTCCAACCCGTTCCTCGCCGAACTGCGCGCCCGGCTGATCGAGGCGGAGGCCAAGCTGGAACGGGCCCGCAACTCCGGTGACGCCGCGCGGATCGCCAAGGCCGAGGCCGAGGTCGCCCAGCGCCGCTCGCTGATTCCGGAGTAGCGCCCCCGCTCAGCGAGTTGTCCGCGCTTCGCGGTGCTATGGCGCGTCCGAGCGCGGACAACTTCCGGTCAGCGCGAACGGGCGGGCCACTCCGAGCGCAGCAGGCCCATGAGCACCTCGTCGACGTAGCCACCGCGAACCCAGCAGTGCTCGCGCAGCCGTCCCTCCTCGACGAAGCCGACCTTGCGGTAGGACGCGATGGCGCGCTCGTTCGAGGCGATGACCTGCAGGTACACCCGACGCAGGTTCCGCCGGGTGAACGCGTAGTCGACCAGGACGCGGAGAGCGTCCGTCCCGTAGCCCTTGCCGGCGGCATCGAGCACGAGGCTGATGCCGACCGATGCGTGCCGGGCGAGCGAGTCCTCGTTCATCAGCACGCAGCCGCCGACCAGCCGGTCGTCCACGGTGATGGCGAACTCGGCGACCAGGGAGAAGCCGACCGATCCACCCTCGCGGCGGCGGGCGGCGTCCGCGTCGAACTTCTCGCGAGTCAGCGGTGCCGCCGGCTGCGGGCTGCGCTCCTCCCAGTTGTCGAGGTTCGCCTGGATCTCGTAGAGGGTCGGCAGGTCGTCCGCGCGGACGGCGCGCAACGTGACGAGGTCTCCGGTCAGCACCCGACCGACGTTACGGTTCCGCGCAATTCGGTATTCCCGGCGGGTCAGCTCGGCACGTGTTGCAGGTACAGGACGAACCCGGGTCGCTCGGCAACGCTGTCGTAGAGTCGCTGCGCGGTCGCGTTGCTCTCGTGGGTGTGCCAGTAGACCCGCGCAGCCCCGGCCTGCGCTGCCGCGTCGTTCACGGCGGCGATCAGCGCGCGGCCCACGCCCCGGCCTCGCGCGTCCTCAGCGGTGAACAGATCCTGCAGGTAGCAAACCGGTCCGATCGCCGTTGTCGAACGGTGGAACAGGTAGTGCACCAGCCCGACCAGCCGGCTGCCGTCCTCGGCGACGAACGCGTGCACCGGCTCGTACCCGTCGAAGAAACGGGCCCAGGTTCGCTGGGTGATCTCGTCCGGCAGCGCGGTGGCACCGGACCGTCCGTAGAAGGCGTTGTAGCCGTGCCAGAGCGGCAACCACGCGGCGAAATCGGTGGGTTCGACGGCGCGGACGGTCACGGTCACCTCGTCGACCCTAGGGTTACGTATCCTCGACGGGTCATGCGCACCTACTCGATCCGCACCTACGGGTGCCAGATGAACGTCCACGACTCCGAACGGCTGGCCGGCCTGCTGGAGGACGCGGGCTACGTCCGCGGCTCTGACGGCGAGGACGTCGACCTCGTGGTCTTCAACACGTGCGCGGTGCGCGAGAACGCCGACAACCGCCTGTACGGCAACCTGGGCCACCTCTACCCGGCCAAGCAGCGGCGTCCCGGCATGCAGATCGCGGTCGGCGGCTGCCTGGCCCAGAAGGATCGCGGCACCATCGTCGAGAAGGCGCCGTGGGTCGACGTCGTGTTCGGGACGCACAACCTGGCTGCCCTTCCGGTACTGCTCGAACGGGCGCGACACAACGCCGAGGCCCAGGTCGAGATCGTCGAGGCACTGCAGAACTTCCCGTCGGATCTGCCGAGTCGGCGAGAATCCCCTTACAGCGCTTGGGTTTCCGTGTCGGTCGGCTGCGACAACACGTGCACGTTCTGCATCGTGCCGTCGCTGCGGGGTGGCGAGACGGATCGCCGGCCGGGCGACGTCCTGGCCGAGATCCGGGCGCTCGTCGAGTCGGGCGTCATCGAGATCACGCTGCTCGGGCAGAACGTCAACTCCTACGGCCGCTCGTTCGGCGACCGGTTCGCGTTCGGCAAGCTGCTGCGCGCCTGCGGCTCGATCTCCGGGCTGGAGCGGGTGCGGTTCACCAGCCCGCATCCGCGCGACTTCACCGACGACGTGATCGCTGCGATGGCCGAGACACCGAACGTCATGCCGCAGCTGCACATGCCGATGCAGTCCGGGTCGGACGCCGTGCTGAAGGCCATGCGTCGCTCGTACCGGCAGTCGCGCTACCTGGAGATCATCGGGTCGGTGCGCGAGGCCATGCCGGACGCGGCGATCACCACCGACATCATCGTCGGCTTCCCGGGCGAGACCGACGCCGACTTCGAGCAGACGCTGCACGTGGTGCGCGAGGCCCGGTTCGCGAGTGCGTTCACGTTCCAGTACTCGAAGCGACCCGGCACACCGGCCGCCACGATGGCCGACCAGGTGCCCAAGGCGGTCGTGCAGGAACGCTACGAGCGACTGGTCGAGCTGCAGGACGACCTTGCGTGGCAGGCGAATCGGGCCCTGGTCGGCGCTTCGGTCGAGGTGCTCGTGGCCACCGGCGAGGGCCGCAAGGATCGAGCCACCGGCCGAGTGTCCGGGCGGGCCCGCGACGGCCGGCTGGTGCACGTGGCCGGCTCAGCGGAGCCCGGGGATGTCGTCACCTCGACGATTACCTATGCGGCGCCGCACCACTTGGTGGCCGATTCCGGCATCACGTCGCATCGACGTTGGCCGGGGTCGTTCGGGCCGGCGCACGAGCCAGCCCGTCCGCTGCTGACGATCGGCCCGCGCCCGGCCTGAGTGTCACTCGTTGCGCGCTGCCTCCGGGCCGGTCAGCCGCCGAAGTAGCGGCAGCGTCGAGCCGATCACGCCCAGCGACGCCAGCAACCCGGCTGCGACCAGCCCGTAGTAGGCCGGGCTCGGCGCCTGCACCGTCTCGTTCAGCTGCGCGCGCAGGAACAGCTGGGCCGCAAGCAGTCCGGCACCGGCCGACACCAGCGCGGTGATGATCAACGGGACGGCCGCCTCCAGGGTGATCACCCGGCGCAGCACGGCCAGCGGTGTGCCGGCCAGCCGCAGCAGGCTGAACGGCCGCCGCCGTTCGGCGAGCCCACCGGCCACGCTGATTGCCAGGGTGCATCCGGCGATCGGCAGGCTGGTCAGGATGACGACGTTGGCGAGCTGCTGGTAGCCCTTGATGTCGGTGTTGTCGCGCGCCTTCAGCTCGCCCAGGGTCATCGGCGGGAACGGCGTCGAATAGGTGGCCTCGAGCACCGTCCGGGATCGTTCGACGGCGGCCCGCGACCCGTCGGTGCCCACCACGATCGACGCGATCGGTTGGTTCGCCAGTTCGGTCGGCGAGACGTCGGCGGCCGGCCAGATCCGATCGGCCATCGACGTCTTGTCGACTATGCCGCCGACGAACACCGGCATGATGAACGCCGTCGCGGCCCCGGGCGCGCAGCGACCCAGGGCGGACTGGCGGGCCAGCTCAGCGCAGGACACGACCTCGCGGGGGAAGCCGCCGAACGCGACGCCGTCGTCCTGATGCACGGTGACCACGGCGGCCACCCCCGGGATCGACATCAGCCGGGCCGTCGGCACCGGCGCCGACCGGTCAGCGTCGGGGCGGTCGCCGAAGTCGTCGACCAGCGTGCCGGCCGAGACTCGCGGATCGCCGGCCGATCCCCCGCCGTACGCGACGATCGTGGTGATGATGCCGAGCGCGCAGGTGCCGACGAACACCGCCAGCACCAGGCCACTCACGGCACGGAAGCTGGCCTGCGGGTTGTCGGCGAGACGGCGCCCGGCGATGAGCGTCGCGGCCCGCCTGGCTCGGCGCGCCACGAGTCGCGACGCGAGCATGGTCAGCCACGGCCCGGCGACGACCAGCCCGATCATGATCAGGAAGACGCCGCCCAGGTAGGCGAACGCCTGCTCGTTGCTGCTGTGCCGGTGGCTGTCGCCGATGTCGCTGAAGTAGGCGAGGTAGCCCAGCTCGACGATCCCGGCCAGCAACGGCAGCAGCCGCCACGCACGCGGCGGCCGCGGGGTGACCCGCCGCGTCACGCCGAGCGGCGAGACGTTGACCCGGCGCAGCGCGATCCGAGCCGCGACCGCCGCGGCCACCGGCACCCCGACGGCGACGACGAGAGCCTCGACCAGTCCGAGCGAGAGGAAGTCGGTGAAGAACGGGTCGCCGGTGAACGGGATCCCGGCGATGAGCGGACGGAATGCGAAGAACAGCCCGAAGCCCAGGCCCACCCCGACGACCGCGGCGAGGCTCGACTCGACGGTGGCGATCGCCGACACCTGCCGCGGCGTTGCGCCCACCAGCCGCATCGCGGCGAACCGTTGCTCGCGGCGGGCGGCCGACAACCGGCTCGCGCCGCCGATGAACACCAGCACCGGGAACAACAGCGCGGCTGCCACCACGGACAGGATCAGCGTCAGGCCGCTGGAGTCGATGCCGACGCCGAGCGCGCAGTCGCCGTTGCACTGGCTGGGCACGGTGGTGCTGATCGCGGTGACCCGGGTGGCGTTGCGGTGCCCGGCCAGGTCCGCCACCGGACGCCCGACGACGATCACCAGCGAGTTCGGGGCGGGCAACGCGGCCGCCCCGACGGTGCCGACCTGGGTCCCGGGAAAGCGCACTCCGAGCTGGTCGCGCGGCGTGTCGCGCAGCAACCGGGTCAACGCCGGCGACGCGTAGAACTGGCCCGGACCCGGCAGCGCCGTCAGCCCGGGCGGCACCGGCGAGTGCGGGCCCGTAGCGGCTACATCGACACGGCCGATCTGGTGGCCGCGGTAGTAGTCGGCCGACAGCGACCACCACAGCGGGTCGACGTTCGGCGTCGCCGGGGCGGACGCGCCGGTGTAGCCGGTCTCCAGCCAGGCGTAGCGGGCGTTCTGCGCATCGACCGCGTTGATGCTGGCCAGCGCGGTCAGCAGCAACCCGACGCCGATGCCCACCGCGATCGCGATCATGGCCAGCCGGCCGATCGCCTCGCGGCCGCCGGCCACGGCCAGCCGCAGGCCCAGCCGGATCATCACGCCGCCCAGGCCGGGGTGGTCACTTTGCCGTCGCGGACGACGATCTCGCGATCGGCGTAGGCGGCGACGCGCGCCTCGTGCGTCACCAGCACGACGGTGGTGCCGCTCGTGCGAGCGGCCGCGGACAGCAGCTCCATCACGTTCTCGCCGGCGAGTGAGTCGAGCGAGCCCGTGGGTTCGTCGGCGAACAGCACCTGCGGATCGGCGACGAAGGCCCGGGCCAGCGCCACTCGCTGCGCCTGGCCGCCCGACAGCTCACCGGAACGCCGCCCGCCCAACCCGTCCAGGTCGAGCCGATCGAGCCAGCCGCGCGCCCGGGTGATCGCCTCGGCCCGGGCGATCCCGTTGAGCAACAACGGCAGTGCGACGTTCTCCTCGGCCGTCAACTCCGGGACGAGCTGGCCGAACTGGAACACGAAGCCGAAGTGCTCGCGCCGCAACGCGCTCCGGCGGTTCTCGCCGAGGGTGTCGATCCGCTGGCCGGCGTAGTGGACCTCGCCGACGTCGGGCACCAGGATGCCGGCCAGGCAGTGCAGCAGCGTCGACTTGCCCGATCCGCTCGGGCCCATCACCGCGAGTAGTTCGCCGGCCGCGATCGCGACGTCCACCCCGCGCAGGGCCGGCGTCGGCCCGAAGGACAGGGCGACACCACGGGCCTCGACCAGCACCGCGGCGGTCACGACGTCACCGCCTTGGCCAGCGAATCCAGCCGGGCTGTAGTCAGCTCGATCCAGCGCAGATCCGCCTCCAGGTGGAACAGCCCGTGATCGGCCAGCAAGGCGTCGACGGTGCTGCCGGTGCGCTTGATCTCGGTCAGCTCGCGCATCCGCTGCAGGTGCGCGGCCCGCTGAGTGTCCAGGTAGTCAGGCGCCGAGCGGCCGGACATCAGGGCCAAGACCACCTTGGCGAACAGCACGGTTTGTAGGTGCGGCTCGGGCTCGACCGCCTCGCGCAACCACGTTTCGAGCTCGGTGACGCCCTGTTCGGTGATGACGTAGCGCTTGCGGTCCGGACCCGCGCCCGGCTCGGCCTCGGCGGCGTTCACCTTGCCGTCGCGGGCCAGCCGGGCCAGCGTCGAGTACACCTGCCCGAACGGCAGCGGCTTGCCCCGGCCGAAGTACAGGTCGTAGTCACGTTTGAGGTCGTAACCATGGCTCGGCTCGCGTTCCAGCAGGCCCAGCAGCGTCAAGGGGACGGTCATGCCAGGCACTCTACACTGAGTGTATACGTCCAGGTAGTACCAACCGCCGAGCGAGAACCAGCCGACCGGAACGCAACTACGAACGCGATGGGCGCTCGCGTGTCAAACCGCGCAACCCGACCGAGCTAACTCAATCGAGAACGCGATGAGCGCTCGCGCGAAGAGCCCGCCGCCGCGACGCGACCCGCGACGAAGTCGCGGTGCGGATCTGCGTTGGACCCCGAGCTTGCGAGGGGGTCCACAAGCAGATTCGCGAAAGGCCGGATAAATCAGTGCGCGACTTCGGTGGTGCGCGACTCGCGGACCACCGTGACCCGGATCTGGCCCGGGTAGGTCAGCTCGTCCTCGATCTGCTTGGCGATCTCCCGGGCGATGACCTGGGCGGCCAGGTCGTCCACCTCGGACGGTTGCACCATCACCCGCACCTCGCGGCCGGACTGCATCGCGAAGACCTTCTCGACGCCGCTCTTGGCGCTCGCGATCTCCTCGATGCGCGCCAGCCGCTTGACGTAGGTCTCGAGCGACTCGCGCCGCGCGCCGGGGCGGGCGGCACTGCACGTGTCCGAGGCCTGGGTCAGCACCGCCTCGATGGTGCGCGGCTGGACCTCGTTGTGGTGCGCCTCGACGGCGTGGGCCACCGCCTCGGACTCGCCGTACTTGCGCAGCAGGTCGGCGCCGATGATCGCGTGGCTGCCCTCGACCTCGTGGGTGAGCGCCTTGCCAATGTCGTGCAGGAATGCGCACCGCTTGATCAACGTCGGCTCGATGCCCAGCTCGGCGGCCATCACCCCGGCGATGTGGGCGGTCTCGAGCAGGTGGCCCAGGACGTTCTGCCCGTAGCTCGTGCGGTACTTGAGCCGGCCCAGGGTGGGCAGCAGATGCTCGTCCAGGTCGGAGATGCCGACCTCGGCCAGCGAGTCGCGGGCCGCACGCAAGCACAGCTCGTCGACCTCGGCCTTGCTCGCCTCGTAGATCTCCTCGATGCGGTGCGGGTGGATCCGCCCGTCCAGAATGAGCTTCTCCAGCGTCAGCCGGCCGACCTCGCGGCGGACCGGGTCGAAGCAGGACAGCAGCACCGCCTCGGGAGTGTCGTCGATGATCACGTTGACGCCCGTGACCGCCTCGAACGCGCGGATGTTGCGACCCTCGCGACCGATGATGCGGCCCTTCATCTCATCGCCCGGCAGGTGCAAGACGCTGACCACGGTCTCGGTGGTCTGCTCGCTGGCCACCCGCTGCACGGCCTCGACGACGATCGCCCGCGCCCGTTCGGTGCCCTCGGAGCGGGCCTCGTTCTCGATGGAGCGCACCAGGGTGGCGGCGTCGCGGCGGGCGCCGGCCTCGACGCTGGTCAGCAGCTCGGCCTTGGCCTCGTCCGCGCTCAGCCCGGCGACCCGCTCCAGCTCGCGTTGCTGGGCGGTCTCTCGCTCGTCGAGGTCCGCGGATCGGGCGGTGAGCCGCTCGTTGATCTCGGCGACCTCGCGCTCGCGGTCGGCGAGCTGCCGCAGGGCCCGGTCCAGGTCGGTGGCCTCGGTCTCCAGCCGGACGGCCTGGGCGTCCAGGCGTTCTTGCATCTCGTCCAGGCGCATCGCCTGCACGGACAAGTCGCGCTCGGTCTCGCGCACCCCGGCGGTCAACCGGCTGACCTCGCTCTCGGCCTGACGGCGGGCGGCGACCAGCAGTTCCTCGGCGTCGGCCTCGGCCTTGGCCCGCAGGCTCTGCGCGGCGGCGGCGGCGCTGGCGGCATCGGACTCGGCGGCGCGCCGCAGGGCCTCGGCTTCGGACTGCGCGGCGCGGCGGGCCGACTCGGCCTCGTTCTGGGCGAGCTGCCGGACGGAGGCGGCCTCGGCCTCGGCCACCCGGCGAGCGGAGTCGGCGTGCGCGGTGGCTTCCTCCAACGCGGATTCGCGCTCGGCGGCATCGTGGGCGGCGTGCGCGGCCCGGGCGGCCTGGGCCGAACCGCGACGGCGATAGGAGTCGACGAAGAACACGCCGAGGATGAAGACGGCCCCAATCGCCGCGTACAGAACCCCTTGCATCGCCGCCTCCTCTGCCTTCGTCGTCCGGCATCAGGAGTGCGCGCATACCTGCCCTCGGGCAGCAGCCGCGCATGACGCGTCGAGCCGCTGCGCCCGCCCAGTGATGGATTCTCACGGCGGATAGGTCACCGAGGCGGCAATCAGTCCTCTCTCATCGGCGGCGGTCGGGATCTATATATGGCTCATCTGCGACGAGCCCGAGCGTCATCCTGATACCCCCGAGGCTAAGAAGGCGGCCCCGGCTGGTCAAGTAAGGCACGCGTAAGTCGGCCGAGGATGCGGCTTTGCCGGACCGATCACTCAGCGATGAGGCTGTCGGCGATACCCGGCGAAATCTCGTCAGCCAGCGCCTCGCGCACGACGTCGGCGGCCAGTGCCGGCGAGTATCCGCGCCGAGCCAGCAGGCCGATCAGCCGGCGGGTCCGGACCTCGGGAGCAAGATCGCGAAGGCTGGGCAGCTTGCGGGCCACCAGACGGCGGGCCGCCACCCGCTCGCTGTCCGGATCGATCAGGCCCAACGCCGCCTCGACCGCGGAGTCAGGTAGCCCGCGCTGACGCAGCTTGACCGCCACCGCCCGGGCGGCGAGCCCTCGTTCCTGATGCTGGGCCAGCGCGTAGTTCTGCGCGAGCGACTCGTCGTCGATCAGCCCGACCTCGGTGAACCGGGCCAGCACGGCACCGGCTGCGTCGTCGGGAACGCCGCGCCGGCGCAGCACCGTGGCGAGCTCGGCCCGGGTGCGCGCCCGCTGGGCGAGCAGGCGCAGGCAGATCGCCCGGGCGACCGACTCGGGGTCGCCCGGCGCGTCCTGCTCGTCCTCGGGAGGTGGTTCGACGGGTTGTGCCGTCATGTCACGGTCCTAGAAGTCGACCGGCGCCGGCAACGGCTCGACCGCTTCGCTCGTCTCACCGTCGACCCGGGCCCCGATGCCCAGCTTCTCCTTGATCCGCTTCTCGATCTCGTCGGCCAGATCGGGGTTGTCGCGCAGGAAGCTGCGGACGTTCTCCTTGCCCTGGCCGAGCTGATCGGACTCGTAGGTATACCAAGCACCCGACTTCTTGACGATTCCCTGGTCGACGCCCACGTCGATCAGGGAGCCCTCGCGGCTGATGCCCTGGCCGTAGACGATGTCGAACTCGGCCTGCTTGAACGGCGGGGCGACCTTGTTCTTGACGACCTTCACCCGGGTGCGGTTGCCCACCGCATCGCCGCCGTCCTTCAGCGTCTCGATGCGGCGCACGTCCAGCCGGACCGACGCGTAGAACTTCAGCGCCTTACCGCCCGTGGTGGTCTCGGGCGAGCCGAACATGACGCCGATCTTCTCGCGCAGCTGGTTGATGAAGATCGCGGTCGTGCCGGAGTTGTTGAGCGCGCCGGCGACCTTGCGCAGCGCCTGGCTCATCAGCCGGGCCTGCAGGCCGACGTGGCTGTCGCCCATCTCGCCTTCGATCTCGGCCCGGGGCACGAGTGCGGCCACCGAGTCGATCACGACGATGTCGATCGCGCCGGAGCGGATCAGCATGTCCATGATCTCCAACGCCTGCTCGCCCGTGTCGGGCTGGCTGACCAGCAGCGCGTCGGTGTCGACCCCCAGCGCCTTCGCGTAGTCGGGGTCGAGCGAGTGCTCGGCGTCGATGAACGCGGCGATACCGCCGTTCGCCTGGGCGTTGGCCACTGCGTGCAGGGCAACTGTGGTCTTACCCGAGCTTTCCGGACCGTAGATCTCGATTATCCGGCCACGGGGGTAGCCACCGATGCCCAGCGCGCCATCCAAGGCGATCGACCCGGTGGGGATCACCTCGATCGGGGCAGCGGCGCGCTCACCCAGGCGCATCACCGATCCCTTGCCGTACTGCTTGTCGATCTGCGCCAGGGCGACATCGAGTGCCTTGTCGCGATCGAAACCTGCTGCCATCAGGCCACCTCATTCGTTAGTTCACGAGTTGTCAGCCGAGACGCTAGAGCCAATCGCCGACAATTACGCCGCGTTCGGCGAAGTTGTGGACAAGCTCTGGCTGTCCACAGCTTAGGCGAACACCCGTTCGAGGCGTCCACCCGACACGCCGAGCTGACACCACCCCGGCCAAAGTTGTCCGCCCTTAAGGACGTCCTAGCGACACGAAGCGCGGACAACTCGAAGAACGCGCGATGGGAGGCGTAGATGAAGGTGACCACAGGTGGCTCAACCGAGAACGCGATGAGCGCTCGCGCGAAGAGCC